>NZ_BAAJMC010000002.1:0-543569 GCF_057551365.1 Colwellia sp. KS18-150 | reverse complement strand
ATCTGCCATAGAAATTAAGGAGTGAGCATTTAGGGCAAATTTTTGATTTTTTAATGGTGCCATTAAACTGCGGAGCCTAGCTTGCATTTCTTTATTAAATAGCACTAATAAAATAATGAGTAGAATCACTAAGGTTATCACTAACAAAGCAATGGTTTTATAACTCGCTTGCTTGGCCCAATCTATCTGTTGGTCAATGGGGATGTTAACTTCCAAAACGCCACGAACATCTCCTAACTGCCAGCCCACTTTAGGGGTTAATGGATGAGTATTATGGCAATCTACGCATGCTTGCTCTGTTAAAATATCAGCAATCGCTACTCGTACAGTGCTAATTCCATTTATTTTTTGAGTAACTACAAAAGGCTCATTAGGGGTTAAGTTTAATTGCTGCCATGCCTGTTGTTGAAAATCATCAAGCTTTCTTTGAGCTCTGTCTGGAAATGGAAAAGCGGAATAGAGTTTAATCTTTAAATCACTTTGCTGTGATAATTCACTCAGCTCATGAATCATGGTTGCCGGTAAAGGGATGTGGTTGTTAGAGTTTTTATGATCGCTTGAGGCGTTTAATTGTTCGGTGATATTAAGCTTACTGATAACATTTTTTGTGTAGTAATTTCTTAACAATGCATATTGCTTAGCAGTATCTTTGGCAACAAAAATGGCTTCTTTTGTTGTGCTTTCTTGGAATATAACTGGCACCAGTGTACTTATTATCAATATAGCAAGAACAGTCAGTGTTAATATTTGCTTCCAAAATGACTGTAATATGTTTTTGTGCATGCATGTTTCCGTAGATAAAGGGTAATGATGTGATTAAAAATACAAATTATAAGAATGTTAACTCACTTGGTTATAACACTCAGATAAAGTTCAACGCTAAGCTTAGTCAAGCTTTAATGATTTTTCAGCTAAAGTGAATAATTTCTTTATCTTATTGATGTAGAAGATGTTACTGGATTGTTACAATATAATCATGTGACCTGTCTTTCGCAAGATTAATTTCAACATCATCATCTTGCTGTTTATCCATCAAGGCAATGCCAAGAGGAGATTTAGGAGTGATCACCGTAATAATTTGCCCGGCTAATTGACAAGTAAAGCCACCTGCAGCAGGACCAATAAATAACCATTTACGCTCTTTTAATCCGGTAGATAATTGAACTAAGGCACTGAGATCAATAGGTTTGTCGTTAATAAAGCTAACGATGTTTAATTGTTGATATGCTTGAATTTCACTTTTTAATAATTCAATTCTTCTTGATTGCCCTTCAGCTAAATAGCTGGCTTCAATAGCCAAGGTATCGTATTGAGTTTCCGCAATGCTTTCATCATCGGTTGCTTCTGCATGGGCAGCGTTCGCAGCATTAATAGCTTGATTGAGCTCTTGTTTTAACTCACTAATAATTAATGCCATCAGGGTGTTTTTATTAATCTTTGCTTGGCTCATTTTCTATTAAATATATTATTTTCAATGATCTGTATTCTACTACTATTATTGAGATAACAGTAATTCTAATTAATCAATCTGACAGGTGTCAAAATTATCTTGTAATATCGAAAAAAGGTGGGTAAATTATCAACACTGGTTTGACCAAGAAGATAAAATGAGAGCAACAATGACTGATAACAATACGGAAAATGCGTTTCCACATTTACTAGCGCCATTAGATTTAGGTTTCACGCAACTAGCCAACCGAACCTTGATGGGCTCAATGCACACAGGGTTAGAAGAAGAAAAAGGTGGTTTTGCCAAACTTGCCGCTTTTTACGAAGAGCGAGCTAAAGGCGGTGTTGGTTTGATCGTTACCGGTGGTGTCAGCCCAAATAAGCGTGGCAGAATAGCCCCTTTTGGTAGTGAGTTATCGCATTTTTGGCATGTGAATAAGCACAAGCAGGTCACTGATGCGGTACATAAATACCCAACAAAAATTTGTTTACAGCTACTACATACCGGTCGTTATGCTTATCATCCATTCAGTGTCGGCCCGAGTAAGATTAAGTCACCTATTACCCCTTTTACTCCTAAAGCAATGTCAAACAGACAAATACTGTCAACCATAAAAGATTATGCGCATGCGTCTAATTTAGCAGCCAAAGCTGGCTATGACGGTGTTGAAATTATGGGAAGTGAAGGTTATTTAATTAATCAGTTTGCTTGTTTACGCACCAATCAACGTGATGATGAATGGGGCGGCAGTATTGAAAATAGAATGCGTTTAGCCATCGAAACAATAAAAGCGGTACGTGAAAAAGTAGGCAAAAACTTTATTATTATTTTCCGCTTATCAATGTTGGATTTAGTTGAAGGGGGCAACAGTTGGGATGAAGTGGTGACTATGGCGAAAGCGGTAGAGCAAGCCGGAGCAACCTTAATTAATACTGGCATTGGTTGGCATGAAGCACGAGTGCCTACCATAGTTACTTCAGTACCAAGAGCTGCGTTCACTTGGGTTACTGAACGTATGAAAAAAGAAGTGTCTATTCCCCTCGTTACCACAAACCGTATTAATACGCCTGAAGTAGCAGAGCAGGTATTGTCATCTGGACAAGCTGATGTAGTTTCAATGGCGCGACCATTTTTAGCCGATGCTGATTTTGTGAATAAGGCGGCAGCGAATAAATCTGATGAAATCAATACATGTATTGGTTGTAACCAGGCTTGTTTAGATCATGTGTTCGAACAAAAGCGAGCGTCTTGTTTAGTTAACCCTAGAGCGTGTTATGAAACAGAGCTTAACTTTGATCAAACCAAACAAAGTAAAAAATTAGCGGTAATTGGTGCGGGGCCTGCAGGCTTAGCATTTAGTGTCTATGCCACTGAACGCGGTCATAAAGTTGAGCTGTTTGATAAAATCAGTGAAATTGGTGGCCAGTTTAATGTCGCTAAACAAATTCCCGGTAAGGAAGAGTTTTATGAAACCTTACGATACTTTAACAAACAGCTTAGTAAGCATGATATTCCTGTTCATTTAAACAGCGAGCAAAGTGCTGAGAGTTTGTTAGCGGCGGGTTTTGATGAAGTGATTTTAGCGACAGGGATCAAACCGAGAAAATTAGATATTGAAGGTATAGACCACCCTAAAGTTTTGAGTTACTTACAAGTACTACGCGATAAAGTGGCCGTAGGTCAAAAAGTCGCTGTGATTGGTGCTGGCGGTATCGGCTTTGATGTTTCAACATACCTTGCTGAGTCGGGTGAGTCTTTAACGACGAATGCAGATGAATGGTTAAGCCACTGGGGAGTTGATAAAAGTTATCAAGAGTCAGGCGCTTTAGACAATGGCAAACTTTTCGAAAAGATAGACACTAAGCGTGAAATTACTTTATTACAACGTAAAACCAGTAAAGTAGGTAAAGGCTTAGGCAAAACTTCAGGTTGGGTGCATAGAGCTAACTTAGTGAAGCACGGCGTAAATATGATGCCAGGCGTGACGTATAAATCGATTACTGATGACGGATTACTGATTGAAGTAAACGGCAAAGAACAAATGCTTGATGTTGATAACGTAGTGATTTGTGCCGGGCAAGAATCTAACCGTGATTTGCAAAACGCACTCGAAGCGGGTGGCATGAATGTGCATCTAATTGGTGGTGCTAATGTCGCTGCGGAACTTGATGCTAAACGTGCTATTCGCCAAGCGGCTGAATTAGCGATGGTTATCTAACTTTTTCACAAAAAAATATTGATTTAAAAACAAGGAAGTTTTTATTGTTATTCAGGGTCTATACTTTTAATTCGTGGCTAGCTGCATTTTGCGCTTATAGTTAAATTAAAAGACAGATGGATAATAATAATGATGGCGATATTTTCTCCTGCAATCACTTTAACCAATAAACTTGCTTTTAAAGGGAAATTTTCTTTATTAGCATTGATCTTTTATATCCCAATTGTTGCCAGTGCTTGGTGGATTGTTGCTAAACAATGGCAACAAATTAGCCAGTATGATCTCGAGATGGAAGGATTAGCGTTAGTAAACGCGACCGTTGCCGTTGAACAAAAACTACAATCGCAAGAAGCGGCAAATAACCAAGCCGGAGCACTTAGTAAGTTAGTTTTAGCAAGTCCCTTTGCTAAAGAGCTGTCAGCAGCTATTAGAGAGCTAAACGGTATACTTGCATCAAAAGATGACTCATTAAGTGCCTATCAGCAACGATCATTATTATTTGAGCAAACATTAGCTTTTAGAGAAAATGTTGCCGCTTACAGTGGTTTAAGCCGTGAAAGTCAAACCAGTGCTTTTTATTTGTCCAGTATGGTGGTTCAGGGTTTTCCGGCATTAATTGAGTATTTATCTAGAACGGGTGAACTGACAGCAAGTATTATCAACAATGATGGATTTACTGCCGAGAGTTACACCTTATTAGTCGCTTTAGATAAGCGTTTAGATGAGTTACAACTACATTTGAGTAAAGCGAATGAACAGCTATTGCGTGTTGATGAGCAATGGACAAAAAACTATAAAAGCCGCTTTCAAGATATTGCCACTGCGATTGATGACTATCAACAAGCATTACGCACTAAGGTTATTGCCCCAGATAGTATTGAATGGCAACTTTCACAAGCTCAAGCAGCACTAGCACCATCACAACAACTCCTAGCAACTTTGTCACAGCAAAGCAGTGCTTTATTAAAAGAGAAGCTGCAAACGATTCGTGATAGTAGCTTGTGGGCGTTAGTGTGGTTAAGCACCATCCTATTGGGCACAGCAATTATTACCGCCTTTTTACTGGTGGTGATCTATTTATCCATTAAACAAAATGTAGAGGCTATTAACCAAGCCTCATCACGACTAGAGCAAGGAGACTTTACTCAAGCCATTGAATTTAATTCACAAGATGAATTAGGCGATGTTGCGGCTAAATTTAATCAGATGCAGCACAAGATACATCAATTACTTATACAGTTTACTCAAGAGGTTCAACAATTAGAATTAGCTGCGAATAATATTAATGATTTATCTGATGTGATGACAGAAAGCTTAGCGAGCCAACAAGAAAATACGCACAATGTGGTCGATGCGATAAAACAAGTCAGTGACTCGGTCACTGTTATTTCACAAAGTACTGAAAGTGCTAGTCATATCACAGGACAAGCGAGTGAAAATGTGATTCAAGGGCAAAATGTCATCAGTGAAACAACGACGGTTATTAACAAAATATCACAAGAAGTGAATGACTCGGCAATGGTAATAAATGAGCTAGCAGGTTTTAGTAATGATATTGGTGAATTTGTTAATGTCATCAGAGGTATTGCGGATCAAACAAACTTATTAGCATTAAACGCCGCTATTGAGGCGGCACGAGCCGGTGAGCAGGGACGAGGGTTTGCGGTTGTCGCTGATGAAGTACGTACCTTGGCAAGTCGAACACAAGACTCTACCGCAGAAATTCAGCGTATTATCGAACAGTTACAGCAAGGGGCTCAAAAGTCTGTTGAAGTGATGAATTTAGGGGTTGCTCAAGCGGAAAACGGCGTAGAAAAAACCCAGCAAGTTACCGAAACTTTCCTTGAAGTGACGCAAAATGTTGCTGATATTGTTAATGGCTCAGAGCAAGTGTCGGTAGCGGTAAATCAACAAAGCCAAATGGTGGCTAATATAGAAAGCCATACGGCGAATATCGCTGACGGTGCCGATAAAGTCATGCAAGGGGCGCAAGATGCGGCTCATGCGGGCAAACACTTATTGCAGCTTGCTGATAACTTGTCACAACAATTAGCAAAATTTACTTTAGAAAAATAGAAACTGACGTATACT
Organism: Colwellia sp. KS18-150; assembly: GCF_057551365.1. Lineage (NCBI taxonomy): Bacteria > Pseudomonadati > Pseudomonadota > Gammaproteobacteria > Alteromonadales > Colwelliaceae > Colwellia > Colwellia sp. KS18-150. Next base: position 537,810 of record NZ_BAAJMC010000002.1, on the reverse strand, counting down.
GCTGCAAACATGTTTACAGTTAAGATCTACCGCTTTGACCTTTAAAATGAATAATTTGATCGTTAGTAATGCCGATATTGAAGTTTATTCAACGCCCAAAGAATACAAACAGCAATTATTATCTTTAATTGCTAATGCGAAACAGCGAATTTATATTACCGCGCTTTATTTACAAGATGATGACGCAGGAAGAGAAATACTGCATGCCTTGTATCAAGCCAAAGGTAAAAATCCTGACTTAACCATTAAAGTTTTTGTTGATTTTCATCGTGGCCAACGAGGCTTGATTGGTGAAAAAGAAAGTTTAGGTAATCGTGCTATCTACCTTGAATTAGCACAACAATATCAGCAAAGTATCGACATTTACGGTATTGGTGTTAAACGCAAAGAATTGTTTGGCGTTTTGCATTTAAAAGGTATGGTTTTTGATGATTCGGTTTTTTATACCGGCGCAAGCATTAATGATATTTATATGCAGCAAGGCGACAGATACCGTCTGGATAGATACTATCAATTAAACTCGTCAACACTGGCGAATAGCTTTTGCCAATACTTAACCGTGACTTTTGTACAATCACAACTTGCGCCACTATTAAACCAAGTAGAGTTACCAAGTCCTAGTCAGCAAAAAAGAAATATTATTGCTTTAAAGTCTTTGCTAAAAAAATCAGCTTATCAATTACTGGGTGAAAGTAATAAGCAGTCAACTATTGTGACTGACCCTATTTCTATCACACCATTAATTGGTTATGGCCGTCGTAAAAATCGCTTGAATAAAGTGATCCGTAAAACCATAAAACGCAGTGAAAATAAGCTCACTATTTTCACTCCGTATTTTAACTTGCCACCTGTGTTAGCTCGCGATGTTATTAATGCATTAAAACGTGGCGTTAGCATTACTTTGGTGGTGGGTGATAAAACGGCCAATGATTTTTATATTGCGGATGAGGCTTCGTTTAGCACTATTGGTATTGTGCCTTATATTTACGAAATGTTATTAAAGCGCTTTGTAAAACGTTATCAGCACTTTATTGACCAAGGTTTATTATCTGTGCACTTATGGCAACATGATGACAATAGCTTTCATTTAAAAGGCATTATCAGTGATGAACGTTATCACTTATTAACAGGGAGTAATTTAAACCCCCGTGCTTGGGCATTGGATTTAGAAAATGGCTTGTTACTTGATGACCCTTCTAAATTATTGATGGATAAAGTAACTCCAGAATTACTCGCTATTATGAAACATACTAAGCAAGTGCATCATTATGATGATCTTGATGGCGTGGGTGACTATCCGGAAAAACCGCAGAAATTACTTAAAAAAATTTGCTTTGCCCAAATTGACCGTATTCTAAAACGCTTTTTGTAATCTATTTTTTGTTTTTTTAAACGCTTTAAAAGGACTGCTTCGCTTCCACCCTGATTTCAAATTTATCCAAGTCAGGGTTATCGCTTTGCGGAAAAGCAAAGTCGACGTGAATGACTTGATGGCTGCCACTTGAGTGGGGAGAATATAGCCGAGCACCAAGGCCTATTGAATATAACCAAGTATTTTCGATATTTTCAATGGGTGAGTCACCAAAAGTTCTGCCACTATCGAAGAAAGCAGCACCGGCAAGATCAAATAGTTTAAATAAATTTATTTCAGGGTAATAGCGTATTTCACTGGTCAGTTTAACGCTATGTTCACCATGTTGGTATTGCAATGGAAAGCCGCGCAAACCCGTGTTACCACCAATATTGACTGGCTTGTCTAAGTATTGATTGTGGCTAAGCACATTAACGTTATTTAGATAAAACCCCCATGCTTTGGTAAATCGATAAAAGTATTCACTGTTTAATGTCATTAAAAAGCGTTGCTGATCGCTTGCGTAGATATCCCCTTCAAGGTTGAGGCTCATGAGCAAGAGCGCGTCATCATGCAATTCAAAACCTTTATTTACCTTGCCTTGAAATAACGCCCATGCTGCGTTTTCTTTACTGCCATCACTAAAACCCAAGCGTCCGTTAAACTGCCAGCCGTGGTTAAAGTCTTCAATTTGAGTGATTAGGTGAATATTGGTGAGTAATTTGAAATCTTTCTCAAGGTAATCGACCCCAAGCCATGGGTAAAGAAATTCTCTATCTTGTGGTAAATATTGATTAGGATAATCGTTATTAGGGTCAGCAACCTCTGAAAATTTATCATAATCTTGAGTAATACCCAGATGATATCTCAATAGGCTTTCATTATTATTATAACCTAACCAAGCATAATCTAAGGTTTTATAGCTGATTTCATGACTGTAAATTGCTTGCTCATCACCATTTTGAAAAATGGTGTCATTGCGTTTTTCTTCATTAAAGCCAATGTTATAGGCAGTGTTGGTATGAAAACCCGCGAAATGTTTTTGTAAATAGAGAGACTTTTGCGTGCCGTCATCATTATCGGCAAATCTTAATTTTAACTCAGTATTTTTCATAGAAAACAAAGGCACAGATGTTTTCACTTTGTAGCCACTGCGTTGTGAATTTTTATAAGACTCTAACTCAGCATCAATACCTAGCCCGAGTAAGTTTCGCTCTTTAATACCAAAACTGTATTTACTTTCACCACCCTGACGGCCAAAACTGATTGTCGGCAAAAGTGACCAGTTATCCCAAGTGGTAACGGTAATTTTTTCCATGCTTTCATCGGCAGTGACTTTTGCATCTCTCAAGTATTTTCTACTGCGTAAATGGCGCTCTAGCTCGGCTAAGTCAGCATAGTTTTTTTCGCATTTATCAATAAAAAATACCGCCTCGTTTTCGAGGGTAATTATCTTAGTATCAATATGAATGGCATTTGCCCAACGATGTAAAAATATGATCCCCGGCTCAGACTCATCAAAAATAGTATTTGGCTTAAACGTGACGGTTTGTGGCTGAGTTGAACAAGTTTCCTCTTGTGCATAGGTGAGGGCAGGTATGTTACTTGTTAAGGTAACAAGTAACATTAGGGTAAATAGTGAAGGAGTTTTTTTACGGCAAATTAATATAGTGAGCTCCTTTTATTTTTTATTGAGCGCTATAATTAACTATAGCGCTAAACAAAAGTTTTTTTTAATTTTTGGCTTCTTTAACGATTTCTCTTACATCAGCTAACAGTGCTTTGGCATCAAAAATAATCCCGTCTTTGATGGTGTAGTTTACACCGCCAACACGGGTTGGCTTATTATCTGCGCTTAATCGAAAGTGTCCGGTACCGTAAAGTACTTTGAGATTTCGTAGTGGATTTTCATTTACCACGACTAAATCGGCTTTTTTTCCGACGCGTATTGAGCCTATCTCATTGTCCATGCCTAATGCTTCAGCACCGTTAATGGTTGCCGCTTGAATCACTTCTAAAGCATTGAATCCGGCTTCTCTGAGTAACTCTAATTCACGAATATAGCTAAAGCCGTAAATTTTAAAAATATAACCTGAATCTGAGCCAGCGGTTACCCGACCCCCATGATTTTTATAATCATTGAGAAAACTCATCCATAGTTGATAGTTTTTCTTCCAAGCAATTTCATCATCTGTTGTCCAATCAAACCAATATGAGCCATGCGCGTATCGGTTAGGTTGGAAGAAATTCCATAAGGTTGGTAATGTGTAATCTTCATGCCAGTCGGCGTTCATATCACGCATTAAATCTCGGCTGGCCTCATAGATAGTTAAGGTTGGATCAAGGGTAAAGTCTAACGCTAATAATTCATCTCGTACTGATTGCCATTTTTCGCTGCCTTTTTGGGCCGCTTGCAGCCATAGGCGTCCGGCTTCACCAAACCTGTCTTGTTCGTTGTTATAGTTATAGTCAGGTGAATAATTTTGAATATGCTGATGTTCAAATAAAGCCTCAGGTAAACCATACCAGTGCTCCATAGTGGTTAGGCCTAATCGAGCAGAATCAACCACATTCATATTTGTCACATCAAGTTGCGCATGATGCATCATGCTACCTAAACCTAGTTTTTTCGCTTCGGTTAGTGCTGCTTTCATAATTTCAGGAGGCTCGCCAAAAAACTTAATGCCTTTAGCACCTTTGTTTGCAATTGATTTAACCCAGCTTTTCGCTTGTTTTGGGGTTGTGATAGGTTCATCTAAGCCTAAACCAAAAACGAAGTACGGGATAATACGTGGTGCGACAATAGTATTTTTTTCACTACGTTTAACGTGATTCATTACCCAAGGAATACCATTAAAACTACCGGGCTCACGTACGGTAGTAATACCGTGAGCTAACCATAATTTGAAAACATATTCAGCAGGAATATTGTCAGCACTTCCGCCAATATGTCCGTGCATCTCAATAAATCCCGGTAATACATATTGCCCTTCAATATTTACTTCTTTATCACCTTTTCTGGCAACGGGTCTATGTGTGGAAAGTATGGGAACACCAGGGTTACCCACACTCACTATTTGAGTAATACGATCATTTTCGATAATAATATCCATGGGGCCACGAGCAGGGGCTCCTTCTCCTGATATTACAGTACCGCCACGTAAAATTAAGCGTTTATACGGCCCATCACCTGTTACTCTGTCAGGGGCTGATTTATCACCTTTAGCATAAGCACTTGAACTGTTCACTAGCAGAGACACGATAACACTGAGCAATAGGATTATTTTATTCATAAACAACTTCTTAAATGGGGTTTGTTAAAGGGAGTTAAAGTTATAAACAAGAGCTGATTTTTATAAAAACTAACGTTACTATAGCCCTTATTATCTAATAAATGTAGAGAAAAACGTTATATGTATACTCAATCACTTATGCCGAGATTTAGTGACACCGATGCATTAGGTCACATTAATAACACCATAGTACCCATATGGTTTGAAGGAGCACGTGAGCCGATTTTTAAATTATTTACCCCCGATTTAAATCCTAAAGATTGGCATTTGATCATTGCTAAAATAGAAGTTAATTACCATGGACAAATATTTTATGGCCAAACGATTGAAGTGAGAACATTTGTTAGCCGCGTTGGTGGCGCATCTTTTGATGTTTATCAAGAGCTATGGCAGCACGGTGAAAAGTGTGCTTCGGGTACCGCAGCTATGGTGCATTTCGATTATCCAACACAAAAGTCTAAAAAACTGCCTGATAATATTCGTGAGCAATTGTTGGAACACCGCTATAACGAGGCCTAGTTTTGGTAACTAAATTGATATAAATCAGCAAGCTAAAATAAATAGTTTTTTTAATAAAAAAAGAGTGATAAATCTTCTCATTATCTATAGAATTGTTCTCTTAAATAAAATTTTTCAATTACAAAAATGAGCCTGTTTTAACGACAATAAATGTTCATTTTTGCGCACAATCAATAGGATTTTTCATGGCAGGTGTAAATAAAGTAATTATCGTTGGTAACTTAGGTAAAGATCCTGAGGTACGTTTTATGCCAAATGGTGGAGCAGTCGCTAATATTACTGTGGCAACATCAGATACATGGAAAGATAAGCAAAGTGGTGAGCAAAAAGAGAAAACTGAATGGCACCGTGTAGTGATGTTTGGGAAATTAGCTGAAATTGCTGGTGAATATCTGAAAAAAGGCTCAAAAGTATACCTTGAAGGGCAATTACAAACACGTAAGTGGACTAATCAGCAAGGCCAAGATCAATACACGACAGAAATCGTTCTACAAGGTTTTAACGGTGTTATGCAAATGTTAGATGGTAAATCATCTGGTCAAGGTGGCTTCCAAGGTCAACAGCAAGGTGGTGGCTTCCAAGCTCAGCAACAAGCTCCACAACAGCAAGGTGGTTTTGCCGCTCAAAGTCAACCTGCGGCGCAGCAGCAAGGTGGCTTCCAAGCTCAACAGCAAGCTCCTCAACAGTCATATAACAAACCTGCTCAACAGCAAGGCGGTTTTTCTGCAAATCAGCAGGGACAGCAGCAACAAGGTGGTTATCAGCAACAGCAAGGTGGATTTTCACAACAAGGGCAGCAACAGCAAGCACCTAAAGTAAACCCACAAGAGCCATCAATTGATTTTGATGATGATATTCCTTTCTAGGATTTCGGTTGTTCTTTTATAAAGACTTCTTAGAATAAATTATATAAAGCCTCGTAATTACGAGGCTTTTTTGTTTCAGTAGAAAATGTAAGGAGAAAGTATCAATTAAATCAATAATAATTGATAAGGTTTAGCGCTTATTTTATCGAGATAAATTATTTTTATAAAATTCAATCAAGCCAGCAGTAGAGCTATCGAGCGATGTATTCACCTTGGTTGATTGAAGCTCTGTTTCAATACTATTTGCTAAGCTCTTACCTAACTCTACTCCCCATTGGTCAAAGGAACATATTTGTAAAATAATACCCTGTACAAATATTTTGTGTTCATACAAGGCTATCAAGCTACCAATGGTACGCGGTGATATACGCTTCATTAATATACTATTAGTTGGACGGTTTCCCTTATGAACTTTATGTGGCGCAACATTATTTATGTAATCAGGTAGGCGACCTTTCGCGGTTAAATCAGCACGCACTTGCTCTTCATCGACTCCTTGCATTAAGGCTTGTGTTTGAGCGAAGTAGTTTGCAATTAAGGTTTGATGGTGTCCTTTTACGGGCGTGACACTTTCAACCGAGCCAATAAAGTCAGCTGGGACAATATTATTACTTTGATGTAAGTACTGATAAAAGGCATGTTGACCATTAATGCCGACTTCACCCCAGATAGTAGGGACAGTTGGATAATCAATTTCTACCCCATCCCAAGTTACGGACTTTCCATTACTCTCCATCTCTGCTTGTTGCATGTAAGCTGACAACATATGTAGTGATTGGTCATACGGTAGAATTGCTTGTGATTGTGCGCCTAAAAAGGTGCAGTTCCAAATACTGAGTAACGCTAAAATAACCGGTGCATTTTCTGTTAGCGGTGCATTACAAAAATGGTTATCAATCTCATGAGCGCCATCAAGTAATTCTAAAAACTTTTCAAATCCTAAATCCAAAGCAATAGGTAAACCAATGGCTGACCATAAAGAAAATCGACCACCGACCCAATCCCACATATCAAAGATATTATCTTCATCTATACCAAAGGCCGTTGCGTTTTCTTTATTGGCACTAACTGCAACAAAGTGCTTGGCTACAGCTTTATCATCAAATGAAGCCGATGTAAGCCATTTAACTGCGGTTCGGGCATTAGTCATGGTTTCAGCGGTAGTAAAGGTTTTACTGGAAATTATGAACAAGACAGTTTCGGGCGTTAATGGGCGCAGTACTTCAGCAATCTGTGTACCATCAACATTTGAAACATAGTGCATATTCAAGCTATGGTCGCTGTATTGTTTTAACGCTTCAGTAACCATTTGTGGGCCTAAATTTGAGCCCCCAACACCTATGCTAACAATATCGGTAATACGTTTGCCGGAATACCCTAGCCACTTTCCTTGACGTACATTAGCACTAAAGTCTTTCATCTTATGTAAGGCGCTTTCTACATCTTCGGTGATATTGTGACCTTCTAACATAATAGGAGTTGAGCTACGATTTCTTAGGGCTGTATGTAAAACGGCTCTGTCTTCAGTTTTATTAATTCGCTCACCGTTGAACATTTTTGCTCGCCAGCTTTCTAGTTCGCAATCCTTAGCTAGTGTGATGAGTTTGTCAAAGGTGTCTTTGGTGATCAGATTTTTAGAGTAATCGAGTAAAAAGGCCGGTAATTGAATAGAAAATCTGCTAAAACGTTGTGGGTCAGCAGCAAACAAGTCATTCATATGAGTATTATTCATTTGAAGAACTTGTGCATTTAGCTGTTGCCAGCTAGGTAATTTTGTACGTGTGTTCATGTCATTCCTCCAAGATATCTTGATAAATAATTGTGCTGATGAAAACTATTTGAAATTTACTATTGTAAAATCAAATAAATTCATTTAAATTGTCTAAAGTGTAAATAATTGTACCGGTTCATTCTTGTTAATAAAAGGGGTTCCGGTTTTTAATTGCTAAATAAGTGAACCGGTTCATTTTGATGGCTGCATAGAATAAATAATAATTAAAAAATAGCTGTGGAGATACTAAGAGGTGTATTATGAATAAAAAACTAAATTTAAAAACGGTTAGCACAATATTGCTAGCGACAACATTATCAGGGGGACTCGCTGGTTGTGTTGAAGAGAAAACACTTAATACTGATACAGTGGTGTATGAACCTGAGGAAAGACCATTAGGTGTTCTCGCCGGCGAAGGCGCTGAATATGAACCTGGCTCAACAGTTGTTTTATCAGGCCGCTTGGTGGGTACTGTTTCAGGTCAAACTGTACTATGGTCACAAACAAGTGGTACTCCGATAGAAGGTGTCGAGGATTGGACTGAAGCTGAAATTAGTTTTACTGCACCTGATGTTATCGGTATTGAAGGTTTTACTTTTCAAATAGCGGCGTTGGAAAGCGATGGTAGTGCGGCGGTTGATAGTGACGGTAACCCGATAGTGGATGAAACTGAAATTGTAGTTTTTGATCCTGCTACCAAAGTATTTTATCAAATTGAAGATGAAAGCGTTGCTGAACTGATATCTGTCGAAATTTGTTCTTCAGGAGAAGACTGTTACTTAACAGGAGCATCTGGCGAGCATACTAAAGATTTTACCCCTGGCGCTGCAGTTAAATATACCATCGACTCTGAAGAAGAAGCTTTTGTTACTCTATATGGTGCATTCGGTATACCATCTAGTTATGGTAATAAAAATGCGCTTGTTTCAGTCAATGGCGTTGAAACTGAAATTGTTCTTGAAGCGACAGGTAGTTTTTCAGAATATCGAATTGGCATTGTTAAACTTAATGCCGGTGAAAACATCATTGAAGTGGGTGGAGGTTGGAATTACTACCGTTTAGATTATTTAATGACGGTACCAGCAGCTCAGCCTGCAGGCCCTTTACCGGTAGCACCCGATCTAATCAATGAAAATGCTTCACAAGAAGCGCAAGAACTCATGGTATTCCTAACGGAAAACTACGGAATGTCTACCTTAACGGGACAAACTGAATTCCCTAGAAAGGAAGGCGATAGTTTTCCGCTAACCGAGTTTGACAAAATAGTTTCTGCAACAGGTGATGATGCACCCAGCATTGTTGCTTTTGACTATATGAATTTCTCATCTTCACATACAGGTGATGATTATGATGGCTTAACTGAGTCTATTATTGCTGAGCATAACGAGAAAAATATCGTTGTTTCAGCGTTATACCATTGGCGTGCTCCAAGTGCTAATCATAATGCTGAAGGTGCATTTTATACTAAGGATACCGATTTCGATCTAGCGGCTGCATTAGCTGATACTAATAGCGCAGAATACGCAGAATTACTTACTGATATTGATATAGTCGCCGCTGAATTACAAAAGTTAGAAGATGCGGGTATACCTGTATTGTGGCGTCCTTTGCATGAAGCTGAAGGCGCTTGGTTCTGGTGGGGAGCGAAAGGCTCAAGTGCTTTGAAAGAGCTTTGGATTTTGATGCATGATCGCATGACCAATCATCATGGTTTAGATAATCTTATTTGGTTATTTACTCACACACAATCATTAAGTGAAGACTGGTATCCAGGTGACATGTATGTAGATATTGTTGGTTACGATGGTTACGCGACACCTAAAAATGACGAGAATGCTACTTTTCAAGGGCAATATGAAACCTTGAAAGATCGTCATGATGGTCAAAAACTAGTAGCGTTAACCGAAACCGGTACCATTCCTAGTGTTGCAACAATGCATGAACAAAATGCTTGGTGGTCATTCTTCATCACTTGGAACTCTGAAATATGGAATCCAGATTCTGTTATTGGCCCTCAAGGTGCAGATCCTGCAGTTATTGATGCAAACTATGCTTTTGAAGGTGTGATCAACCTAGCTGACATCCCAGGTGGACGTGACAAGGTTGAAGCGGGGCTTTATGAAAGTTATGAAGTGAGTACTAGTAATTTTGAAGCACAAATTAACTGGAGTGGCACTACTGGAATTTCAACTTCTGATGCTTGGGCAACCAGTGGTTCAAGAGCGTTATCTTTAGTAAAAGATTTAAGTGCTGAAGCAGAAGTACCAACAGGTGTCATGTTCCAAGTTTACCCAACAGGCGGCCTTGATGTTAGCGATGTAACAAGCATTACCGTCAGTGGTAACACAATCAATGCTGGTGAAGGTACAACCATAAAGTTATTTGTTAAACATGGCGATGACTGGACATGGGCTGACAGTGGTGCAACCGCCGTTGTTGAAGGTGGCATTGAACTAACCATTGATCTTACCGAATACGATTGGTTAGCTGGTTTTGGCTTCCAAATTGAAGGCGTAGATAGTACGGCTACTGCAGCGGAATTCTATTTAGACAATGTTCGCTTAGATGATGATGTGATTTATGACTTTGAACCAGACGCTTCTGGCTTTGAAAGTCAAATTAACTGGAATCCTGTCTCAGGCATAACGGTAACAGATGATTGGTCAACAAAAGGTAATAGAGCCTTAACCTTGATTAAAGATTTAAGTGCACTTACCGACCCTACTGGCGTAATCTTTCAAACCTATCCTGAAGGTGGCATCGATGTGAGTGATATTACTACCGTTAAAGTAAGCGGTAATGCTATTGACGCAGGCGCAGGAACTACCGTGAAATTATTTGTTAAGCACGGTGGTGATTGGACTTGGGCAGATGGTGGTGCTGTTTCTATTATGGATGGTGGCGTAGAGCTAGAAGTAGATGTCTCTGACTACGATTGGTTAGCAGGGCTTGGCTTCCAATTTCAAGGTATTGATGCCGCCGCAACTGACGCACGTTTCTATCTAGATAATGTTCGTCTTGATGATAGCACTATGTATGATTTTGAGGGAACTCGAGGTTGGGAATTCCAAATAAGTTGGACACCTACCGCAGGCTTACATCTTTCAGAAGACTGGTCAGCCCAAGATAGCACTGCGTTATCGGCTAAAACAGATGCCACGGCAGATATTGTCTTCCAAGTGTATCCAAGTGGCGGATTAGTCCTAGGTGATGTTTCGACAATGAAAATCACGGTAAATGCTATCAATGCCGGTGCGGATGTTAATGCCCATATTTTCTGGAAATCACCAAGTGGTGACGAAAGTTGGCCTGCTGCAGTAGCGGTTACTGACGGTGGCGTTGAGTTAACAATCGATTTATCCGTTGATGATGTGAAAGTGAGTGAGCTGTCTGGGTTTGGTGTTCGTTTTCAAGCGCCTAATAACGTTAGCACCGATGCTCAATTCTTTATCGATAATGTCGTTTTTGAATAAACAACGTCACGTGAATATAAGTTTGTTAGGTAGGGTAGAGCAACGCTCACGCTACCTAACACCATTCTATTAAAATTAAAAAATAGGAATGAAGTATGACTTCCCATAATAAAGTATTTAAAAGAAGTACTATCTCTGCTGGCGTTCTGGCAGGGCTATTGTTAACTGGAACACCAGTATATGCAGCAGAAGAAGCTGAAATTAAAAAAAATAATGAAGAAATAGAAGTAATTCAAGTGACGGGTATCCGTGGCTCATTAATACAATCAATGAACACAAAACGTTTTTCAGGCAGTGTTGTCGATTCAATTTCTGCTGTAGATATTGGCAAACTACCAGATGCCACGATTGCTGACTCATTACAACGTATTACTGGTATACAAATTACTCGTTCTGGCGGTGAAGGTGCCAGAGTGAACATTCGTGGTAAAGGTGATGTAACAACGACCTTAAACGGCGAACAAATGTTATCTGCAGGCTCAGTAACTACCACAGGAGCTGACTTTTCTGATATTCCATCAACTATGGTGTCAGGGCTTGATGTCTATAAATCATCACAAGCGCGTAATGTCGTAAGTGGTTTAGCTGGTACTATTGATTTGAAAACCAATCGCCCATTTTTATTAGAAGAGGGTTGGACTGCGCTAGGTAAAGGTGAAGTTACGCAAGGTTCATTGGGAGATGAAACTGATGGTTTATTTTCAGGGTTTGTTGGCTATAACAGTGAGCATAATTATGGTTTTAGCTTAAACGTATCAAAATCAACGAGTACTTTAGCCGATTATACTAATGGCTCACAAGGTGGCGAGCCGGGTCAATATGGAGGCTGGTCTTTTCACGCTAATGAAGGCTCTAACTTTGTTCAAGATAACCTAGATATTAATGGTGATGGTGACACAAACGATGTCTTTTACGGTTTCCAAGGGCATCAAGCCGGCAACCGTTTTATCGAACGTGATAGAACCGGTATTAATGCCTCTTTTCAAGTACAGTTAGCGGATGCTTGGCAAGTAACGGCGGATGTCTTTTATACTGATTTAGAAGAATATCAATATTTTGCCGGTGTAGTGGCTAGTCAAGCTTGGCAGACAGAAACCGGTTGGTATACGCCAACAGAATTCACTGAATATCCAAATATAACCAGTGATGGCGGTGTTTTTACTACCAATGAAGGTAGTTACTATACGATTCAAAATGCAGAGTACCAAGCACGTGCAATGAAAACCCAAAGTCAAACTTGGGCGGTTGAGAAAGAAGCATTAAATACTAACCTAGAGCTTAAATATGACAATGGCGGTGCTTTAACGGCTAGTTTACGTTATGTACATGGTGAAGCTAATAATGATGGTGCGCGTAGTGTTATTGACTCATTTATCACCTCTGGCTCACAAATAGGTGATACATACCATGGTGTAAATGGTGAGTTTATAAGTCATGCCAACCCATGGGGTTATGACGGTGTTGCGGCAACCTTACCTGATGGTACACCTGTTGAGGGAGCCTATACACAAGTACCAGTAGGTATTTCTTATGCGGGTGAAAGTCAAAATTGGTCACTACCCACCATTGATGGCGAAGTTGTTGGTAGTAACCTAGACCGTTATAGCAACAAATCCAGTAATCTATACGGTGAATTTACTAATGCTAATTTGGATGTTCTTCGTTTAGATGGCTCTTATGAGCTTGATTTAGAAGTATTGGATATGGTGACCTCACTAGATTTTGGTGTACGCTACGGAAAACGTGAAGTTAAGAAGCAAGGTTGGTATGGTGGTGTTGCCCGAACTAATGAATATGGCGATGCATTTTTAGCGCGCTGGAAAGATACAGCAACAAGTGCGCCATTAACGGGGGAGTCTTATATTCCGCCAATGTCTTTTTCAGAGCTAGATGAAAAAGGCATGGTCACAAGTATTAGTGACTTTCACGGTACAACTGGGTTAGATACGCTTTACTTTATCAACCCTGAAGCAATGAAAAATCCTATTGCATGGCATAACGAAATATACGGCACAAATGTACTTGTACCTGATGCAGCTAATGTCTACACAGTTGAAGAAGCAACAACGTCATTATATTTTCAAGCGAATTTTGACAGTGAGTTATTTGGTTTTGACTATACAGGTAATATAGGTTTTAGATATATAGAAACTGAATTTGATATCATGCAAAGTGAATCATTAGTGGGTAATGTCGCCGAGTTTAATGGTCAAGAGTTTTTAATTGGTCCTGGTATTTTACAACCTGATGGCAATAAGCTGTATACCAATACCAGTTATAGTGATTTTTTACCGGCGATCAATTTAGCGGTAAATTTAAATGAAGAGCAATTAGTGCGTTTTTCTTATACCAAAACGGTTTCTACACATAATACCAATGCTCTAGCGGGTGGATTAACGGTAAATCGTATTAAAGCGTGTGATGTGCAAGATGATACCGGTGCTGATGTATTCTGTGCAACCAGTGGTAGTCAAGCGGGTAACCCGTTATTAGAGCCCAATAGACAAACTAATGTTGAAGCGTCCTATGAGTGGTATTTCAGTGAAACAGGTATGTTTAATTTAGGGGTTTTCTTCGTGCAAAGTGGTACTGCATCAAGAAATATAATTCTTGAGCGTGATGACATTGTTGATAGTGATGGTGTTGTGCGTGGCTATAACTTAACTACAGAAACATTCACCGGTACTGTGCCTATTAGCACTACTGAGAATTTCTCTCAAACTGGCGATTGGGGTCACGGTGTTGAAGTGGGTTATCAACAAGGTCTTGATTTCTTAGAAGGCTTCTGGGGTGGTTTTGGTGTTACTGCTAACTACACTTATTCTCCAAGTGATAGCTCAGATCATGATTATTATGGCGATACCTTGCCGGGATATAATAACTCAGAGCATCAATCAAACTTTGCGTTATGGTTTGAAAAGTATGGCTTACAAGCACGAATTGCACATAACTATCGTAGTGAAATGTATGGTGGCTTAAAGCAAGAAAGTAATTACTCATTTGCTTATTATACAGCGCCAACTAGCTATGTTGATGCCTCAATAAGTTATGATATAAATGAGACAGTTACGGTATCTTTGCAGGGAACAAACTTAACGGAAGAATATCAAGAAAACTACCATCAATGGGAAAGTAATATTGATAGCCGAGTTTATGCAGAGCGTCGTTTAACGCTTGGTATACAAGTTAAAATGTAATTGTACTTGTTAAGATAAATCAATAGATTAAGCCCTGTAATTACAGGGCTTTTTATTAGCCAAAACTGGCCGTTTTTACAAAGCGGTACACGTGAATAGGAAAAATTATGAGCACGAGAAGGGACTTTTTAAAACTAGTAGCTGCATCTACGTTGTTTCCTCATCTGGGAGCGTATAGTGGTAATAAACAAGTAAATAAACGTTTTGATATATCTCTATCTCAATGGTCATTTCATCGAGCTATTTTAGGTGATAGTCAACGTGATTACGCAAAATTTTTAAGGTTATTGCACCAAGAGCCTGACTCCATTCTGCAAGGCTCAATGGATTCAAGAGATATCGTTATTTTAGCGAGGCAGCTAGGGGTTGAGCATGTGGACTTGGTTAATATTCTTTTTTTTGGTCATGCGCAAGATAAAAAATGGTTGGCTGAATTTAAAACCAAGGCAGTGAACGAAGGAGTAGGTTTTAAAGTACTCATGTGTGATGAAACCGGCTCAATTGGTGATAGCTCGGCTCAAAAAAGATCACAATCGATAGAAAAACATCTACCTTGGTTTGAGGCTGCTGCAGAGCTTGGTTGTGATCAGTTGCGTGTTAATGCTTATGGTAACGGTAATTATCTTGAACAGCTCAACCAATGCGCGGAATCTCTGAGCAAGTTAGGTGATATTGGCAAACAATATCAATTAGAAGTCCTAGTCGAAAACCATGGTTATGCCTCAAATAATGGAGCTTGGCTAGCGATGTTAATGCAACAAACTAACCACACTAATGTTGGCGTGTTCACTGACTTTGATAACTTTTTCATGGGAGGTTGGAATATAGAGCCGCAAAGGTGGTATGACAGAACACAAGGTTTAATAGATTTAGCGCCTTTTACCAAGTCGATTAGTGCCAAGGCGCATCATTTCAATGCACAAGGTCTAGAGACAAGCATTGATTATAAAAAGAGTTTAGATATCTTACTTAACGAAAGTTTTAATGGTGTGGTCAGCGCTGAATTTGAAGGACAGCATTTAACTGAACTTGACGGCAGTAAAGCAACCATTGAACTATTGAGGCGTTATCAATAATAACCTCTTAATTTCGTTGCTAAAAGCATTGTTGTATATAACTTTTAATGACCTTTTTAATAGATTCAAAGGCGAGTTGTTCAATATCAATATCAGTGGTTTTTACCCAAAGCGCTTTCGCTATTTCACTCGCTTCACATTGTAAGTCAGGTTTGCTATCAAGCGTGATAATAAAGATCGAATCTAAGGTGTTGTAGTTGATATGATTATAAAGGTAAGTGTTGGGCTCAGAAGTATAGTATTGCAAATTTTCAGTAGCAATTGTTATGGAGAGTTCTTCCTGTAGCTCACGTACCAGCGCTTGCTCTAACGATTCATTATGGTCAACAAATCCGCCAGGTAAGTCTAACATACCTTTTCCTGGGGATTTAACGCGTTCAGTGAAGAGAATCTCGTCATCACAAACGATGATCGCGGCAACAGAGGCCGCGGTATTGTGATAATACAAAAAATCACATTCATTACAAGCTAGATAATGCTTGTTGATAAATGAAATGCTAGCTTGTTGACACCGGGGGCAAAACTTAAACATACCCGTCCTATTTTAGACTGTTGCTTTTGATATTAGTTGGTGCAAATATCAGTACTTTCTTGCTCAATAATACTCATTATTTCAGCTGTTTTCTCAACGAGTAACGCGTTGTCGCCACGTGTTTCGACATTAATTCTCAATAATGGCTCGGTATTAGAGCTACGGACATTAAAGCGCCAGTGAGAGAAGTTTATGCCAATGCCATCGGTATAATCAAGATGTTCAGCCTTATGTTGATAGTGTTTACTTAGCTGTTTAATAATGTGTTGGCTATCATTCACGGTTAAATTTATCTCACCACTACAAGGGTAGCTTTTGGTTAAATCGGCAACCAATTCTGATAGTTTTTTTCCAGTGGTCGAAATCAGTTCGGCGATGAGTAACCAAGGAATATTGCCGTTATCACAATAATAAAAGTCTCTAAAATAATGGTGAGCACTCATCTCTCCACCATATAGCGCATCTTCTTTACGCATAGTTTGTTTGATATAGGCATGTCCTGTTTTACTTACCACAGCCCGCCCATTTGCTTGTACAACGGTATCTAATGTCGCCCAATATAATCTAGGATCGTAAATTATTTTTTCATTCGGTTGTTGCTTCAACATCATTTGCGCAATTAATGAAACAATATAATAGCCTTCAATGAATTGACCTTGTTCATCAAAGAAAAAACAACGGTCAAAATCACCGTCCCAAGCAATACCAAAATCAGCGTTATTAGCAATAACTGCGTCACAGGTGTCTTGTCTATTTTCGAGTAATAAAGGGTTGGGCACGCCATTGGGAAAATTACCATCAGGGGTAAAGTGAATTCTTTTAAAGCTACAAGGTAGGTGAGGGGCAATAGCATTAATAATAGCACCAGCACCACCGTTTCCCGGGTTAGCAACAATGGTAAGAGGCTTGATATTGTCGACATTAATAAAGCTCATGAGTTTATCAATATAACTTGTTGTGATTGATAACTCTGAGTAGTTTCCTCGTTTACTTGGTTCACTAAAGGTATTTAGCTCAGCAAGACGTTTGATCTCCAATAAGCCATTGTCAGCACTGATAGGAGTTGAGCCTTTACCCACGAATTTCATACCATTATAGTTAGCGGGATTATGGCTAGCGGTAATGCAAATACCACCGTCAGCGTCTAAATGTGGTACGCAAAAATAAATTTCTTCTGTACCACATTCACCGATATTGATGACATTAACATTGCTGTCTAACAAGCCTTGAGTTAATGCTGTTGAAAGCTCAGGCCCGGATAGGCGAATATCATTACCAATAATGACATTTCTTGGAGAGAAAACTTGCGCATAGGCTCTGCCAATTTTATAAGTAATTTCTGGGTTCAATTCATTGGGTACTATGCCGCGAATGTCATAGGTTTTAAAGCAGCTTAGCTCGCGCGTATTATCTTGCATCAATGTTCTCTTTTTTCTTTAGTTGGTTATATGCGATTACTGAGGGATTTCCAGTTGCTCTAAATCTATCTCTACGCCTTTAGGGACGAGAAATATTCGGCGTAAAACTGATATTTGTGCCCAAGGTTTATAGCTATTATTTTTCAACACATTAAAGGACAGCAAGGTGTCTTGAGAGGTTAATGATAGACTGCCAATTTTTTGAATTTTAGCTGCTCCAAATTCATGAGTAATGACTTTATCACTTGCAGCAAGGGAAATGACAATGCCTACAGCGTCGGTATTTCGTTGTTTAATATACACATCAAAATCGCCAGGGTTTATTACTGTTATGTTGTAATTGGCAAAATCGCCCTTTTCTTTGAGGTTACTTAAAACGTGAGCTTTACTTATCGTATTACCCCCGGTACTACTTGGACCAAAGCCATTAATAATTGAGATATCTTGCTTCGCATCAACTAGGAAACTCGGTGGTCTGAAGCTATCAGGGGAATCACGTAACTCAGTGAATTTTTTTTGCAGTTTCTCTTTCATTTGAGCGGCAATGATTGGCTGTTCATTAATGATATTTTTTCTCTCTAGCGGATCTTTTTGCATGTCAAAGAGTAAGTAGTTATTTTCGGGGGCAGGGTAGCCGGGGCGATTCATCGCTGGGTTTAGCAGTAATTTATATTGCTCGGTTCGCAAAGCAATTAATTGATCTTTATAATGCATTTTCTCTCGTGCAATATCATCTATGGGAGTCCACTGATTAAATTGTGCCTTTTTTGAGATAACATCATGAGAGCCAATGTAGGTTTCTCTTGGATTAATGTAAGCGTCAGTAGCGTTAATAAGTGGCAATAATGAATGACCATCAATTTGTTTATGATTTTCGGCCAAGGTAATATCAAGCACCTCAACAAGGGTAGGGAAGATATCTTTAACCTCACTGTAACGTTGTATTGTTTTTGCTTGCCAATGATCTTTCCAGCGAATAAATAGTGGTGAGCGAACGCCATTTTGCCATGATTGACCTTTATCTCCGTTCATTTTAGTCGGGTTTCTGTCATACCATTCGGTTGTCGTCATGGCGCCAAAATTACTAGAATCCCACCATGGACCATTATCAGATAAGAAAATCACAATGGTGTTGTCTGCTAAATTATTTTCTTCTAAATAGTTTAATAATCTGCCAATGTGAAAATCCATCTCTTCAACCATGCCGTATAAATTTGCAATGGCTGGGCGGAGCCCTTTTTCCGTTAGTGGTTTAACATATTGCTCTGGGGCTAACCAAGGCTCATGCGGAGCGAGGAAGCTTACATAAGCAAAAAATGGTTGCTCAGATGATTCAGACATAAAGTCAATGGCATAGTCAGTGATGACTTCTGATACCCATTTATCATGGGCTACCGGTTTGCCGTTGAAAAAGCCTGTGTTATTTTCGTGGCGGTAGAGCTCAGCATAGTAGGCACTGTCAAAACCTCTATCTTCAGGTAAGTAGCCTTTAGTTTTGCCTAAATGCCACTTTCCCCAAGTACCTGTTCGATAGTTATTATTTTGTAAAACTTGCGAAATAAGTGTTTCTGACAAGTGTAAGTAGTCTCTACCACCATGCACACCAGAAACACCTGTTTTATAAAAATCTCGACCAGTTAATAATGCTGATCGAGTGGTAGCGCATACAGGGGAGACGCCGAAATCGGTAAATTGTAATGATTGGCTAGCCAATCTATCGAGAGATGGCGTATTAATATGAGGATGAGATTGTGCTGATCTATCATCAAAGCCCATATCATCAGCTGATATTAATAAGATATTAGGTCGTTTTAGTTCTGCTGTTTCACCTAAAGGTATATTTAACATGAGACAGAGTGCCAATATGAGTTTATGGCTAACGGTTAGGTTATTTAACATGGTACTTACTCGCAAATTTTTGTGCTTCTAAACCAGCTACCACAAGGTGGTAAAGGGTACTGGCAGGGGCATTATCAACCAGTATTTGATTATCCTGATCAAGGCTGTCGATGTACTGGCCATGATGAGGGGAGTTTAAATAATGTTGTGATAATGCAGTAATCGCTGTAATGCTATCTGCAGTATAAGGGTATTCATCTTCATTGGAAGTAAACTCAGCTTGTGCCAAACTGGCCTTTATCCACTCTGTCATTGGCCAGCAGCGCTTTGATGGTTTGGTGACCACGCCAGAAAGGTTTACCGCATCGAATAATAGATTGCTTGGTTTGTCTAGACCAAACTTTAAAGCATTATGGTATAAAGCATGACAATATTCATCGACTGGGGCTTGAGTGTACTTTTGGTATTGTCTAAGCAGCCAAACCCATTCCATCATGTGCCCTGGTTCAACAACTTCCCCAATCTCACCTTGTGCTACTTGCCAGTTATCAGTAAAGTATTCTAGCAGCACTTTATTTTCATGATCAAAGAAGATGGTTTCAAACAAACAGTACACTTCACCCGCTTTGGCGAGCCATTTACCATCTTGAGTAAATTGGTATAGCGCTAAAAAGGCTTCAAATAGATGCATGTGAGGGTTTTGACGTCGATGCGTACTTGAGTAATCACCTTCCATCCAACCTCCTGGGGCTTCTTTTAAATTGTTATCAATAGTATTGAGTAATTGATTGGCTTTTTTTAGCGCATTTAAATCATTGAAAACATGATAACGCCAAGCATAAGCTAAAAGAAAGAAGGCAATATCATACAGATCATTATTTGGGTTAATAATGATATTATCTGCATTTAAGATGTGAGCATAATGAGACTTTTCAGGGATTTTGGCGTATTGTTGACAAAAATTTTCTAGTGAAACGACCAGATCAAAACCATTGTCAATCCAACCTTCTTGTGTAGCAGCGCTAAAGACAAACATTTGCCTTGCTTGTACCCGTACACGTTTATTACTTTCAAAGTCTGGCAATCCATTAGCAGAAAACTGCTCTATACTAGCTCCATCACTGTCTACCCCTTTTGAACTCCATAAGGGTAGGGCAGAGTTGGCTAACCATTCAACATAGTTTTTGATCGCTACCGATAGTTCTTTGTTCATTAATGATACTTCCAAAAATTAGACTTTTTTTCATTTTATCTAAAGCCACCTGAGAATAGCGTTATTCTTTCATACATTATGAACCGGTTCAAGTTGGATTTGTTCATCAACTTAAAACTAAGTGTTGTTTATCTATCACTGTGGAGTGATTGATTGAAATGGTGTACAGAATGTTTTTTTAAGTTGATGAATAGTAGATGTTTTGTTCATTTTTTTCTGGTTGTGTTTGTTAAAATTGATTTATTACACGTAACCTGTGGTTCACTATTATATTGGCAGTTATAGAAGGGAATTAATTATTGACAGTCTAGCTAATTGTTGATTACTATATTGGTATCTTTTGAACCGGTTCATGATAGGGCGGTTAATTACCGTATTCCCTGCGAAGCGGACACAATAAGCAATAATGAAATGCAGATAAATATTGTGTGAATTATAATAATATAAATAGAATAGGTAGTTACAATATGATTTTAAATGAGGATAGGCCGGCGTTAAAAGAAAAAATTGCCTATGGTTTTGGCGATTTTGCCTCGTCAATGTTTTGGAAATTATTTGCTGTCTATTTGATGGTGTTCTATACCGATGTGTTTGGTATGTCTGCTGCTGCAGTGGGGACCATGTTCTTATTAGTGAGAATTTGGGATGCGGCAAATGATCCTATTATGGGAATTATTGCCGATAGAACCAATACTCGATGGGGGAAATTTAGGCCTTTCATCGTTTTTGGCGCTATTCCTTTTTCATTGGTAGGAGTGTTAACTTTCACTACGCCTGATTGGGCGCTGGAATATAAAATAGCCTACGCGTACGTTACTTACACCCTTATGATGATGGTATATACCCTAGTAAATGTTCCTTATGGTTCATTACTTGGAGTTATGTCGTCTCATAGTGAAGACAGAACAACATTGGCTTCTTTTCGTATGGTATTTGCCTTCGCCGGCGGTATTGTTTCACTTGCCATGATAGAGCCGTTACTTGACTATTTTAGTACTATGGCCGGTAGTGAGCCAGACTTGCAAGCTGGCTGGATGTATACGGTAATGGTCTATGGCGTCTTGTGTTCGATATTGTTCTACTTTACTTTTGCTTGGACAAAAGAACGTGTACAGCCACCAAAAGAGCAAAAAAACTCACTCAAATCTGATTTAAAAAATCTAGCTAAAAACAAGCATTGGTTTATTTTATTAGGCGCAGCACTATCAACGTTGATATTTAATAGTATTCGAGATGGCGCAGCGGTTTATTATTTAAAGTATTACTTTGAAGTGAGTGAAGTCAATATTTTTGGTATCTCTTTTAGTCTTATTGCTACTTACCTTGTTATTGGTCAGGCTGCTAATATTATCGGCGTTATGTTAGCTAAACCTATTTCTTCGGCTATCGGTAAAAAGAATACCTTTATGTTCGCGATGTTTATTGCTGCAATTTTGTCTTTTGGTGTTTTTTATTTTAGCGCTACACAGGTGTGGTTTATCTTATTATCACAAGTGTTTATTAGCATGTGTGCCGGCATTATATTTCCACTGTTATGGTCAATGTATGCAGATACTGCGGATTATTCTGAATACACCACAGGTAGACGCTCTACTGGCTTGATCTTCTCTTCAGCCTCTTTCGCACAGAAAATGGGCTGGACCTTAGGAGGGGCAATCACGGGTTGGACATTAGCAATCTACGGTTATCAAGCGAACGTAGAACAAACTGAAACAGCCAAAGAAGGTTTACGTATGATGGTGAGTTACTTACCCGGCTTAGGAGCATTGTTATCAGGAATATTCATCTATTTTTATAACCTAACCGACGATGTTGTAGAAGAGATAAATAAAAAGCTACGCCAAGGAATTACTCAAAGGAAACAAGAGGCAACAGTCGGAGCTTACGAAAATGATATGAAAGCTGATTTACAAAAAGCTTCTACACAAGTTTCATAAATTAATTTTTGAAAGTCACTAGGTGTTGAAATAAATTCAATAATCAACACCTAGTTAGGCATCAGCTTTTTACCGCAGTACTTTCTCTAATAACAAAATCATAAGGAAGTACAAACTCAGTTTGATTAGGTTTTTTACCTTCAATGAGTTGCAATAATAATTCAGCAGACTTCTCACCTATTTTTTCTGCTGGCTGTGCTACTGTTGTAAGGGCAGGAGTAAGGTATCGAGATACTTGGCGATCATCAAATCCGGTAATTGATATATCTTCAGGCACTCGAATGCCATGGTTTGCAAATCCTTTCATTGCCGAAATAGCCATCTCATCATTCATTGAAAATATGGCAGTGGGCCTCTTAGTTTCCATTCGAGAAAAGTACTCTGATGCGCTTAATCCTGACCAGTATTTGAAATCACCTTCAAAAATTAATTCCTCATCAAAATCAATTTTGGCCTTTTCTAACGCTTTTTTGTAACCTGAAAGCCTATCTACTGTATGAGGATTGCTAGCTAATCCTGAAATAACGCCAATACGTTTATGACCTAGTGAAATGAGGTAGTCGACGACCTTTTGGCTAGCACCTACATTATCAATTCTCACCGAAGGATATGGAGTGTTTTCACAACTACCTGCACTAACAGCGATAACATCATCATTAGGAAGCATCGAATCTCCTTCAATAAAAGGACGCAAATTAATTATACCGTCAGCAAGGCGTGTTTCTACCATCTGAATGAAGTCTTGCTCACGCTTTATGTCGTCTCTAGTATCACCGAGTAATACACTATATCCCTGCTTTTGAGCTACATATTCAATACCACTAATAACTTGTGCGAAAAATAAGTTAGCAATATCCGGTACTAAGATAACTATGGTACGGGATTGTTTATTACGAAACTTTTGCGAAAGCATATTAGGTTTGTAATTTAATTTTTGAATAGCGGCTTGTACTTTAGTTAAATTTTTTGGAGATACTGTTTTAGGTGCACTAAGTGCTTTTGAAACTGTCCCTGTAGATAAGCCAGCTTCTTTGGCTACATCTCTGATGGTACTCATTTATATTTCCTTAAAGAATAATGTAAATACACGGAAAACAACTGCTTTATCATTATTTTTACAACTTAATTGAAATAATACTAGTAAAAATTGTTCAAAAAAGCTAAATTACAAATATGAACCGGTTCATTGTTGGTTTGTATTTTTGTTGAGCATGTTTAGTCCACTACTAATGAAACTTAGCTGTATTTTTGTTCGTTAATGTTAACTAATGAATTACGAGTAAATTATCTCCGGTTCATTGTTTTAGGAGCTGTAATAAATATTAATGTTGTTGAGACAATACTAACTAAGTTAGAGGGCATGCAGCTTGGCTGCTCAATCAATAAAAACAGAACAATGGTTTGTTATCACCTTTTGATTAGGTAATGAATTTCAGTAGTACAATGGAATAATAGAGAAGTAAATTATGACCAATAGAGTAAAAGTAAGTTTTCAGGAAAAGAAAACAAAATTATTAAATGAAAGTGAGCAGTTACTAACGTTAAAGAATCAGCCTAGTAAACAATATAACGGTATTTATCAACGTTGGGAAAACCCTATCATCACTCGCGATCATATACCATTGGACTGGCGATATGACTTTAATGAGCAATCTAACCCTATGTTATTAGAACGAATTGGAGTTAATGCTACCTTAAATTCTGGTGCCATCATGTTTAATAATAAATATGTTGTAGTTGTTAGAGTGGAAGGCAATGACCGAAAATCATTTTTCGCTGTTGCAGAAAGTGAAAACGGTATTGATAATTTTAGATTCTGGTCAAACCCAATAACCTTACCGGAAACAGAAAAGCCTGATACAAATGTTTATGATATGCGTCTTACTGCGCATGAAGATGGTTATATTTACGGGTTATTTTGCACTGAAAGAAAAGATACCACGCAAATGGAAAACACCAGTGCCGCAGAAGCACAATGTGGCATTGCCCGTACTAAAGATATGGTGAATTGGGAAAGATTACCTGATTTGATCACTTATTCAGGTCAACAACGCAATGTAGTTTTACATAGTGAGTTTGTCGAAGGTAAATATGCTTTATTTACTCGTCCACAAGATGGGTTTATCAGTGTTGGCGGAGGTGGCGGCATTGGCTGGGGATTAAGCGACTCTATGGAAAATGCAGAGATAAAAGAAGAGGTTATCGTCGACTCTAAAACTTACCATACCATTAATGAAGTTAAAAATGGTCAAGGCCCTGCGCCGATTAAAACAGCCGAAGGTTGGTTACATTTGGCTCATGGCGTGCGTAACACTGCAGCAGGTCTACGTTATGTTCTATATGCTTTTATGACGGATTTACAGCAACCATGGAAGATTATCCATAAGCCTGCAGGTCATTTAATTGCCCCTGAAGGAAGCGAACGTGTTGGTGACGTATCTAATGTTGTATTTAGTAATGGCTGGATTGTAAATGAACAAGGAGATGTCAATATTTACTATGCATCTTCAGATACAAGAATGCATGTAGCTACAAGCAGTATCGCTCAGTTAATTGATTATTGTAAAAATACACCAGAAGATGGTTTACGATCAGCAACATCAGTGCAGGCAATTAATACCTTAATTGCTAATAATGCTGCATACGCTAAATCATAAGGCGCAGTATTTATGGAAGTTCTTGCATTTAATAGCGATAGCATAACCACAGAGTTAGACAGTATTGGGCAGTGGTGGTTAAAAAATACTTTTGATGATAATCATGGAGGCTTTGTTGGTGAAGTCGATTTTGCTGGTGAAGTTGTGGCAGATGCCAATAAAGGCATTGTGCAAAATAGCCGAATCTTATGGTTCTATAGCGAAAAAGCACGCTTTAGTAATAAAGAAGAATATAAGCGTGCTGCTAAGGTTGCATTTGAGTATTTACTGACTCACTTCGATGATGATGAATATGGCGGTGCAATATGGGAAGTTTCGGCATCGGGCCAGCCAATAAATGGTAAGAAACAAACCTATGCACAAAGTTTCTGTATTTATGCCTTTTCTGCTTATTACCAATTAACCGGTGATGAAATAGCGCTTAAAAAGGCTAGGCAATACTTTCAACTCGTTGAAAAGCATGCAAGAGATTCTATACATGGTGGTTACATTGAAGCCTATACTCAGGATTGGAGAATCATTGATGATTTGCGATTAAGTGATAAAGACTTAAACGCACCTAAATCTATGAACACTCATTTACATGTACTTGAAGCATATAGTGCTCTATATACCGTTTTACCTACACCAGAAGTAAAAGAAGCATTAACTCATGTGCTGGCTGTGTTCGATCAACATATTATTAATCATGACAATAACCATTTAAGGTTGTTTTTTGATCTTGAGTGGCAGGATTTATCGCGAACCATTTCTTATGGTCATGATATTGAAGCGAGTTGGTTAATTTGGGAGGCCGTTGAAATTCTTAATTGTGAGGTGGTAATCACAAAGTTTCGTCCCATTATTTTGATGTTAGCTGATACTTGTCTAAAAGAAGCGATTGGTACTCATATGCAAGTGTGTGATGAATATGAAATTGCTGACAATGTACGACATGAAGAAAGTCACTGGTGGGTGCAAGCGGAAGCCTTGGTGGGATTTTTAAATGCCTACAAGCTAACTAAAGAGCAAAAATATATCACGGCTTGTGAAAATATATGGCAATTCATTATGCAGTACCATAAAGATGAAATTGCAGGTGAATGGCATTGGCTCTCAACGTTTGATAACAATGAAACAAGTGGTTTTTATAAAGCAGGCTTTTGGAAAGCGCCATATCACAATGGTAGAGCGATGATGGAAGTTGTAAAGCTATTTAAGGTATTAGGGGATAACTCGTGAGCTATAAATGGATAGTGTTGTTAGTTGCTTTTACCGCGACTACTGTGAATGCCGCTGACTTTGAAAACTTTATTACTCGTGATGGTCATCAATTAAAAGATGGCAAAGAAGACTTTCGCTTTGCTGGCTTTAATGCCCCAGAGTTACATCGCATTGAAGATGATAGTAAAGGTGTCTGTAAAGCAGACAGTCGAGGTTGGGGGCAATACTTTAAGTGGCCAACTTCTGACGAGCAAGAAAATTGGGTTAAGTCACTAGTAGGTACGGGTCATAAAGTGACTCGAATTTATGTGCTTTCTGTTGAACATGATGAAGATAAAGCGTGTCAGCGAGAAACTCATATTTTAAGACCGTTAACAGCCAATGGTATGCCACAGTTAAACGAGCAGGCTATGGTGGTTTATGATCAAATGATTGCTCATGCGAGTGAACATAAGCTACGTTTGATATTACCTTTTATTGACCATTGGTGGTGGTGGGGTGGCCGTGAACAGCTAGCCGCTTTTTATAACGAAACTGCAGATGACTTTTATGATACCAATAGTAAAACGTTTAACGCTTATTTAGATATTATTAGTCAGGTTATAACGCGTAAAAATACTATTACCGGTCGGTATTATTATCAAGAAAAGGCGATTATGGCGTGGGAAACTGGCAATGAGTTAAAAGATAGTACTGCTGATTTTGTACGTGTCACTGCAGCGCATATTAAATCATTAGCACCTCAACAGCTGGTGGTCGATGGTAATTATTTATCAATTTTAGAGCATTCTTTAAATGATGATAATGTT
This sequence comes from Colwellia sp. KS18-150, assembly GCF_057551365.1. Lineage (NCBI taxonomy): Bacteria > Pseudomonadati > Pseudomonadota > Gammaproteobacteria > Alteromonadales > Colwelliaceae > Colwellia > Colwellia sp. KS18-150. The sequence goes on along the minus strand of NZ_BAAJMC010000002.1, from coordinate 510,656 downwards.
GATATTATTAACAACCACTTCTATACGGTTAATCACAATAATAAACCGGAAACTATTGTTAATGATTTAACTAAAATTGCTGGTCGAAAAGCCTATCTGGTTGGTGAATATGGCCTTAAACCTTACCAAGGTTTAGATGACATTATGCAAACGGCAATTCATCATGAGGTTGAAGGCGCTAAAGCTGTCGGGGCTTTTATATGGGGCTATAGAGGGCATAGGCACAATGGTGGTTTTTATTGGCATCGTGAAGGTAGTAGTCCTTATTATAGTTATCATTTACCGGGATTTAGTGACGGGGAAGCTAATGAAGAGTTGCAAGTTACGCAACTGGTAAGGAAGGCGCAAGCACAAATGAATGGTTTAGAAAAAGCACCTGCGTTAGCTAAACCAGAAGCTCCAAAGTTTAGACATATTTCTGCGGATAGAAAGCTATATTGGATGGGATCTCCTTTAGGGCAAAGCTACATTATAGAGCGCAAATTGAGTACTGATGATAACTGGCAGGTTATTGCAGAGAATATTTCCGATGGTCAAAACCGTTTCGACCCACAAACGAGTGTTTTGTTTCAAGATAAAAGTAATTTAGAAAAGAGCAAAGGTTATGATTACCGTATTATCGCAGTTAATGAAAGTGGTCAGTCAGAGCCATCTAAAGTTATCTCTATAGATTTTAACAAGGCTAATGATAATTTTGTGACGGTAAAGGATGGTCACTTTTATCGCCAAGGCCAGCCTTACCATTTTATTGGTACTAATTATTGGTATGGGCCTTTAATTGCCGCAAAAAATGGCGATCGCCAACGTTTACATCGCGAGCTTGAGCAACTGCAAGACCATGGTGTGACAAATTTAAGAATACTAGTAGGTGCAGACGGAGGGCAAGGTGACTCTGTAATTAAACCCGCTTTACAACTCTCGCCAGGGGAATATAACCAAGCTTTGCTTGAAGGCTTAGATTACCTCTTAGTTGAAATGAAAAAGCGTAATATGGTGGCGGTGCTGTATTTGACTAATAACTGGATCTGGTCAGGGGGGATGTCACAATATCTAAACTGGCATGGCTATGGTGAGGTGCCAAATCCATTTAAAGTTGGGGTGAGTTGGGATGATTACATGGCGTACACTAAGCAGTTTCATGGTTGCTCTCCTTGTACACAAGACTTTTATCAACATATTGAAACTATATTAACTCGCACCAACAGTATAACTGGAGAGTTATATAGTGACGATGCCACGATTATGTCATGGCAGTTAGCGAATGAACCACGAGTATTTACCAAGGAAAACTACCTCGCTTTTAAAACTTGGCTAGAAACTTCAGTAGCTTTAATGGCAAAGTTAGCTCCAAAGCAGTTAATCTCTACTGGTAATGAAGGAGCAGCAGGTAGTTTAAATAGTATTGAGGTATATAAAAACCTTCATGATAATGGTGATATTGATTATCTTACTATGCATATTTGGCCAAAAAATTGGTCTTGGTATGATAAAAATAATCAAATTAGCTCCACCAAAGTGGCTATTAATAAGGCTAAGAAATACATGGCAGATCATTTAAAGGTAGCACAAGTGCTGAACAAACCGATAGTGCTATCTGAATTTGGTTTTCCACGCCACCTAGAAAGTTTATCTGTGCTTAATTCTACTACCTATCGTGATCAATTTTTCACTGAAATATTCCAACTGGTATTAAGTAGTAAAGAGCAAAACGGTTACTTAGCAGGGCTAAACTTTTGGGCTTATGGCGGTTTTGGACGTGCTAACCCTGAGCATTACGGTCAATGGCAGCTAGGCGATGATTACTTGGGTGATCCAGCCCAAGAGCCACAAGGTCTCAATACCGTTTTTGCTTCTGATGACAGCACCTTGGAAATAATTGCCAATTATAATGAAAAACTGAAGTAGCTATTGCTATATTTTCTAGCTGGCTTGGGGGAGTTACTTCCTTAAAAACTTTTAATATTCAAAGAGCTTTAACCAAATGAACTACTACAACTCTAATTTTGTGATGATAATCATTATGAAATGGTGTTTAGTACAGCATTAAAAATGAAACCTCTATACAAGTGCAGTAATCGATTTGATGGTGTTAAATCGCTATTGAATTTTAGGCATAAAAAAACAGCTTCGTAGCTGTTTTTTTTATGCTTTAACGCTAATGCCTAAAAGAAATCTCAGGCTTAATATTGATCATGCCATCGGCAGTTATTGTAGCAATTTTTTTATCTAATTTTAAAATCGCTAACGGCGTGTTATTAACATAACGTATATAAGTTAGCATGTAACCAAATTGACCAAGGTTTGATACAGAGAATTGTTGGCTTAGAGTTAATTTATCCCAATCAACACCTTGCTCATCACTTGCTTCTCTTCTATCAGTTAACGTATTGTCTAACTCTAAAGTAGTGGCAGTATTTAACATGTATCACCTCGTTCATTAGCATAAATTAATAGTAAGCTAATCATATCAAGCTCATAAATCGATACTGTTTTGAAGTGTTAACCTCTGTTACATATTGTACAAATTAACATCAAGGTGAATGGTAGGAAAATTTAAGAGGATTATTCTTTTAAGAAGCTAACGTTTGTTGCTCTTTTAATTTAGCCTGCGCTATGCGCCACTTTTGTAGTTCAGCATAGTAATGATCCCAGACACAAGGATTACAAGCACCGCCACCGCAACAGTCGTCATCAGCGGGAGGGGAAGGTTTGTTTAATTGTTCACTCATAACATTTCTCGTTCGTACTACTCGCTGTTATTGTACAATAAAACATTCAGAAACAAAAAAGCTCTGCCAGTGCAGAGCTTTTTTAATTTAATCTTACGGTTGTAAAACTTATTCTGCTTCAGCTAATTTCTTTTCTAGGTAATGAATATTAGCACCGCCATTTACAAAGCCTTGATCGTTTAGAATATCTTGATGCAAGGTAATATTTGTTTTAATACCATCAATGACTAATTCAGATAGTGCATTACGCATACGAGCTATAGCAACGTCACGGTTATCACCCCAAGTGATTAGTTTCCCTATCATGGAGTCATAATGAGGTGGAACAGAGTAATCAGCGTAAATATGAGAATCCCAACGAACTCCTAGGCCACCTGGAGGATGAAAACGGGTAATTTTCCCTGGTGAAGGAATAAAAGTACGTGGATCTTCAGCGTTAATACGACACTCTATTGAATGACCTGAAATTTTAATATCTTCTTGGGTATAAGATAAAGGCTGACCGGCGGCAACACGAAGCTGCTCTTTGATCAGATCAACATCAGTGATCATTTCAGTTACAGGATGTTCTACTTGAATACGGGTATTCATTTCAATGAAATAGAATTCGCCATTTTCATATAAGAATTCAAATGTACCTGCACCGCGATAATTAATTTCGATACACGCATTACAACAACGCTCACCAATTTTGGCTCGCATTTCAGGCGTAATTCCTGGAGCAGGAGCTTCCTCAACAACTTTTTGATGACGACGTTGCATAGAGCAGTCGCGCTCACCTAAGTGTATTGCAGCACCTTGACCATCAGCGATAATTTGGATTTCAACATGACGAGGGTTTTCAAGGAATTTTTCCATGTATACCATGTCATTTTTGAAAATTGTACCCGCTTCTTTCTTGGTTAATGCGATTGACTCAATCAACTCTTCTTCAGAGCGAACAACGCGCATACCACGACCACCACCGCCACCGGCAGCTTTAACGATAACAGGATATCCAATGCGTTTGGCGTGTGCCTTATTAACATCCTCATCATCAGTTAATGGGCCGTCTGAGCCAGGAACACAAGGAACACCTGCGGCTTTCATTGCTCTGATCGCAGCAACTTTATCGCCCATAATGCGGATACTTTCTGCTTTTGGTCCAATAAAGGCAAAACCTGATTTCTCTACTTGTTCAGCAAAGTCAGCATTTTCAGCTAAAAAGCCATAACCTGGATGTATTGCTACAGCATTGGTAACTTCAGCAGCCGTAATAATCATAGGGATATTAAGGTAACTATCTGGAGCTGGTGCTTTACCTATACAGATGGTTTCATCAGCTAATAGTACGTGCTTTAAATTTTTATCAGCGGTTGAATGCACAGCAACGGTTTTGATACCTAGCTCTTTACAAGCGCGTAAAATTCTTAAGGCAATTTCGCCACGGTTGGCGATAACAACTTTATCTAACATGGAATGACCCTTTTAGGTTGGGCTTATTCAATGATGAATAGCGGTTGATCAAATTCGATAGCATCTTCGTTTTTCGCTAGCACTTCTTTGATTACACCTGATTTATCGGCTTCAATTTGGTTCATCATTTTCATTGCTTCAACAATACAAAGTGTATCGCCAGCATTTACGTGTTGACCTACTTCAACAAAAGATGGTGCGTCAGGAGAAGCAGAAGCATAAAAAGTGCCTACCATAGGTGAACGTACAAGATGACCTGTTAATGCAGGAGCACTAGCTTCAGCAGCAGGTGCTGCGCTAACTTGAGCGGCAACAGGAGCAGCGATTGGTGCTGCTTGCATAACAGGAGCCGCGGCAACTACAGGAGCGCCTCGGCTGATACGTACAGATTCTTCACCTTCAGAAATCTCTAATTCATTAATTCCTGATTCTTCAACTAATTCAATAAGTTTTTTAATTTTACGAATATCCATTGTGATACCTTTTGTTCGTTGTGCTTAAATTAATAGTAAGCTAATGACAAGTCACTAGCTGTTAATGTTTGTTATATCTATTTACGCAAATAACGCCTGCTATTTACTTTTATTGTTTGTTAAGTATGACTGTGCAAAATCAAGCGCATAGCTATACCCTTTTGCTCCTAATCCACATATAACGCCAGTAGCGACATCGGATAAATAAGAATGTTGTCTAAATTCTTCGCGTGCATGTACATTAGATAAATGTACTTCTATAAAAGGTATATCAACAGCTAACAATGCGTCACGAATCGCGACACTCGTGTGAGTAAAAGCAGCAGGATTGATAATAATAAAGTCAATTTTTTTAAATGCTTGATGTATAGCATCAATTAATTGATGTTCTGCATTTGCTTGTACATGCGTTAATGTTATGTGCTCAGCTTTCGCTTCTGCAGTTAAATGTTCGATTATTTCATCTAAGGTTTGAGCACCATAAATTTCTGGCTCTCGTTTGCCTAGCATATTTAAATTAGGGCCATTTAGCACTAAAACGTTAAAATTTGTCGTCATCTTCGGTAAAAACACCTTTAAAATAGAGTTACACTTGATAATTACATAAAACTACTTTGCTGTGAATAAAAAAAGCATTGTTTTTCATATTAGCGACATTATGGGGTATTTCGAAGAATATAGCAGCAAAATACTGGTCTAATCTCTTTTGTTGTAAGTTTGGTTGGTATTTTTTGATTAATACGACTACACTTGGTTTAGTGTTTACGATTTTTTAAGGTATTGTTTTTAAAAGGATTGTTCATAGTTCAATTGAACTGGATGTAATGGAATGTGTTAGTGTATCTTGTTATATATCAAGTGATTAGCTGTTGTATTAATATAATCTACACAGGATCACATATTTGATAACTTGATCAAAAACTAAAGGTTGTAACTCAAGGGTGAATTCTGATACCTTGTTACAAAATGTGAATCTTTGTATAACATTTTCAATAAGCTATAATTTATTTGTTTGAATTTTTCTTGTAGCTAACACCAATCCTATTAAATTCCCCCACTTAATAATTGGTGTAGCAAGGACTGTATTATCAAAACACTTTATTTTTTGTGCTTACTTATTCTTATGGTTAGCTTTAGCTCAACAGCGACTGCTGTTGAAATTATTGTGCATCCATCAGTAAGTGAGAACAATGTCACTATATCTCAATTACGTCGTATTTATACTATGCGACAAACCCAGTGGTCTGATGGCCACCATATTGTCGTGTTTGTTTTACCAAGGCAGCATCAATTGCATCAACGCTTTAGTAAAGAGCGATTACAAATTTTCCCATACCAATTAGAGCGCATTTGGAATAAATTAACTTATTCAGGCCTTGGTGTTGCTCCTATTTTAGTGAATACCCCAGAAGAATTAGTAGATGCAGTAACAAAAACACCTGGTGCAATAGGCTATACCGAAATCATTGTCGACAAAGGAGCAGTAAATGTCATCAGTATTAACCAATAATTTATATCGCCTAAGAAGGTGTACTTTATTATTACGGAACATGGCATGTGCAACCTTGATGATGAGTGCTTATTGTCATGGCGAAAACTTCCAAGTACATGGCTTTGCAGCTCAAGGTCTTATTAATGTCAATGGTAGTGATTTTGTTAATGATGACGGTGAGCTATCGGCTGAATTAACTGAAATAGGATTAAATGCTTCGTATATATTAACGCCGACGCTTAGATTGGCAGGTCAAGTTGTTTATCTTGATGGCGGAAATCGTTATGACCCAGGTGTTAGAGTTGATTACGCATTACTGGATTGGTCGGCATATAATAGTCAAAACTGGCAAGTTAATTTCTACTTGGGACGCTATAAAAACTATCACTGGCTATATTCAAGTACTCGGGATGTTCCTTTTACTAGACCTACTATCATTTTACCTCAGTCTGTATATTTTGACGGTTTTCGTGATATATCAGTCGGTGCAGACGGCGGAGCTATTAAAATAAGTCATAGTTCTGATAACTTGGGTGACTTTGATTTCAATATTAGTACCGGTTCGTCGCCGATCTCAGAAGAACAAACCAAAATAATTTTAAGTGAGTTTGCTTTAGGAGACATGAAGCACACCCATGATTTACAAACAAGTTTGTATTGGCAGCCCTTTTTATCTCCATGGCGTTTTGGTATTGCCTTATTAGATAGTGAATTTGAATATCATGCTGCTTCAGAAGGAGATATGTTTCAAGACGCTAATATTGTTTTACAACGTGTTATTGCTAATGTACTTTATGAAGGTGAATCATGGGAGTTCAGCGGTGAAATATTGCAAGAGCGTTTTGTTCTTGATGACTTCTATTATCAAGGATTTCATCAAGACAATATTGGCCAAGGTATTTATGTGCAATCTCGTTATAAGGTTAATACTGACTTAACCTTATTGGCAAGGTATGAGCGTTTCTATGCGAATAAAGATGATAAAAAAGGTTATGATCTTGAAGAAAATACGCAAGGGATCGTGCCTCGTTATTTTGGCTATCAGCATGATGCTACGTTAGGTTTGTCTTATGATTTGTCTGATAATTTAAGGTTGCAGTTTGAGTACCATTATATTGAAGGCACAGCACGACTTACACCGGTTGTTTTGCCTAATCCTGAAGTTAATGATAATGAAAATTGGCAGATGTGGGCAATGCACCTCATGTATTGGTTTTAGGGGCTACTGATGACTAAGCGCTTTATTAGTGTTCCGGTTAAGTTGTTAACCTTAATCATTTCTACCTTGTTATTTTTGGCAATAGGCTTTTCAATGTTGTCATTATCTCGCCTACAAGAGGATTATAAGCAATATCAGCAAAATACCTTAGATCAAGGGAAAGCACAATTTGAGCTCCATAGTGATATTTTACGTTCAAAATTGACTGTGTGGTTAGAGTCTTTCGCTGAATTGACTCAATTAGCGCAGCAAGATAGCTTCGAGCCGTTTTCAGAAAAGTTGGCTGAGCAATTTGATGGTTTACAATTACATTTGAATGTTGAAAATCTATGGTTGATTGATGCCAAGAATAAGTCGTTATTTATTACTTCAACAGTGCCTGACATTGTCAAAGAAAATATAGAACAGGTTCAGCGCTTTCAACAACCTCAACATAAAATATTTTGCCAACAATATTGCCAGCTCTTACTGAGCTTACCTTTACTTAATAGGCACGGCGAATTCGTAGTGGTAACCATGAGTGCTTCGTTGGTTGATATGCTCTACGCTATTAATACGTCTTTAAATAGCGATGTTGCGGTAGTAAGTTTTCCGGTAACTCAACGAGGGGAGGGAGAGGGAAAAATCATATCTTCCTCGAATATGCAATTAGCCCAATCTTTGTTAGATGCTAATCAAGAAAGTGATCTTACACTTGTATTGGAGCAAGGGTTACAAATAGACTTAGCAGAACAAAGTTACTTAATTAATTTATTACCTTTAGCTAGAAATATTGAGCGAGAGTTTTACCTTTCTTTAATTGATGATGTTACCCCGTTTAAAGCTCAAAACACTAAATATAGACAACAATTTCTTTTTTCGTTAACTGGGTTATTCTTATTGCTCAGCCTCTTTGTCTATTCTGTTGCTCGACCATTCACCAAGCGTTTATTGCGCTTATCAAATGCTTTACCTTTGCTAGCCAATAAGAAGTTTGACCAATTTCGTCAGGTAAAGTTAAAAAGGCCTATTGTATTTTCCGATGAATTAGATGTGTTAACTGACTCAGCGTTAGAGCTAAGTTATGAGTTGGAGCAACTTAATATTGAGGTAGAGCAAAAAACTAAAGAGCTTGAAAATATAGCCATGTATGACTTGTTAACAGGTTTACCAAATAGAAATATGCTGAACTATCAATTGCGTAAGTCTATTGCCAATATTGGCCGTTATGGTCATGGTGTGGCGGTACTGTTCTTAGACTTAGATGACTTTAAAAAAGTAAATGATAGTAATGGCCACAGTGAAGGAGATAAGTTACTGATCCAAGCAGCTGACCGAGTTAGGTTAAGTGCTGGGAAAATTGATCTTGCTTGTCGTTTTGGTGGAGATGAATTTGTATTAATACTAGGGCACTTATCTTCTGTCGAAGAAGCGGTAAACATTGCTGAACAATTACTTGTACAGTTTAAAGAGCCAATCAGATTAGGCTCGAGTATTTTCTATGTGTCTACTAGTATAGGTATCGCTTACACCGAGTCAGCCGGTGAAAAAGCAGAAGATTTAGTGTCTCATGCCGATATTGCTATGTATGAAGCAAAAGATAATGGTGGTGCTCAATATCATGTCTATCATCCTGCTATGTACCAACGTGTTGCTCATCGAGTGATGCTTGAAGGTGAGGTAAGACAAGCATTAGCGAAAAGGCAGTTTAGTTTAAGTTTACAGCCACAACTGTGTGCTAAAAATAAAAAACTATTTGGTTTTGAAGCTTTGCTACGTTGGCAACATCCTGAAAGAGGGATGATTTCTCCTGAAGATTTTATTCCTATCTTAGAAAACTCACAGCATATGATTGAATTAGGTTATTGGATTATTCATCGCTGTTTTGAGCTAGCATTAATGTTTAAGAAAAGAGGCTTGGGAGATTTACAGATTGCCATCAACCTTTCTGCAGGACAATTTGCGGATATTAATTTACCTGATTATTTACAAAGTTTATTGGATAAATTTTCATTATCAGCAGAGCAATTTGAATTAGAGTTAACTGAGCAAACATTAGTTAAAGATATTGATAATACAATCGCGATGATGGATAGCCTAAAAGCGATGGGCTTTAGTTTTGCAATTGATGATTTTGGTACAGGGTATTCTTCTCTTGCTTACATACGTAAAATGCCAATAGACGTGATCAAAATAGATAAAAGCTTTGTTTTCGGCATGTTAGAAAACCACGCTGACTATCAAATTATTATATCGACCATAGCTATGGTTAAAAATTTAGGGTTAACGGTTATCGCAGAAGGTGTTGAAACCGGTGCTCAATTGCGAAGCTTAACTGAGAATGACTGTGACATAATACAAGGTTACTATTTTTCTAAACCAGTACCAGAAGTAGAGTTGTTAACTTTTCTTGATAATCATATTCAAGACGGCTATTGGAAAACTAAGGTAGACAAACAAACTGCTAAAATAATTTAAAAATAAAGCCTTACTTAACATATCATTAAGTAAGGCTTTATTCTATTAAGTAAGTTTAGTTTGTTAAAAAATACTCTTTATATGAGCACTAAAATCATCTGCTTTCATAAAACCAGTCACTCTTTGTTGGCTTAGCTCTTTACCTTGCAAATCAAAAAATAAAATAGAGGGCAAGCCAAAAACATTAAAATGTTCCATTATGGCTACGCTATCATTAGTGCCAGTGTCAGTTAAATCAATTTGAAGTAACACTGAGTTTGCTAAGGCTGCTTGAACTTTAGCTTCAGGAAAAGTGTACTCTTCAAATTCCTTACAAGCTATACACCAATCCGCGTATAAATCTACCATCACAGTTTTACCCTGAGAGTTGGCCTGGGCTACCGCATTTTCTAGTTCAGCTAAAGACGTTACTTGGGTAAAATGCTGTATTTGACCGTGTTGTTCCATACCTTGAATAGACTGTGATTTATTAGGCATGAATGTTTGATAAGCCATATTAGCACCAATAAACATCATCAAGAAAATGAGTAATGAACGCAGACCATAAGCAAAGCCTTTTGGTTGATTAAGTGCCGAATTTTGATTGGCCACGTAAAAGTAACTTGCTGAACCGAGTACTAATAACGCCCATAGAGCTTGAGCGGCTATTGCAGGAATAAAGCGCTCTAATAAAAAGACTGGTACGGCTAGCAGTAATAACCCAAAGATGTTCTTAATAATATTCATCCAAGCACCTGCCTTGGGTAATAATTTACCGCCTGAGCTACCTAAGATTAATAAAGGTAATCCCATCCCTAAGCTCAATGCATATAAAGCAGATGCACCTAAGATCACATCGCCTGTTTGGGAAATATATAATAAAGCACCGGTTAGTGGCGCGGTAGTACATGGAGAAGCGACTAAGCCAGAAATAACCCCCATAATCACTACCCCAAAAATAGAGCCGCCTTTTTGCTTGTTACTTAAGTTATTCAGTTTATTTTGCCAGCTAGCAGGTAGTGCTAAATTAAAAACACCGAACATTGAAAGTGCGAGAAAAATAAATAATACGCTAAGTGCTATTAAAACTATTGGGTGCTGAAACATTGCTTGAAACTGAGCACCAGCTAATGCCACGACAATACCAAGTAAAGTGTAAGTTATTGCCATACCTTGTACGTAAAAGAAGGATAAGGTAAAGGCTTTCTTGGTTGATAAAGGAGTGTCCTGATTGTTCCCTGCACCAACAATAATGCCAGTTAAAATTGGGTACATAGGAAATACACATGGGGTAAATGAGAGTAGTAAACCACCAACAAAAAAAGCAACTAATGTTAAAAGTAAGCTATCTTGTTTTAACATATCCGCAAGCTGATGCTGCTCACTAACCTTGCTATTATCTTCTATATTAGCAGGGGAGGTATTGTTTTCTTCTAAGTTCATCGCAGAGAGAATGTCAGCCGGGCTGTTGTTTTCTGTCTGAGTTAAAATGTCATCCAGAGCAATAACCTTTTTGGTTGGGGGATAACATAATCCTTTTTCAGCACAACCTTGATACCGAACAGTGACAAGAGCATTCTCACCTGAATCTTCGATATTGATAATGAAATTAACAGCTTCTGTATAAACTTGTTGTACGCCAAAGAACTCATCTTCATGATCTATTCCCTGAGGTAACTCCACTGCGGATAGCGTTGCATTCTCACTAGCAAACTTAAATTGATGACGATATAAATAATAACCTTCGCTAATATCAAAGCTGATGTGTAGTTGATTATTCTGTTGATCAAAGTTAAATATAAAGGCTTCGTCTACTTTTAAAAACTCATCATCGTTACTAAACAGCGACGAATCTGAAGTGTCAAAAATGGATTGCTGAGCATGGACAATAGAAGGCTGTACACTACCAAGTATGAAAACTAAGGCAAATAATACGTATAAATGTTTTTTTAAAATTAAAATTAAAAACGATGGTAAATTTTTCATTACTGCTACTTCAAATATTCACGGATCCAGTTTAAATAGTGTTTATCACCTTGCTGGATATTCAAGGCAATCACTTCAACTACATCATAAGGGTGTAGTTCATTAATGCGTTCATTTAATAGTGAAAATTTATCACTATTAGTTTTTATTAACAGTTGTACTTCAGTACCGCATTTTAATTCACCTTGCCAATGATAAATGGAGGTCATGGTTGGTAAAATGTTTATGCAGGCTGCTAGTTGTTCAGTAATTAAAGTTTCAGCAAGCGCTTTTGCTACTTGCTCATCAGGACAAGTGGTTAATACCAGTTGAAATTCCATAGGTCACACTTTCGGTAATAGTCTTGTCTTATTCTCTTAAAAAAAACCTTACAACACCAGCAATAACTGTTGTAAAAATACTCTACGCTTGAAAAAGACCTGTTAACCCCAATATATCTTACAAAGAAAACAGGAGTCTTTATGTTTCGCATATTATTTGCACTATTTATTATTGTCCCAATTATTGAAATAACGGTATTGATGCAGGTGGGGGAATTGATTGGCGCTTGGCCAACAGTTGCTATTGTCATTGTTAGTGCTTGGCTTGGAGCTAAGTATGTACGCCAACAAGGTATTGCGACCTTGCAATCAGTACAAACTAAAATGGCTCAAGGTGAAATGCCTTCTAGTGAAATCGTCACCGGCATGATGTTACTCGTTGCTGGGGTATTATTAGTAACACCAGGTTTTGTTACAGATACCTTTGGATTATTGTTATTGATACCGGCTGTTAGGCAAGCAATCGCTAGTTCAGTGCAGCAGTATATCATTACCAATCAAGGTAGTACGTTTAGAGCAAGTGGCAGTTTTCATTCTTCTACGTTCACAAAAACAACTGGCAATACCTATGAGAATGAAGTTGATAACGATGACGTATTTAGCAATAAAGAGTCAATTAGTCATCATCAGGGGGAAACTATTGATGGGGATTTCAAACGAAAAGATTAGATAAAAATGAAAAACTTCATCTAAAGACTTGTGAAGTTCCTTTTTAGCCCCATTTATCTTATCAGCAGTATTCAAAATACATTTTATATTTAATTAATGACTCTCAGGAGAGCATAAATGAGCATTCGTCCATTACACGATCGCGTTATCGTAAAACGCAAAGAAGTTGAATCAAAATCTGCTGGCGGCATTGTATTAACAGGTAGTGCAGCTGAAAAATCTACTCGCGGTGAAGTGATTGCAGTAGGTAATGGCCGTATTCTAGAAAATGGCGAAGTGCGCGCACTAGACGTTAAAATTGGCGATCAAGTGATTTTCTCTGAAGGTTACGGTGTTAAAACTGAAAAAATTGACGGCGAAGAAGTATTGATTCTTTCTGAAGCTGATATTTTAGCAATTGTAGAATAGTCGCATAAATTAGTACGTAGGCGGGAATTTATTCGCGCGAATAAATTCCCGCTTACAAAAAACAAACCAAATCATAGGAATAAATAACATGGCTGCAAAAGACGTATTATTTGGAAATGACGCTCGTGTAAAAATGCTGAAAGGCGTAAATGTTTTAGCCGATGCGGTAAAAGTAACATTAGGCCCTAAAGGTCGTAACGTGGTATTAGACAAATCTTTTGGTGGTCCAACGATCACTAAAGATGGTGTATCCGTTGCTAAAGAGATTGAGCTTGAAGACAAGTTTGAGAACATGGGCGCGCAAATGGTTAAAGAAGTTGCTTCTAAAGCCAATGATGAAGCGGGCGACGGTACAACTACTGCGACAGTTTTAGCTCAAGCGATTGTTAATGAAGGCTTAAAATCAATTGCTGCTGGTATGAACCCAATGGATCTTAAGCGCGGTATTGATAAAGCCGTTGTGGCTGCAGTTGAAGTGTTAAAAGATACTTCTACACCGGTTACTGATAATAAAGCGATTGAACAAGTAGGTACTATCTCTGCTAACTCTGATGAAACTGTAGGCAAAATTATCGCTACAGCCATGGATAAAGTAGGTACTGAAGGTGTTATTACTGTTGAAGAAGGTCAAGCTTTAACTGATGAGCTTGATGTTGTTGAAGGTATGCAATTCGACCGTGGTTATTTATCTCCATATTTCATCAACAGCCAAGAAAATGGCACAGTTGAAATGGAAAGCCCATTTATTCTTCTTGTAGATAAAAAAGTTTCAAACATTCGTGAGTTATTAACAACACTTGAAGGTGTTGCTAAAGCTGGTAAGCCATTACTGATTATTGCTGAAGATGTTGAAGGTGAAGCCTTAGCAACATTAGTAGTTAACAACATGCGTGGTATCGTTAAAGTTGCCGCAGTTAAAGCACCTGGTTTTGGTGACCGTCGTAAGGCTATGCTTCAAGATGTTGCTACCTTAACTGCAGGTACTGTGATTTCTGAAGAAATTGGTATGGAGCTTGAAAAAGCTACTTTAGAAGATTTAGGTCAAGCTAAGCGAGTTATCATTTCTAAAGACAATACGACTATTATCGATGGTATTGGTGAAGAAGCCGATATCCAAGCACGTGTTGCTCAAATTCGTGGTCAAATTGAAGAGTCATCTTCAGATTACGATAAAGAAAAACTTCAAGAACGTTTGGCTAAATTAGCCGGCGGTGTTGCGGTAATTAAAGTTGGTGCAGCCACTGAAGTTGAAATGAAAGAGAAAAAAGCTCGAGTAGAAGACGCTTTACACGCAACACGCGCAGCAGTTGAAGAAGGTGTTGTTGCCGGTGGTGGTACTGCATTAGTACGCGCAGCTGAAGCAATTAAAGATCTTGAAGGAGCTAACGAAGATCAAACTCACGGCGTAAATGTTGCTATCCGTGCTATGGAAGCACCACTGCGTCAAATCGTATCAAACTGTGGTGATGAATCTTCAGTTGTATTAAACGAAGTACGTAATGGTGAAGGTAACTACGGTTACAATGCTGGCAATAGTACTTACGGTGATATGATTGCAATGGGTATTTTAGATCCAACTAAAGTAACTCGTAGCGCATTACAATTTGCAGCTTCAGTTGCTGGTTTAATGTTAACTACTGAAGCCATGATTACCGATGCACCACAAGATGCTGCACCTGCAATGCCTGATATGGGCGGCATGGGCGGTGGTATGGGTGGCATGCCGGGCATGATGTAATTTATGCTGGTCTAAATTGTTAATTTCATCGTTGCTATATAGCTCGTTTAAGAAACACTAAACGTCACTATAAAGCGCCTTGAACTAAACAGTTTATCCTGCGCATAAAGCATTTTAATGTCTATAGCACATACTGAATAAGTAAATAAAAGCTCGCTTAGGCGGGCTTTTTTGTTTTCGTACAAGCAGAAATGATTAGTTTGCTTAAGAAACACTAAACGTCACTATAAAGCGCCTTGAACTAAACAGTTTATCCAGCGCATAAAACATTTTAATGTCTATAGCACATACTGAATAAGTAAATAAAATCTCGCTTAGGCGGGCTTTTTTGTTTTTGTAAAAGCAGAAATGATTAGTTTGCTTAAGAAACACAAAACGCCACTATAAAGCGCCTTGAATTAAACTGTTTATCCTGCGCATAAAGCATTTTAATGTCTATAGCACATACTGAATAAGTAAATAAAAGTTCGCTTAGGCGGGCTTTTTTGTTTTTGTAATGCAGAAGTGAGTAGTTCTTTTAAGCTCGTTTAAGGAACACAATACGTCGTTACCAAGTGCCTTGCTCTAATATGATTTATCCAGCGAAAATTCTATATTCGTTATAAACTTTTAAAATCCGCTTAAGCGGTTTCTTGTTATCTTAATTACACTCTGTTTCATAAATAAACTTAGTGAATTTGTATTTATATGTCAGAATATGACACTATAGTTTTGAAAAAATTACTATTTCTAGGATTAGGAAATGAAAAGAATGATGAAACTGTTTGCTGTAGTTTTTACTACTATTACGTTAGCTGCCTGTGTACAAGTACCAGTAGAAAATAATAGCCGAGCAAACCAATTAGCGGTTTCTAGTGTTAGGGATATGCCAATGACATATCCAAAGGGAAGTCTTTTTTCAATGTCGCCCAAATATGTGAAAGAAACTTCACTTAAGGCGAGTCAAACTCAGGCTGTATACCAGTTATATACAAACGCTATTGTAGGCGACCTGCAAGAACACGGTTTTATGGATACACAATCGCCAAGCAAAGCTGCTTTTCATGTGGATTTTGGTATCGCGCTAACTCAAGATTTTTCTGATGATACTATTGATAAAAAATTTGGTATTTCACCAGGCTTGCCTGAGCAAGACGATTTAAAGAAAGGAAGCTTTTTAATTAGCATTGAAGATGTTAAATCAGGTGAGCGTGTATGGCGTGGTATCGCACAAGGATTTGCTCATGAAGAGCTCACAGAAGAAGAAAGGGTTCAGCGAACTAAACAAATAGTCACCACAGTAATGAAACAATTTTATCAACCTCATTAACATTTGTTAACAGCACTATCCTTGTGAATGTGTTTTACTTAAGCTGTACCAAAAGAAGAGGATATTGATATGAAAACATTAACTACAACCTTGTTAGCTTTATTTACTGTTGTTTCATTGCAAAATGTTGCTTATGCGGCAACTTCTGAGGTTACATGGACAGATTATGAAAAGTATCGCGATATTCACCCTGGTGAAGGCAGTCGAAAGCATTTTCGAGAAAATACCTTTCATAATTTTGAAAAGCACTTTACTAAATTAGCCGAACGCTTGCCTGAAGGGCAAGTGTTGAAAATAGATGTTACAGATGTTGATCTAGCAGGAGACACCAATGCTGGTGGCATAAATCGCTATCGTATTGTTAAGGAAATATACTTTCCACGAATGAATTTTTCTTATCAGTTAGTTGATGCCGATGGCACTATCATCAAAGAAGAGACTGTTGAACTGAGAGATATGAATTTTATGTCTGGAAGCAACCTTAAATATAGAAACAAATCGTTAGGTTATGAAAAGAAAATGCTAGATGACTGGTTTTTCAAAACCTTTGAAGACAAAATTATTAAACAAGAATAATTTATCTTTAAGTCATGAAAGTTAAATAAAAGCTGCCTCGGCAGCTTTTTTTATGTAAAAAACTTAATATTTTTGTGCTATTCAAAACTCCATCTTGAGGTTAATTGTTTACCTGTGTAATCTATTTGTAATCCTATCTCTCGGAAAATATTAATGAAATCCTTACTAAGCGCTTTTTTCTGTCTACATGTATTGTTAAGCCCTTTTAGTTTATATGCACAAGAGCAAGAAGCACCCAAAGTTTCACTCAAAGACGTCTTAGAGAAAGAAAGTCATAAAGAGAATCCTGAAGATGAAATTGAAGATACAGAAGACTATGATGTCCCAGAAGATAAATATAATAGAGGGCAGCCGAGAAATAGCTTTGAAGGCTTTATATTAGCGGCTGAAAACCAAGATTTTAGTCGGGCAATAGAGTTTCTTGATTTTAGAAATGTGAGTGAAAGCACCCTTTCGCTAGGTAAAGAAGAACTGGCGAGACAACTCTACGTGGTTTTTAGTCGGACTTTATGGCTTGATATCGACAGTATTACTAATGATCCACTTGGAAACCTTGAAGAAAAACATATCCCAAGCTACCGTGAGTTAATCGGTACTGTCCCTACGGCACAAGGTAAAATCAAACTCCTTTTGCAACGAGTGCCTAGAAAAAACGATAGAGTGAAAATTTGGAAAATATCTAATGCTACGGTTGAGAAAATTCCACTACTAAGTAAAGAATATGCTTATACCCCGCTAGGTGAATGGTTATCAAAAAACTTACCTTCCTCCAGTTTTTTAGGCGTTAAACTGTGGCAGTGGGTATATTTTTTATACATGTTCTTTATATTTTTCCTGATTGCTAAAGTGGTAACTTGGTTAGTGAGCAGGGTTTTAGTGATGTTTTATCCCACCCTTTCGTTGGAAACACAACATTTTATTAAGCGACCTTTAGCATTATTATTTGCCGTTATCTTTGTACGTAATTTTCTGCCGGAAGCTAATGCTACATTAGCTTCAAAAGCCGTTGCAGAGGGAGCAACGTTACTGACTATAGCTTGGCTGTGGCTGCTATTTTGTTTTGTTGACTTGATGAAAACTAAGCTAGCAGAGCGCTTTGTTAAACAAGATAAACCATTAGCAGTTTTTTTATTAAGACCGGCAGGTACGGTAGTAAAGTCTCTGCTTGTGGTGATGACGGTATTAATATGGTTTGAAAATTTAGGTTTTAGTGCCACTACTTTATTAGCAGGTTTAGGGATAGGTGGTTTAGCCATTGCTTTAGCGGCACAAAAAACCGTAGAAAATATCATCGGGGCAATCACTTTATACACATCAGCGCCAGTTAAAATAGGCGATTTTTGTCGGTTTGGTAAACACTTAGGCGTAGTTGAAGAAATTGGGTTACGGGCGACAAGAATACGAACGCTTGATAGAACCGTTATCTATATTGCCAATGCTAAGTTTGTTGATATGGAAATTGAAAACTTTTCGGAGCGTGAAAGAATAGCTTTTCGACCTAAAATGTATTTATCACCAACAACGACAATGGCAAATATTGAAGCTCTGTTAACAGAGTTAAGAGATACCTTCGCATCTCAAGATACTCTCTCTACTGAGCCACAACGTGTTCACATTAAAGCCTGTACACAAAAAGGTATTGAACTGAATATTTTACTCTATGTAAAAACCACTAATTTTGATTCATATTTAAATGAAATTAATCAATTAAATTTAACCATAATATCGTTACTAGAAAAACATCAATGTCCGTTGCATGTTGTTAGCGATAGAGTGCTTGTGTAGTTAGCCTGAGCTGGTTTAAAAGAAGATTTAACCGAGCTCAGATTAGGCGTGTTTTATTTTAGGCGCTATGACTTTGTTCAAAGCCAGCGAGCACAGTAAATAGTTGCTCTATTTTCTTCACTAAAGGTATTAATAATTGCTGCTGTTCTTTATTGGCTTGCCAATGTAATAAGTCATCAGCAATTTCTTCAACGTATGGCTGAAATGTATTTGCCGAGCATTCAAAGCCAGCGTCTTTTTTGAACACAGCTTCAAAGCTTGCTTTTTTATGTTCGCGAAGATCGGCTAGGGTTGCGTCAGCGGTAAGTGCTTTTTTTAAGATAACAGATATATTTTCAATTAACTGCTGTTCAATAGCTTTAGTCATGGTTAGTACTTCGTTTAATCAAGGGGTAAAAATCTGTGGGAATTATCGCAGATTTATCGGTGTTTTGTTAGTTTGGCCGGCAATTTCCCTTACTAACTTTGGCATTAAAAACCCAGGTAAACTTGCTAGCATTTCTTGAGCTATAGAGATTGCTTTTTCTTCACTAACATCAAAGTGAGCGGCACCTTGTACTTGATCAAATAAATGCAAGTAATAAGGCATAATTCCAGCATCAAAAATAGTTTCACTTAAGGCTATTAACGTTTTGGCATCGTCATTAACCTCTTTCAGTAAAACACTTTGATTAAAAAGCGGAATTCTTGCCTGACGTAGCGGCTCAAGTGCATCAATGACATCAGTTGATACTTCATTACTATGGTTAATATGTAGCACTATAGTGGCTTTTAAACGTGTATTAGCGAGTAGTTGCACAAATTCATGAGTTATTCGATTAGGAATGACAACAGGCAAGCGGCTATGAATGCGCAATCGTTTAACGTGAGGTATTTTTTCAACCTGCCTGATTAGCCAGCCTAAATGTTCATCGCTTGCCATAAGTGGATCGCCGCCACTGAAGATGACTTCAGAAATTGATTTATGTTCGGCGATATAGGTTAATGCACTTTGCCAGCGCAGCTTATTCGGACTATTGTCTTGATAGGGAAAATGGCGTCTAAAGCAATATCGACAATTAATCGCACAACCCGCTTTAACGATCATTAAGACACGATTTTTATATTTATGTAGTAAACCTTCTGCAACCGTATCATGCTCTTCTAAAGGGTCAGCAATAAAGCCGTCGGTAACAACAAACTCACTTGATAGCGGCATTACCTGCTTTAACAATGGGTCGTTAATATCACCTTTTTTCATGCGCTCAATGAAAGGTAATGGCACACGAACTGGAAATAATTTTTTCGCTTTGAAGTGCTGTAAATAGTTATCGGCATCAATATCAAGTAAGGAGAGTAACTTTTGTGGGTCCGTAACGACTTGACGCAGATCTTTTTGCCATGAATTTTCACTGCAAAGATGCAATTGAGGGTCAATTTGGGTTATTATCTGCGACAATTCTAATTTCAACTTATGTTCTCTACCTTATATGATGCGTAGTTTAAAGGTAATAGACAATTAATTAAAGAGCACACTTATGGCTAATTTCAGTACTAACCAGTTTAAAGCTGGACTTAAAATCATGCTTGATGGCGAACCTTGTAATATTCTTGAAAACGAATTGGTCAAGCCTGGTAAAGGGCAAGCCTTTAACCGCGTTAAAATTCGTAAGCTTGTTTCTGGTAAAGTATTAGAAAAAACCTTCAAATCTGGTGAGTCAGTAGAAGGCGCAGATGTTATGGATGTTGAATTAGCATACCTTTATGCTGATGGTGAATTTTGGCATTTTATGAATAATGATACGTTTGAGCAAATTGCTGCAGATGATAAAGCCGTTGCCGATACAGTGAAATGGTTAGTAGAAGGTGATGTATGTACTATCACTTTATGGAATAACTCGCCAATTTCGGTTACACCACCAAATTTCGTAGAAATAGACATTACAGAAACAGATCCAGGTTTAAAAGGTGATACAGCTGGTACTGGTGGTAAGCCTGCGACATTATCTACAGGTGCGGTTATTCGAGTGCCTTTATTTGTTCAAATTGGAGAAAAAGTAAAAATTGATACTCGTTCAGGAGAATATGTATCAAGAGCAGGGACAAAATAGAGTGTCTTGATGACATTTTTTTGTTAATTTAGTGTAAAGTTTTATTTATTAAAGGGAATGATATGAAAAGAATAGTGCTCATCAGTTGTATTTTGACATTATTTACGCTGAGTATTAGTACAGAGTCTAATGCTAAACAAACGAAAAGAGATGATAAGTGGGAAGCTAGCTTTCAATTACTCAATAGCTTATCTACTGACATTAATGGCGAAAATAACACGGGTGTCGAAATTGATGATGATATCGGTTGGGGCTTTACCTTAGGGTATAATGTCAATCCTCATATCCTCGTTAATTTTGAATTTGCTTCTACCACACCAAGATATGAAGCAACACTCATTGATGAAGATGAAGACCCTTTCACCCTTAAACATAAAATGGACTTGTACCACAGTCAATTTAATGTAGTTTATAACTTCTTCACTGAACAGTTTACACCGTATGTACAAGCCGGTGCCGGTTGGAGCTATCTTGATAGTAATATTGCTGATGGTCCACCAAATACTGTGTGTTGGTGGGATCCGTGGTGGGGTTATATTTGTGACGGTTATCAAAGTACATACGACGATACCCGCTTCTCATACAATGTTGCCGCTGGTGTTAGATATGAGCTAGATAATAGTATGTTTTTCCGTGCTAGCTACCAACAAAACTGGGTAGACTTAAGCCATTCAAGTGACTTAAGCTTAGGCATGATTCATTTAGAAGTGGGATCTATATTCTAAATTAATTGGTCATTGATTTTAAAAGCCCAAGTATTGTCTTAATACTTGGGCTTTTTACTTTCTAAAATAGTTTTTTGGACTTATTCAAGTTCGAAATATTTATCTAAAACTAGTGAGCATTGGTCATTCATTGTTTGTTAGGAAATGATTAAAAGAGACTAAAAATCTTAGTAGCCTCTAGTTTACATTTTACTGTTTTATTTAACTATTTGTACTAAAAGCACAACATTTAATCACTATACTTACATAGCATAGTGGGGTATATTCTGGTAATAATTAGCCTTGTTAGGGTTTACTTAAGTGAAAGAAAAAGCTACTTCTTTTGATATTGCTTATCAAGCAGGCGTTTCTCAATCTACCGTTTCTAGAGCACTGCGCAATAGTCCGTTAGTGAATGAAGAAACTCGACAAAAAATTCAGGCGATAGCCAAAGAATTAAATTATAAGGTTGATAAAAACGCCAGTAACTTGCGATCACAACATTGTGACACTATCGCTCTGTTGTTATTCGAAGATCCCACCAATGATGATTCGGCAATCAATCCATTTTTCCTTTCAATGTTAGGAAGTATTACCCGAGCTTGTGCTGATAAAGGCTATGATTTATTAGTTTCTTTTCAACAAGCAAGTAACGACTGGCATGCTGACTTTGAAGACAGTAATAAAGCCGATGGTCTAATTTTATTAGGTTACGGTGATTATATTGATTATAAAGAAAAGTTAATTCAACTTAGTGAACAAGGTACTCATTTTGTTCGTTGGGGCGCAGAAGTGGAAGACTTACCTGTTGTCTCTATCGGTTGTGATAATATTTTAGGTGGTAAAGAAATTACTGAGCATGTCATTAAGCAAGGTAAAAAACACTTCGCTTTTTTGGGGAGTGCCTCAAGCCATGCACCTGAGTTTTTCGACCGTTATAAAGGTCACTGCCAAGCATTAAATAATCACGGTTTAGTGATTAATGAAAATGCTCAATTTAATGCTTTTTATACCGAAGAAGCAGGCTATGATGCTGCTTGTAAGTTAATTGCTAGTGGTGAAAAATTTGATGCTATCTGTGCAGCAAGTGATTTAATTGCTATCGGTGCTATGCGCGCTTTAAAGGAGCACAATATCAGTATTCCTGAGCAAGTTGCCGTGGTTGGCTTTGATGATATAGCCATTGCTAGTTTTACTTTCCCACCGTTAACCACTGTGAAGCAAGACACCAAATTAGCCGGCGAGTTGTTGGTTAATACTTTGTTAGAGTCTATCGAAGGTAAAGATACAACAACAACCTTGATTCCGCCAGAGATGGTTATTCGTAAATCTTGTGGAACTTAATCGGATTGATATCAATCTCAAATAGATAATAAAAAAGGGCGCTAATTAGCGCCCTTTTTAGTGACCATTATAAATCACATTACGCTGTAACTTCTTTATTACTTGATGGTGAGCTTTGCTCTACACCATCTTTAACAAAAAAGACTGATAGTGCTGCTAAGAGCATTGAGCCACCTGCCATCATAATGATATAAATTGCTTGGTTATCAAACACTGCGGTTAAAATCCAACCGGCGAAAATACCTGAAACAATCTGTGGTGCTGCGATGGTAAAGTTGAAAATTCCCATATAAACACCAGTTTGTTTTACCGGTAAAGAGCCAGCTAGAATAGCGTATGGCATGGCTAAAATTGCCGCCCACGCAATACCTATACCTACCATAGGTAAGAATAATGATACTGCCCCTTGAGGTACTTCAATTTGCGTTATACCTAAGTTAACTAAAGTTAAGGTTGTATCTTGCATTAGCATAATACTGATATAACCAATACCACCAGCAAACAATGATAAAGAGTAAGTAAGTTTACGGCCTATTTTATTGGCAACTTTAGCCATGAATAAAGAGGCAATAGCGGCAAATAATGAGTAAGCGGCGAAGATTATACCCACCCAATCACCCGCAGTACCTTTTGCTTTAGCAATATGCTCAGGAATAGTACCGACAGTTTCTAAATGATGCGGGTCAAACCATTTAGCATCAATTTCCCAAATATGCTGTGCGATAGCTGGCATGGTATAAACCCACATAATAAATAACGCAAACCATGAAAAGAATTGCACCACGGCTAATTGCTTCATTGTGGTCGGCATCGTTTTCATTAGTCCAAAAAATGCAGATAGTTTCTCACCGAGAGAGCTTTCTGATTCATTCTTTTCTAACTCGGCTAGCCCATTAGTGCCAGGGGCATATTCTTTGGTTCTAAATACTGTCCATAGAACAGAGCCTAGCATGACAGAGGCACCTATATAGAATGCCCATATAACTGATGGGGCAACATTGCCGGTACTGGCAGTATTTTCTAAACCAATAACATTGGTTAGTAAGAAAGGAAGGATTGAACCAAAGACAGCGCCAATATTAATTAAAAATGATTGAATAGAGTAACCAATATTACGTTGTTCACTTGGTACCATGTCAGAGACTAAAGCTCGAAATGGTTGAAAAGCTAAGTTAAAGGAAGCATCCATTAAGGCTAGCATCATAGCGCCGAAAAATAATGGCGTAATGAAGCTCGCTAAAGTAGCTGAGTTGGGCATAAGTAACATACCAATGGCAGCAGCAATACCACCGGCTAATATATACGGGTTTCGACGGCCGAACTTGTTCCAGGTTCTATCTGATGCAGAGCCAACTATAGGTTGGATCAGTAAGCCCATGATTGGCGCTACCAACCAAAATAATGATAGTGAATGAAGATCTGCCCCTAAATCAGATAGTATTCGACTGGCATTAGCATTTTGAAGTGCAAAACCGAATTGAACACCTAGAAAGCCAAAACTGACATTCCATATTTGCCAAAAACTAAGGCGAGGTTTTTGTGAAGTAGAACTTGTATTATTGGAGGTCATGTAACGGACTCTTCTATTAATTCGATTGGTTTGAATCATACACATCAACTTTAGTTGTTATGCATTAAACAAGGGTATATTGAAAAAGTATCTTATACACAAGGTATGAGTTATTTCAATATACCCAGATTGCGAATTAACAGCTATCTATTACATACGTATTCAATGATTAAATACGTTAAGGAGGGAAACTACTGTTGTAATAAAAAAGCAGCAGCGCCAAGTAGGCCTGGCTGTTGCTCAGTGATCACATAAGTCGGTGCTTGCTCAGTAATATGAGATAAACGGCCTTTAGTTTCAAAGCGCTCTCTGAACTTACTCGCTTTAAGAAAGTCGATAAAACGAGGCACAATACCACCGGCAATATAAGCACCGCCTTGGCTGTTAGTGATTAAGGCTAGGTTACCCGCAAAACTTCCCAAGGCTTGACAAAAGATCAATAAAGTTTGGTGACAAAGATGACAAGTTTCATCAATACCTTGCTTACTGATTTCTTCTGCCGACAGTTTACCTTGCACTTCATCTTCATCTTCATTTGCTAAAGCTTGATAAATTTGTTCAAGGCCATAGCCTGATAAAAGCTGTTCATAAGAAACACGCTCTTTAATGGTATTTAAAAAACGTAACACAGCAATTTCTTGTTCACCTATAGGGGCAAAGTCTACATGCCCACCTTCACCACTAACGCAGTGCCACTGACTTTTACCTGCAATTGATACCGGAATTAAGTTAGCAACCCCTAAACCTGTACCTGGACCACACACTGAAATTGGCATACCTGAAACTGCCTCACCGCCACCGATTTTAACTTTTTGGTCATCGTTTAATAGAGGAATAGCCATCGCGATAGCTGTGTAGTCATTGATAAAAGTTAAACTATTTAATGATAAAGTGGCTTTTAATTCTTTTTGAGAAAATTGCCAAGGCAAGTTTGTCATCGAAATTATGTCTTTGTCAGTAGGGCAGGCAATGGCCAAACAAGCATCAATAGAGCAGTCGTATAGCTCTTTAGACTTAATATATAGCGCAAGTACGTCTGCTAAGCTGTCAAAATCAGCACATCGATAAGTTTCAATATCAGTAAACTTCTTTTCAGTTTCGGCATTTGCCTGTGCAATACGAATATTGGTGCCGCCAATATCGGCAATTAATTTGATGGTATTGGTTACTGCTGTATTCATTGTAAAATATTACCCGATTACTTTATTTGTAGCGTTAATGGTTTATGCTGCCAAGAAAGTGAAATGGTTAAGGTATTATTTTTCTCATTCCAAACACTGTCAATATGTTCTTTGTTTGCAATCGTTACACGACTTGGTTTTGCTTGCCAATTATGGATAACTAATGTGATATCTCTACTACTTGGCATACCCTGATAAGCATTCTTATTATGGGTTAAATTGACGGTTAAATTTTGTTCTTTCTGGCTTGCAGTAAATGATAATAGCTCAAACGCATCTTGCTTGATAGCTTGAAATATTTCACCGTCATCTTCATACATTTGATAGTCAGCTGA
Organism: Colwellia sp. KS18-150; assembly: GCF_057551365.1. Classification (NCBI taxonomy): domain Bacteria; kingdom Pseudomonadati; phylum Pseudomonadota; class Gammaproteobacteria; order Alteromonadales; family Colwelliaceae; genus Colwellia; species Colwellia sp. KS18-150. The sequence goes on along the minus strand of NZ_BAAJMC010000002.1, from coordinate 484,837 downwards.
GGTTACTGATTTATCAGCATAATAATGTAAAGTAAGCTTACTTGCGTCATAATCTTTGGTAGATTGAATATCATCTATCATAGGGATGAAACTACCCGCTCGCACTAACACAGGTAAGGTTTCTAATTGAGTTTCGAGTTCAATAACTTGCCCACCTTGGTACTTTTTACTTGGCGAGTTTTCATCAGTAAAGTAATCAAACCAAACACCTTGAGGTAAAGGGATAGAAACTGACTTTACGCCAGCATCGACAACAGGAGTCACTAAAAAGGCATCACCCCAAAGGTAAGTTTTAGCATTATTTAATTGCTCACTCTCTAGACCTTGTTCAAAAAATAGCGGGCGCATTAATGGCATGCCTGTGGTGCTATTTTCATAAGCTAGGGTATAATTATACGGCAGCAACTTGTACCTAAGCTTAATAAATTTTCGTAAAATATCTTGGGTTTCTTTATCGTGAAAAACTACTTCTGGTGCGATATTGTCTTGTGCGTGTGGGCGATAAATAGGCTGGAAAACACCGTATTGCAACCAACGAATATACATTTCTTTATCAAATTTTTCACCGCCAGCAAAGCCGCCTAAATCAGAATGGGTGTAACCCATACCTAATAAACCCATTTGTAAGCTCAATTCAACTTGTGGTTTTAAACCGCCCCATGAACGACTAACATCGCCTGTCCAAGGGATCATGCCATAACGTTGTGAACCCGCAAAGCCAGAGCGCATCAGAATAAATGGTCGTTTAGTGGGGGCTAGCGACAATTGGTTATCAAAGACCATTTTTGCCCATTGATGTCCATAGACGTTATGGATGGCATCGCCATTAACAACACTGCCATCACTTAGTGTGTGTAAGGTATCGCTTGGATGAACTTCAGGCTCACCCAAATCCCCCCACCAGCCTGCTACACCTTGTTGGTATAAATCTTTATAGATGTCATTAAACCAAGTTTGTCCTTTGTTATTAAATACATCCACTAAACCTGTATTACCAAAGTAAAAATCAAAACGCTTTGGTTTTCCGTCTTCAGCTTTCGCTAGCGCTTCACTTTCTTCTGCATCAGCCCATTTTTTTGAGGTGGTTAAGATAAATGGCTCAGTGATTAATAAGGTATTTACCCCTTGAGCTTTAATGTCACTCATCATGTCGACTGGCGTGGGAAATGCTTTCTTATCCCAAGCTAAATTACCCATATGGCCTTGAATATCTTTACCAAACCAATATAGATCTAAAATCAAGGCATCCAATGGAAAGTCTAATTCAATGAATTTATTTACCGTATCTCGTACTTCTTGCTCACTGCGGTAACCAAAACGTGAGGCATAATTGCCAAATGCCCACCTTGGCGGCATAGGTTGTTTACCTGTCACTTCAACATAGTTATTAATGAGCTCAGGGTAACTGTCACCAGCAAAGACAATGTAAGCCATACGACCAGAGACCGCTTCAAACTGCATGATGTTTTTGTTTGATTTACCCAAATCCATCCAGCCTTTAGCAGAGTTATCAAAGAGCAATATGTACTTATTACTCGACATGACCGCAGGTATACTGAAATTCATTTGGTTGGATTGTGTTTCATAACCATAATGGGCACGGTTATATAGTGGCATTCTATGGCCTCGTCTATCCATACCTAGTACGCGCTCACCACCGCCAATAAGCTTTTCATTACCACTTAACGCGAATCGAAATCCTTGTATACTATGATCTTGCTCGTCCTCGCGGACCTTACCAGTAAAAAAGCCTTGCTCTTCTTTTAACAATAGCTGCTGCTTTTTATTATCGATTCTATAAAAGGCAATACTTAAAGGCGATTTAGTGATCACTGCTGATAATTTTTCGCTTGAAAAAGATAGTTTATTGTCTTTATCTTTCAATGAAAATACTTGCTTGCTAGCGTCTTCTTTTATCGCAAATGAAGGCAATTGAGCAGCGCTTTTAGCCAAAGAGCTTAACTTGCTGCTATCAGATTGAAAGTGTACTTCAATGGCTTGTTCGCCATAAGCGCTCAAGTTCAACTGACCTTGCGCAGTGTTGATCACTAAGGTGTTATCAGTTAATTGGTGATTAACGTAAGTGTTTTTAGTACTGGCATAACTTGTAAATGGAATAACCAAGAACGTTAAGAGTGTAGCTGCTTTCATAGAGGTAAAAAAAGTCAAAAGGTATTCCTCAAGTAAACTCATTTTATAGTAATTTCGATAATACCCCCCACAGCCAAGAGCAGCATCTTGAATACGTATGCAAGTTGAAAACTATTGGTCACTGTTGCTAGCTACAAATCAATCAATACATACGTATGCAATCATAAAATATCAATACATACGTATGCAAAGGCTATTACCTGTTTAGTTTATTACGTATTCTTGATTTAGATTCATAGACAAAAATATAACAGCAAAAATAAGTAATAACCGGGGTTAAAGATGAGTGAACAAATGTGGTGGCGCGGTGCGGTAATTTATCAGATATATCCGCGTAGCTTTTCTGATGCTAACCAAGATGGCATAGGTGATTTACCGGGTATCATTAATAAATTAGATTATATTGCTAGTTTAGGTGTAGATGCTATTTGGATATCTCCATTTTTTAAATCTCCTATGAAAGACTTTGGTTATGACATCAGTGACTATCGCGATATTGACCCAATCTTTGGCACGTTAGATGATTTTGATGAGCTTATCGAAAAAGCGCATGCATTGAATATTAAAATTATGATTGACCAAGTGCTAAGTCATACTTCAGATCAACATCAATGGTTTCTTGAAAGCCGTGAAGATCAAGCAAATGATAAAGCCGATTGGTATGTATGGGCTGATGCTAAAGAAGATGGCACCGCACCTAATAATTGGTTATCTATTTTCGGTGGTACAGGCTGGACATGGGAGCCTCGTCGTCAACAGTATTACTTGCATAACTTCTTATCTAGTCAGCCAGATCTTAATTTTCATAATAAGGCTGTACAGCAAGCAGTACTTGATAATGTTGAATTTTGGTTAAAACGCGGTGTCGATGGCTTTAGACTTGATGCGATAAACTTTTGTTTTCATGATGCTCAATTAAGGGATAATCCAGCAAAACCTAAAGAATTAAGACAAAGTATCGGCTTTGATGAAAAAAATCCTTACGCTTATCAGTACCATTATTTCAATAATACTCAAGATGAAAATTTAGCGTTTATTGAATCAATTCGCAGCTTACTAAATAAATACCCTAATACCGTGGCATTGGGCGAGATATCTTCTGAAGATTCATTGAAAACAATGGCCGAATATACCCAAGGTGAAGGCAGGTTGCATATGGGGTATAGCTTTGATTTGTTAACAGATGATTTCTCAGCAGATTATATTAAACAAGTGGTGAAATCTTTAGAGGCTAATGTTGCCGATGGTTGGCCTTGTTGGGCAATTTCTAACCATGATGTACAACGAGTGGTGAGTCGTTGGGGTAATACGCTAAACGCTGAGCACAATACTGATTTAGCTAAAATGCTGTTTGCAATGATCTCTTCTTTACGTGGAAGCATCTGTAGTTATCAAGGTGAAGAACTGGGTTTAACTGAAGCCGATATCGCCTATGAAGATATTCAAGATCCCTACGGTATTACTTTTTGGCCACAATTTAAAGGTAGAGATGGTTGTCGTACCCCACACCCTTGGGAACATGATCAAGTCAACGCGGGCTTTAGCTCAGAAAAACCTTGGTTGCCAGTTTCAGTTGAGCATCAAGAAAAATCAGTAGATTTACAAGAAAGTGACGAAAATTCAGTGTTAAATGGTTACCGCCACTTTAATCAATGGCGTAAAAATCACAGTGCGTTATTGTATGGCGATATTACCTTTATTGATTCACCAAAGCATATACTTGCTTTTATTCGACAAGATGGTGATGAACAGTTACTGGTTTGTTTCAATTTTTCGGATCAAAGCCAAACCTTTGCAAATGAATTATTTTCTAAAAAGTTATCAACACTAACGGATCATAAATTACTAACAACAAATATTGATGACGGGCAGATAAACTTGCCAGCCTTTGGTTGTTTTTACGCGACTTTATAATAATAAAAATATCTACAATAGTGCAGTTTTTGAGGGTTAAAAATGAAAAAGCAGTTTTTACAATCGAGTGTGTTAATACTGAGTTGTGTATTTAGTAGCATAGCTGTTAATGCAAAAGTAACTGATGCGAAACAAGATAGTACAGCAAAGGCTGCTAAATTGGCGCCATATCAACAAAGAGACTTCCAAGATGAAGTGTTCTATTTTGTTTTACCTGATAGATTTTATAATGGTGATACCAGTAACGATCTTGGTGCCGCCGCCGGTGATAAAAAACGTGCCATATCGCGTGGTGGTTTAGATAAAACAGATAAAGGTATGTTCCACGGTGGTGACTTAGTTGGTCTTACTGAAAAATTACCTTATTTAGATAATATGGGCATTTCAGCTATTTGGTTAACGCCAGTGCTTCGTAACCAAGCGATGCAAGCGGATAGCTCAGGGTACCATGGTTACTGGATTTTAGATTTTACTGAAATTGACCCTCATCTAGGTAGCAATGCTGACTTAAAACACTTTATCGATGAAGCACATAAGCGTAATATCAAGGTGTTTTTCGATATTATTACTAACCACACCGCCGATGTTATCAAGTATAAAGAGTGTCATGGCGAAGATGGCTTAGGTTGGTTAATCGAAGAAGGGAATTGCCCTTTTAAATCGTTAGCACAAATGGCTAAGGGTGATAAATACACACCACTAATTCCTACTGGCAACGAAGAACTTAAAACACCAGCATGGCTTAATGAAATTAGTGCTTACCATAACCAAGGTGACTCTTTTTGGGAAGGTGAAAGTGCGATTCGCGGTGACTTTAGTGGTTTAGATGATGTTGATACTAATAGCGACTTTGTTGTTAAAGGTATGACACAGATATATACCGATATTATTGATGAATTTAGACCCGATGGTTTTCGAATTGATACCGTTAAGCATGTCAATATTGAGTTTTGGCAGTCGTTCTCTCCAGCACTTATTAATCATGCTAAAAAAATAGGCATCGATAACTTCTTTATGTATGGCGAAGTGTATAGCTTTGACTCAGAATTTTTAAGTCAATTTACCACCAAGGCTAAACTACAATCGGTTTTAGATTTTGCTTTACAAGGTGCGATAAGAAGTACGCTAGTCGATCAAAAAGGCACGAATGAATTGGCGAATTTATTTGCTCAAGATCATTTTTATACGACAGATCATGATGGCTTAGAGAACACCAATGCCAATCAACTGGTCAATTTTACCGGTAATCATGATATGGGACGCTTTGCTTTCTTCTTAAAAGACAGCAAGTTTAACTATAGTGAAGCAGAGCAAATTCAGCGTAACTTACTGGCTAATGCCATTATGTATTTCAGCCGTGGTGTACCGGTTGTGTATTATGGTGATGAACAAGGTTTCATTGGTGATGGTGGTGATCAAGCTTCTCGCCAAGATATGATGCCTTCAAAAGTGGCGAGTTATAATGATGACGACTTATTAGCGACAGATAAAACGACCGCGGATGATAACTTTGATACAAGCCACTTGTTTTATCAAACTTATGCTAAGTATGCAGACTTGTATCAGCAATATCCTGCATTACGTTTTGGTGAGCAATCAACGCTTTATTCACAAGATAAGCCAGGGATTTTCGCTATACAAAGAGCTTATACCGCTAACGATAAAGCGCAAGATGTTATTGTGGTTTTCAATACGGCGAAAGAAACGCAAAAACTTAATACCGTCACTAAACTAGCTAATGCCAAGCTAGTGTTCCAATCTACGAGTAATGAAACGGGTACTATTGCACCGCTAAGTTTTTCTATTTACCAAATTAATTAGTAGATAGATAGACAAGGAGTTGTTGTGAAAAAGGTTGTCTTGATTTTAGCTCTGTCTGCAGTCTCAATATCAATTATCGTTTCAGCCTTTTTTACTGATGACAGTAATGCAATTACTTTTGTACTTGAATCGCCAACGTTAACGGCTGAAAGTGATGTCTATGTTGAAGGTAACCATAGCCAACTAGGCTCATGGCAACCGGATCAAATCAAGATGACTTACTTTGGGGTAAAGAAAGGGGGTCATCGTTGGCAAAAGACCTTAAGCTTTCCCCGCGGAGAAATTATCGAGTTTAAGTTTACTCAAGGTAGCTGGTCTAATGAAGGCGCCAATCCAGATGGCTCACCGTTAGCTAATAATTATTTAACGGTAGCATCGTCACAAACCGTTATTACAAAAATCACCCATTGGCGCACTGGCGTAGACTTACCTGTACACGGACAAATTACCGGTATGGTTAAGTATCATAGGCAATTAACCGGTGAGGGCGTATTACCCCGAGATATCATTGTTTGGTTACCACCTAATTATCAACAAAATAACCAAGACCGCTATCCTGTATTGTACATGCATGACGGCCAAAATATTATCGATCCAAATACCTCTTCATTTAAAGTTGATTGGTCGGTTGATGAAGCGCTAACCACCTTGATATCGACAGGAAAACTACCACCCATGATTGTGGTAGGGATGAATAGCACTGCTAATCGAGGACCAGAATACGCTCCTGGTGTTGATGGTGAGGCTTATATGAATTTTGTGGTGAATAAAGTAAAGCCCTTAATTGATAGTACTTACCGCACTAAAACGACTAGAGAGCATACTTTAGTTGGCGGCTCATCGATGGGAGGAATGATATCGTTAATGCTGTTATGGCAATATGATGAAGTTTTCTCAAAGGCTATTTGTATGTCACCTGCTTTTAAAATTGAAACGCTGGACTATGTTGCTGAAATTGAAAATTACCAAGGCCAGAAAAAAGACATCAAAATTTATATCGACAATGGTGGCGTCGGGTTAGAAAAGCGTCTGCAACCAGGGATTGATGATATGTTGCAAGCTTTAAAGGCACAAGGATTTCAAGATGACTTACGCTGGGTTGTTGATGAAAGTGCTCAACATAGTGAAGCTGCTTGGGCTGAACGTTTTCCATTAGCGTTAACTTGGTTAATGGAATAGGTTGGCAATTTTTATTCTCTTCTGTCTGGCTTATGTGTTTTATCGCAACGATATCATAGTGATTAAGGTTAGCTAACCTAGTTAATAACATGTTAATATTTGTTTAATGTCATCTAAAATTAAGAGCACTAAAGGAATACTTATCATGAAAGCCAATGTAGTTTTATTATCAATCGCAATGGGAGTTGTTGCTATGCCAACAGTTGCGATTGAAATTCCAAATGTATTAAAAGAGCAAGCCAAAGAAGCTAAAACAGAGCAAAGTGCCAATAGCAATGAATTAGTAACGCTTGCTGCAAGTCAACTTGGCTTGTCAGAAAGTACTATCACTAGCGGTTTAGGCTCACTATTTAAAGTAGCAAAAGACAACTTGTCTGCTGACAACTTTTCAATGTTATCTAATGCAATTCCAGATATAAATACTTATATCAAAAAAGCACCTAGCTCTTCTTTATCAGGTGTTTCTTCTTTATTTGGCAGTACTGATACTAGTAAAAAAGCGGAAGGGATTGCTTATTTAGACTCTGCCTTTAAAGAATTAGGCATTCCAAAAGACAGTATTCCAACCATGGTGAGTACCGTTAGTGGTTATTTGGAAAGTAATGGTTATGGTGATGCTTCGAACATGCTTAAATCAGGGTTAAGTTTCTTATAGCATTTCTCTATTGCTGTATCTAAATGATAAAAGCCGATAGTAACTATCGGCTTTTATGTTTTATCATCTTATTGTTGATACTCTTTATCAAACTCAAACCATAGCTCCTTTCGATGTAACGGTGTTAATTTAGGCAAGTTGGTTGATTTAACTGAAAATACCGTACGCTGTGAGAGTTTCGCTCTCTTTAATTTATCTTTATAGTACTTATTAAATAGCGCTTTTAGCATACCGTTGCTCACCATAAGCTCCAAACCTTCAGTTAAGCGTTTAGCTAGCCTAGGCTCTGTTGGAGACACAAAAATGTAGGTTGGTGCAGGAATATAAAGAGCAATATTGGGTGCAACCATTAAATCCTTTAACGACTCTTTATGGGCTGTAATTTCATCGTAAATCTCATTAACTCCTCTTGGAATATAATCAATACGCTGGCTCTGTAGCATATAGAAAAGCCCTTCATATGAGCTTGAAACATTTAAAGTAAAGTTGTTATTAGCTAACACCTTTGTTGTCGCCCAGCCGCGGCGAACTCCGGCTTTTAAATTTTTTAAATCGTCAAGGGTAGTAATAGAGGTAAAGTCAGTTTGGTTATTTTTATTAATTGCTAATAAGCGATAATTCAATATCCCCCGTCGAATAGGAATGCGAATAGCTAAAGTATTGTCTTCCCATAGCTGGGTAGTGAGCGCTACGAAGGTATTAATGGTATTGCCTGATTTAATTTCTAATATAGCTCTTTCTATCGATGTTGCTGGCCCTTGAAGTTTTATTTCATAGTCGCCAAATTCAGGCTTAGTTAAGGTTAACGCTTTATTGATAAGCTCCATTTTATAAACTGAGCGTATGTCGGAGCTTGCTTGTCCTAGGTTAATCTTAATAACATCAACGGCAAATGTAGTCATTGAATTGATTAGACAGCACAACAAGAAAATGAACTTACTATGGAATAACACATTATCTTCCTTTGTTAATAGCACACCAACCAGTTCGATTGGTGTGCTTAAAAGGTTTAGCTATTTTTATTGAGTATAGCCAGTAAAGGTAACAATTCCATTCTGTTAGATTTTAAAAAAGATTAATATCTGTCTTTACAATTTAAATCTAAAAAGCACTTTTGCAGTCGTTCATTCATGCTTTCTTCTGCTTTTCGTAACCAAACTCTAGGATCATAGAATTTTTTATTTGGCGACTCATCTCCTTTCGGGTTACCAATTTGACTTTGTAAGTACTTAGTTTTTTTCTGATAATACTGATGTACACCTTGCCAACATGCCCATTGAGTATCAGTATCAATATTCATCTTGATAGTACCGTAAGAAATTGCTTCTTTAATATCACCAATATCAGATCCCGAGCCACCATGAAAAACAAAATTTAATGGATGGTGGGGTAGTGAATATTTTTCAGCGACATAAGCTTGAGATTTTTTCAAAATCATCGGTGTTAAGGTGACATGACCTGATTTATAAACACCATGAACGTTTCCAAAAGAAGCGGCGACAATGAAGTTACGACTAATGGCACTTAACTTATTGTAGGCATAAGCAACATCTTCTGGTTGCGTATAGAGTTTAGCGTTATCGATATTGGTGTTATCAACGCCATCTTCTTCACCACCAGTACAGCCTAATTCAATTTCTAAAGTCATCGCCATGTTAGACATTCGCTTTAGATAATGAGCTGAAATAGCAATGTTTTCTTCAAGCGTCTCTTCTGATAAATCAATCATATGAGAGCTAAATAAAGGCTCGCCAGTTAGTTCAAAATGTTTTTCACCTTCAGTTAATAACCCGTCGATCCAAGGTAATAACTTTTTAGAGGCATGATCGGTATGGATAACTACAGGTATGCCATAAAACTTTGCCACACTCTGAATATACTTAGCCGCAATAACTCCACCTTGAATAGCAGCATCCATAGCGGATAAGTTAGCGCCTTTGCCAATAAAAAATGCAGCCCCTGAATAAGACAACTGAATGATAATAGGAGAATTAATTTCCTGTGCTGCTTCTAAAGCGGCATTAACGGAATTAGTACCAACAACATTCACTGCAGGTAAAGCAAACTGGTTTTCTTTGGCATAATCAAAAAGCACACTAAGATCTTCACCAAAGACAAAGCCGCTATTAATTAAGTCGGATAAAGGTTTCATTTTAATCAGTACTCAGAGCTTCTCTACAAGCGGCGGTGATTTCAGACCATTGACCAGACTCAACCCAATCAGCTTTGGCAACCCAAGTACCACCCACAGCAAAAACATTTTTTAGCGATAAAAAGTCCTGTTGATTGTTTTGACTGATACCACCTGTAGGACAAAAGGTAATATCACTAAACACTGAGCCCATGGCTTTTAAGAATGGAGCCCCACCAGATAATGACGCTGGAAATAATTTTAGCTCTCTATAACCAAACTCTCGAGCCAGTAAAATATCGGCGGCATTTGATACACCCGGTAAAACAGGCACTGAGCAATCAGCTAGATCAGATAATAATCGCGCAGAAATAGTCGGAGTAATAATGAAGTCACTTCCTGCTTCAATAGCTTGTTTTAAAATGTTGGCGTCAACTACGGTACCTGCACCAACTTTTAATTCTGGTAATTGTTCTTTGATGGCTTTAATAACATCAATAGAAGCTTCGGTTCTTAAAACAACTTCAACTAAATGAATGCCAGCAGCAGCCATTGCCTTGGCAATTTCAACGCCTTGAGTCACTGTGTTAGCTTGAATAATAGGTAGCAGTGTTTGCGTTCCCATTAAGTGGGAAAATGAATTCATGCTTTTTCCTTGATAAAAATTGATAGATTTTGGATGTAATTAAAAGAATTTAACTCGATTGTTTAATGAAGTTAGAAAATATATCTCGGTCAACAATAGCGCCGTAATGTTGTATAACAAAGCCTGCTGCTTTTGATGCTAAATCTACCGCTGAAGATATATTATGTCCTTCAACTCTAGCACCCAGATAAATACCATTAAATGAGTCACCTGCAGACGTTGTATCAACAACATGCTCCACCGGCGTGATCGGAAAATGATATGCCTTTTCATCGGCATAGCAAAAAATACCTGCTTCGCCATTTTTGATAACTAATTCTTTGAACTGGTATTGTTTACAAAATTCATACACTGCTTCTGAGTTATCAATTGAGTAAAGTTGTTCAAAATCATCAACACCGGGTAACAAGGTATCAGCATATTTAAAGGCTAATTCAAATTGCTCCTTAGCTTGCGCTTGGCTATCCCACATGCGAGCACGGTAATTTGGATCGAATACAATTGAAACCCCAGCCGCTTTGAGTTTTTCAACCATCAGCCAAAATGCTGAGCGAGCCGCTGGCTCAACTACAGCCAGAGAAATCCCTGAGAAGAAAAACATATCACCTTGCGAAAGTGCATTAATAGCATCTTCGTCAATATGTTGCATCACTTGTCGTGCCGCAGAGTCACTGCGCCAGTAGGTGAAGCTACGCTCACCTACATCATCAAGTTGAATAGAATATAAACCAGGTATCTTGGTCTGAGATTGATAAACAAAATCAGTACCAATATTTTCATTATCAAAATACTGGATCATATCGGTACTGAAGTTATCTTGCCCAACGGCTGTTACTAGGTGCACTTTTACCTCAGAAAAAGTGCGCTTTAAGTAGACGGCGGTGTTAAAAACATCACCAGCGAAAGACTGCTTTAATGTAGTTGATGACTTATCTTGTGAAGATGCCATCAACTCAATCATACATTCGCCGAATAAAAAAATGTTTTTCATGAAACTAACCTTTCTCTTGTATGGGTTGAGCATTTTCTATTGAATCGGTTGTGTTTGGCTTTATAGGTTCAACTTTTGGAATAAGGAACCAAATTGCAGCCATAGCAATAATTGCTAATGATCCACCAATGATAAATACAGGCATATAACTCACAACACCATCTGCATCCGGGCGAGTTAAAATTGGTACTAATGCAATTAAACCAGCTACTGCTAATTTAGCAGCCATACCGGCAAAACCGGCAAGTGTACCAACTGAATTTTTACTAAATAAGTCACTTGGGAGTGTTTGAACATTACCAATAGCGGTTTGGAAACCAAATAAAATAACTGCCATGGTGAGAACAATAGAAATACTTTCGTACTCTTTACCAATCACTAAAAATAATGGGTAAACCATTAAAACAAACGCTGGTAGCATAATTAAACAACCCAACGTAATGACTAACTTACGAGTTTTGTCTGTATTCCATCCCGCACTAAAGCGATTTTGAGCAAGAAGACCACCAAACCATGCACCAAACATTGCGCCTACGTATGGTATCCAACCGTATTGAGCAATTGCTGCAAGATCCATATTGTATACATCAGTAAGGAAAATCGGTGTCCACACAACAAATAACCACCAGATAGGGTCAATCGCAGCAGAAGCTATAATAACTCCCCAACTTTGTTTATGTTTAAGTAACTCGGTTGTCGTTGGTGTGTATGCATCTTCTTCAGATTCAACTACTTCAGAGTGCTTCTGACCCGTTAAGATATATTCACGCTCTTCTGGGGTGATCCAAGGGTGAGCGCCTGGTGGTGCTTTAACAAGAATACACCAAGGAATAAGCCACAATAAACCAATTGCACCAATAACAATAAACACGGTTTGCCAGCTATTATGAAGCGCCATCCAAGCAATTAATGGTATTGAAATAATCCCACCAATAGCAGCACCCGAGTTAAAAATACCTTGAGCTAAAGCTCGCTCTTTAGCGGGGAACCAGTCAGCGTTACTTTTTGTCGCACCAGGCCAGTTACCTGCTTCTGCAACACCTAAGATTGCTCGGAATATAGAAAAACTCAGTACACCTTGTGCAAAAGCATGAAGCACAGTAGCGATAGACCACACACCAATAGCCAGAACAAACCCTAATCGAGTGCCAACCCAGTCAAATATTTTACCGAAGATAGCTTGACCGAAAGCATAAGAGAACACAAAAATCACTGAGATTGTTGCATAAATTTGATTTCGCTCATACGGGCTGCTATCAGGAAATAAATCGACTGAAATTGATGGCCAAAGTACACTAAGTGCTTGACGATCAATATAGTTTATAATAGTGGCTAGTGCGATTAACGCAATAACCCACCAACGTAATCCTTTTAATTGCATTATTTATCCTCCACGGGTTTACTGTTTAGTTTTTCTACATCGATATTATCAAATGCGCCTGCAGGTAAGAAGTCTTCACGAGGAGGGCTAAAGGTATCAATCAAGATACCGCCTGTCGGGCAAGTAGCACCATGGTCTGCCCATGGTTGTATTAAACAACTGTCACCAGCTTTCATTATTGTGGTGACACCATCAATGTTAAAATGAAATTCACCTTCTACAACATAAGTGACTTGAGAATGTCGATGAGCATGATTGTAACCAATTGCCCCTTTATCGAACCAAATTTTAACGGCCATTAATTCGTGGTTGTAACCTAACATTTGACGTTTTAAACCGCCGCCAATGTCCTCAATTTCTGCGTCACTTGCAGATGTAAAAATGTCACTTTGACTCATAATTAAAACCCTTACTTCTTAATTTCGAAAAATGTAAAACGGCTACTAAATTGATACTCTGAGCCATTGAACGAAAATTTATTAACCTGTTTAGCTTTACTGTTTTTAGTTGAGTTAAAAGCCAATAAATAATGCTTATTGCCTAAAAAGCTAATGGTGACTATGTCTATTTCTTTATCTTTACTATGTGTTAAAGCCTGTAACTTACTAACTGCATCTATGGTGAATTCTTTTGATGGGTTGTATTCACCGTGTGGCTCTAAGACACTGACAAAAGAATGGTTTGCCACTTGCTCTTTACGGTAAATAAATGCGTTTTCATTACGTAGGTTAAACAAAGGATCGTTAGCACCAAGCTGAGTAAAGATTATCGAGGAATCGCCATCCATAAGTGAAGATTGTGTATAGAACTTGCCATTTTCATTTAACCAAGTGATCTGAGCTAGTCCTGATTTTGGCTGTGCTTGTGATTTTAACCATAAGTGCTGATAGCCATTATCTTTTCCTAAAACTGGTAAGCTGGTTAAATTAGTATCTAAATCAAAGTTTGTACTAATTAAATGGCCTTTATAATGAGTAGGTAAGTCATATTGGTGTTTGTTTTTAGCTGAGGCATCAAATATATCCACCACTAAAGCTTGCGCTAACTCAGGTATCTTAATCAAAGCCATAGTGCGCTTTAAGTTAACATCTGGATAAGCGGTATTGATTTGGGCTGAGCTAACAGTAATGTTTTCATCTTTTTCAAAAAAGATTAACTCTGGCGTATTGGCATTGCCGACTTTTACATTAGCATTAAAATGGCTTTGTTCATCAACTATTACAGTGTTATGCGCAACTGTTTGTTTAGCCCATGTTTTATTCTCAGGCAGGTATCTGCCACCATATTTGGCTTCTACATTTAAAAAACGTGCCGCACCATAATCTGAAACAATCTCTTCGCCGCTATCATAAAACTGCCAAGTTAATTTATCAAAATGGCCGTGCCCCAAACCCTGTGCTGCAGGTTTAAATAGTAATGCTTGTTCGCCATCAACATCTTGGCGCATGATAACTAACGCACCTTGCTTGCCGTCATTACCGTCGCCAAATGCTACCGATTTAAAATGATAGGTTTGTTCAAGGTTTTCATCTAATGCCTGAGCAACCTTTAAACCATCCCCCGTTAATAAAATCTGATCTTGCTGCTTGGCAATATCAAGAAAGCCAGTATCGCCTGTTAACCCATAAGCTATGGTAACCCCATTAACTAATTCTATGGTGTCCGTCCCTTTAGATTTGATGGCATCATTGATGGGAAAGAAAAGTTTGTTGTAACTTAATTGAATCGTAGTATCTATGGCTTTTAGTACAATACCGTCTCGATATTCAAATATTTTACGCTGTGGCTCATTAGTCTCAATGGCTTTTGCAAAGGTGATAAAAGGCATTAAAGCGTAACGTTGGTAATAAGGACCTTCGTTATAATAACCTTGTGGTGAAAATAGTTCGTCAAGTTGTCTTAAAAAGCCACCCTTGCCAGATTTATCTAATCCATAAAGCGCTTGTTCAACCCACTCTAATTCACCCAAGACATAACCTGTCATACCAACTGCGGCCGTTGTCCATGTGCCGTGATTATGAACCTTGTTAAAGGTTTCAGGTGAATCTACCGATAGAAACTTAACAATAGGGCGAAATAAACCTGTCTCAATTTTGTTTTTTTCATTACTCGTTAATGACGTTAAAATTAAATCGTAAGCTTGGCTAGTGTGAACTAACCACACGGCCTCATTTAAACTTTGCCAAAATAATTTTCCTGGGTTTTGTTTGCCAACTTTTCTTTTAGGATGCACCGGTAGGGTAGGGTAAAGCTCGGCGTAGCTTAATAGCATGTCACGAACAAAATTAGCATAACTAGTATTATCTGTAAGCTGATAAAGCACACCAGCATCATACATTAATTTATAATTTTTCTTATGGCGCTCATGGGTATAGCCGCCACCACCATCTTTAGGAATAGGCACTACCATAGGACTCTTTAAGGCAGCATCAACAGATTTTTGTTTAGCTAAGAAAGCCGTTTGAAACTTACCAGGTTTGGTAATGGCAACTTTCATCTGAGTAACATCATTTTTATCAATCACTAAATTAGGATGCTCTGCAGCTTTAGTTTCAGTGATGGAGAATAATATTGATGCACAAAACAATAGCATTGCGGAACTTTTTAGTATTGAGTTAACAATGCTTTTGCTTAACATGTTTTGTACCTGCTTTGTGTGAGTGTTAATAAACAATTTAATACCTACTACTTAACGTGGTTATTTTTTATGATGGCTGTATGAGGCATAGGCGCGTAAAGTTCGATTACCTTAGGCAAGTTGGTTTTATCAAATTGGTTTTCTATCACCCATGTAATGGGTTCACCAACTGTATGCTCAATATCAATGCCAGCTGTGTCGGTGAAAATGTTTTTTGAAATATGAGTCGCCTGAACACCGTGTAACTTAATAGTAGCACCACTCTTATTACGTTTACCTTGAGATGATTGGCTTATGCTGTTGTCAGAGAAAAGTAAGTGGGGTCCAAATGTACTCTCATCTTTACCACCACGGTATAAGTTTACTAAAGCCCCTTGAATGTTTTCAAAAGTATTATTAGTAATGTTAAGGTATTCTGCATTATAAATACCTAAATCATCTTGCTCTTTGTTTAATCTAAAAATATCACCGGTGATATTGATGAACTGATTATCAGTTATATCAATGCTATCAGCGAAAGCTCTACTGCCAGAATCAAAGAAATGGAAAGAATGATTAATATCGAGATCTTTAATAACACTGTTAGTAACCACTAAACGGTAGTTAACTAACATCCCCCATTTAGCTGTTCTAATTAGCGTATTACCCGAAGAGTCAGGGCTGTTTTTTCCAGAGATGCTCAAGCCATCAATTTTCAAACTACCGTCATTGATAATTTCAAATAAAGTAGAACGTTCAAAACTTAACGCCACTGATAGTGGCTTTACTGCTTTAATGGTGAGTGTTTTATCTAGCTGAATAATTTTACTTTCAATATACTCACCTGCGGACAGCATTAATATATCACCGTCACTAGCCGTTTTAACGGCATTGAATAGGGCATTTTCGCCAGACTGAACTTGAATAACCTTGCCGCTATCAAATGGCGTGACCAATTCAGTTTTTTTATACCAGCTAGGACCTGTTTGTGCTTTAGTCGTTGGTACTAATGATTTAGTTGCACCTACATTTTGATTTTGTGGGTACAGTAGGCCATTTTGAGCTCGGGCTAACTTGACAACTTGTTCTGTTATGCCACTGTTAATAACTTGGCTGGTCACTGGATTGGAAATATTATCGACAAAGGTGATACCACTAATGTCATCAAAAAGAGTAAACGGAGATTTTTTATTTTCATTGAAAAATAAGTTTTGCTTAATTATTGAATCTTGCGGAGTTGCTGAGCGCTCTTGATCACTGCCTGCCGCTAATTGAATGTGAGCTACGTTAATAAAGCTATTATTTTCAACCTGTGCATTAACAACTTGATGGTAGCGATTGATTGGAGAGTTAGGTACACCATTCATGATAGTAAAGCCACTACCAAAACGGTAACCGGTTAACCCTTCTAAATAGTTATTTTTGATGATTTGATCGCGATTGATGATGCGGATACCACCGGTATGCTCAACACCATTGCCTTTAAATACATTGCCCTCAATTAAATTACCATTACCATGGCGCATGGTTAAGGTACCTCGAGATTCAAAAAAGGTGTTATTTAGGATTTTGTTTTTACCTGATTTAATCGAGATGATTTCTACTTCGCCGTCACAACGATCAAAATAGTTATTTTCAACGATAGTAAAAGAGTCAGACATGGAGAAGTGGCTAGTGCCAATCCGTAAGGTTTCCCCACCATTTGAGCCTAAAATTGGGCGAGGACCAAAGTAGTTATGATCGATACGATGATAATTTTGCTGACTTTGTTCAGTATTGAGACGAACGGCTAGCGTTACGCCTTTATTTCTTTTACCGACAAGAGAATTATGATCAAAGCGGTTATGTCGGCCATACATGCTCACCCAATAGTCAGATTCAAACCTGTCTGGGTTGCTATAATTTTCGATGACTACTTCAGTGACACGTGAATGATTAGCAAGCTCACCTTTTTTGTGACGAAAAGCGATGACTTCATTGCTAGGGGTGTAACCGTTTTTGAATACTAATCCTGAGACGATTAAATGCTCACCAGCAAGTCTCAAGTTAGACTGGCCAGATAAGATTACTTGGCCTTTGGTTTCTGCGGTTAATTCTATAGGGTTTGCTTTAGTACCATGTCCTTTAAAAACAATTTCAAAATTGTTCCATGTGCCATTTTTAAGCATGATTTTATCGCCGGGTTTAACCGCGGTTAAAGATTCTTTAAATGCTTTTGGCGACTCTACCAGCCAGTTTTTCGCTAAGGCTTGCACTGAAAACACTACGCAGAAAAGCGAAATTGCAAGAGCACGGATAATGTTAGGTGTTTTTATATTAAGCATAATAACTCTATATGTACTTTTGAAAAATAAGGGCTCAATCTACTCCTGTAATAAAGAGCCCTTTACAACTAAATTTAACTAAAATGATACCTTGGCGCGTAAGAAGTACTTGCGACCAGAGTACTAGTATGTAGTAACAGTTCCTGTATACCACCTTCTACTAAATAAGCTTGTTGCGATTTATAAAAACAACTTTGCCCACTAACGCTAAACGGAATTTTTAAAGTTCATAACACGACTAGGGCCAGCAATTGGTGATAGTACTGCTATTCAACGTAGAGTGGACCCAATAAGAGTCTAAACCACGAATAGATATTTAATTTTAGTAATACCTATTGTATTTTAATTTAAACAATACCAAGCCCTTTTGTCAACCAATTTATATTACCAATGGAATTGTGTTTAATGCTAATTGGTAATAACTCATTATTGGGCTTCAACTAGCTGGAGATTGGGCTTTAACTTGGATGTTTTTGTTAAACAATAACGAATAAAGTTGCTTAATACCTTTGCCATTAACAAAATAAGTCGATATGATTATAAAATATAGTCATTATTTTTTTCGTTATTGGTAAGGATCGAATATGGGCAACCGCAGGTTGTTTTGGAGCATTGTTGAAAAGATTGAAGCGTCCATTAATTCAGGGCTGTATTCGCCTGGTAGTCGCTTGCCCCCAGAGCGAGAGTTAGCTGAAACGTTTGATATTAGTAGACCGACAGTTC
Source organism: Colwellia sp. KS18-150 (assembly GCF_057551365.1). NCBI lineage: Bacteria > Pseudomonadati > Pseudomonadota > Gammaproteobacteria > Alteromonadales > Colwelliaceae > Colwellia > Colwellia sp. KS18-150. The sequence continues at coordinate 466,304 of NZ_BAAJMC010000002.1, read as the reverse complement.
GTGAAGCTATTATAGCTTTAGAAGTTAGAAAAAAGGTTGAAGTTAAAACGGGATCAGGTGTATACGTTTTAAAATCGGTTAACCAGCTAAGCGCCGAAGAAAAAGTAAATGCCTTTGAGGTTACACAAGCTCGAGCGTTGATTGAAGGTGAAGTAGCTGCTATAGCTGCTACCACGATAACTGAAGCGGAATTAGAAGCGTTACATCAAACATTAGTTGACATGGAAAATGGTCAATATGTTGAAGCGGCTGATAAAGAGTTTCATCGAATAATTGCTCATGCTACGCGCAATAACGCCATGATATTATCAGCAACAAACTTGTGGAAGTTACGCTCTTCAACTCCTGAAATAATTAAAGATTATGACAGTGTTTGTAGTAAAGATAACTCAAAAACGCTTGCTGAGCATAAAGCAATTTATCAGGCATTAAAGTCCGGAGACGCAACTTTAGCAAGAAGTGCCATGCATAGTCATTTTAATAGGCTAATTAATGCCTTGTTTGATGCGATTGAATCGAGAGCCTTAGAAGAAATACAGCGTAAAAACAGTGAAAAAAGAGGGCTTTATTCAATCCCTAACCCGACCAGCAATTAATTTCATTTATTGTATTGAGACAGCTAATGACAAAAGATAAGTGGTCATTAGCTGTTTAAAATCATCGCATTCACCCCTTTGTAAATTCTAAATCAATCTTAATAAGTACTTTATGTTTATAGATGTTAAAAACAGCTTCGAGTGTCATTTTTATCATCTATTTAGTTTTATCTTCAGCATCACCTTATATACTTAAAAACATAGTAAATAATCATTCCTGTATTTTCCTTGTTCATAACTATTGCTCCTCATCTTTTGGCAATTTCAACTTTTGTCACTGGTGTGTATTTTTGATGTTATTGGTAATATGCTCGCGTTCTATCGATAACTCAGAGGTATAAGCTGTCATCAAATAATTTAGTCATTCATGAAGACTGTTTTTGTAAATCAAAAGTAGTCTTTAAATACTTTTGCTAACTTCATATTTAATAACTGCATCTAAGTTGTCGTTATCTTTTAGCCAACGGTTACTTTGTATGAGGGGAGTTATTCCTCTATACCAATATTAATCAAGCTTTCGCATAATTATCTAGTACATTACTCAATAATTACGCTTTAAGTTTTGGTAAGTTGTTGTGAATTAATTTGTTTTTCATTGTATATAAACATGGTAAGGCAGCGTGTTAGTCTTTGTTACAATTGTGTTGTAACCAATATTGTGTTTTTGGTAATGTTTGTTCCTTGTTTTTGGTTGACAATTGGTTGTTGCGGTGGTTATATTGTACTCATAATAAAAATACTGATGTGAATAAATTGATGGGCAGGTATTAGTGCTGGGTCATTTACATATGATCATATACGTAACAATTAATCATAGCTTTTTGGTGTTTATTAGAAGAAATGTTTTATCTATTTTATTTCGTTCTTCAGGGTTAGTTAATTTCATGTGCAGACGCGCCACTATACGCTGAGCGTTCAGATACTTGATATATAGTTGAAAATAGTTAAACCAAAAATACACCAATAGATTCAGTAAAGAGAGTGGAAATTATGAAGCATTTCAATATCCAGACATGCATAAAGATATAAGTTTTAGGGCTGTTAACCCATAAATTTTTAAATTGTAACTCGTAACTATAATTATTGGTTATGTTTTCTGGTAAGTGCGTCTCAATAAATTGGCTGTCAATTTAATTTGGGTTTTATATGCGAAATTGATATCCCTCTAACACAAGTATAACAAATAAATGGCAGTAACATGCTTATAATAAAACAAAGCGGAGAATACGGTATGACATTGAAACTAAGTAAAAAAACAAAACCCATCCATAAAATGGGGAAGTTTAGACTTTCGCCTATAGCAAAATGGGTGAAATTTGCCGCTATTACTTCGGTAACTAGCTCTTTTGCATTTTCGGCTACCGCACAAGAAGCCCAAACTGAAAATCTAGATAAAGCCGATAAAGATATAGAAGTTGTTCAAGTTGTTGGTACACGTAGAACAATTCAAGACCAAATTGCAATAAAGCGTGAAGCTACCACTGTTGTTGACGGTTTATCTGCTTCAGATATTGGTGATTTACCTGCGCTTTCAATTGGTGAAGCGCTAGAAACATTAACGGGTGCATCATCTCACCGTGAAAATGGCGGTGCTACAGAAATAAGTATTCGTGGTTTAGGCCCATTCTTAAGTGCGACTCATATTAATGGCCGTGAAGCAACCAATGGTAGTGGTGATCGTTCAGTTAACTTTTCTCAGTTCCCATCAGAGCTAATGAAGAAAGTGGCTATTTATAAAACACAAGACGCTTCCATGGTTGAAGGTGGTGTTGCGGGTGTTATTACCCTAGAGACACTTAAGCCTTTAGATTTTGGTAAGCAACGTTTTCAGGCTGAAGTAAAAGGTAACTACAACCCTGACCAAGGAAACGTTGACAATTCACTTCAAGGTGATTTTGGCTACCGTGGAACACTAAGTTATGTTGATCAGTTTGAATTTGATAACGGTCAAGCATTTGGTGTGAGTGTAGGTTTACAACGTCAAGATATTAGCCAACCAGAAGCTGAGTATAGAAGTTCAAGCCCAACTGGCTCATCTTTGTGGGCATGTTTGAATGATCCAACCAATACCAATACTGGCTTTTTCCGTAGTTCAGCGGGCGATTGTGAAGATGAAATTGTTGGCTCTAATAACCAAGGTTATAATACTGAGATTGATCCAGAGACAGGTCTTGCTGTAGATGAAGGTACACCATACGCATTTACTGGCTCAAGCCGAAGCTTCCGTCAAAATGAAACCTCTGATGAAAGAGACGCTTTATTCGTTGCTTTACAATACAGCCCTTCAGATAAGTGGGATATAAATTTAGACGCTCAAATATCAGATCGTACCCAAGCTGAAGCGCGTCATGATTTACTTTTCTTACAAAAGCGTGTTACACCGGGTGTAACGGGAGAAAATCTGATCACAAACAGTGTTGGCGGTATTCTACATTGGGAAGGTGAAGAGCGTTTCGAATCTGCGGGTGAGCAGTTTTCACGTGAAGAAAACTATCGTGGCTACGGCTTGAACGTTGAGCATTTTTTCTCAGATGATCTAAAGATTAGTGTTGACCTTGGCTACTCTAAAACCAGCCGTGAAGAATTACAAATATCTAACCGAGGAAGAACGAGCTTCCGTCCGTCCTTTTCTTGGGATTTAGGTGAGTATATTCCGCAATTAACAGTAACTGATTTTGATGTGACTGATATATCAAATTTTACTGATAGCCTTCGTACTCGTATCGACAGAGAAAATGTACGCGACAATGAAATTCTGGGTGCACGAGTTGATATTCATTATAATTTAGATAGTGATATTTTTAGTAGCGTTCAAGCTGGCGTTCGAGTTTCAGAACTTACGTTTGTTCAATTTGGTGGAACTAACGGTAATGGCTCAAGAAATACATTTAATTTAGATGAATCTGTAACATCGGCCATCGACGTACTTGAAGGTTGTCAAATAGACTTCCCTGAAACAGATTTTTTATCCAGTGTTTCTGACGGTGATATTATCACTAATGTTGACAGCTCAGGTAGTGTTGTAGAAAGCGGTACAGGCTCTTCGTGGGCAACTTACAATAACGAATGTTTCTCTCAAGCAGTAGTAGCTTCTCAAGGTGGCGAATTCATATACCCAGAGGTTATATACGAGAATGCGGGTACTATTGACGTAACAGAAGAAACAACCTCTGCTTATGCAATGCTTAACTACGATACTGAAATGTTTGGTAAATTTATTCGTGGTAACTTTGGTGTTCGTATAGTGAATACTGACGTAACTTCTCTTGGCTTTAGAGAAGGTTTTGACGTTGTCACTGATCCGGCGACAGGTATAGTCAGTTTAGTGCCAAACGGTACTATTGAACAGATTGAAGGTGGTGGTGATTACACTGAAGTACTACCAAGTTTTAACTTAGTTGTTGATTATGATGAAGATATCATGATAAGAGCTGGTATTTATCGAGGTATGTCTCGTGCAGATCCATCTGATCTAGGTTATAGCCGCACATTCCAAACCGATGACGATAGTGACCCTGAATCAGTTGAAGACTTGTTAGTTGGTGTTAATGGTTCTGGTAACCCTAACCTTCAACCATTAATGTCATGGAACTATGATGCTGCTGTCGAATGGTACCCGAGCGATGATTCTATTGTAGCGTTAGGTGTTTATTACAAGCAATTCAATGGCGGTTTCCAACAGCAAACACAGTTAGAGACTTTTATCGTTGACGGTGTGGAAGTTTCTTTACCTATTACCAATTCAGTAACTACTGACGAAAATAGTGACCTTTATGGTTTTGAAGCGTCATTTTCATATCGTTGGGATTCTGGCGTTGGTGTGAAGTTTGGTTACAACTATGCGGATACAAGCTATGAGTTCGAAGATAGTAACTACGGCGATACCTTTACTACTGATTTAGACGGTGTAACTACTCAGCTTACCGACGGTATTGTTCCTCCTGGCTCAGTACCTGGATTTTCTGAGCATGTATTTAATGGACAGCTTTACTACCAAATTGGCGATTTTGATACCGCACTTATCTACAAGTATCGTAGCGAATATTTCCAACCTTACACTTCTAACGGTACAAGACTACGTTATGTTGATGAGGCAGAAGTTTGGGAAGCTCGTGCTTCTTACAAAATCAATAAACACGTTCGTCTTAAATTTTCAGCAATTAACTTGTTTAGCGAACCTAAAAGCCAGAGCTTCTATGTTCAGGGCAATACGGGTGAAGTGAATGACTACGGTCCTCGCCTATTTGCAGGTATCAGCGTTAAGTACTAGCCACGTCTAGTACTTAAATAAAACAAGCTAAATTTGAAGAAAGAAATCTTTCAGGAGTAAAAAAATGAATAATAAATCTCTTATATCAATTGTCATTGCTGCAAGCCTAGTAGGTTGTGGCGGTGATGAAAGTGCCGAGCTGGATGGTAATACTCGAGGTAGCATAGCAATAACCGGTAGCGACTTTATCGCTGGCGCCTCGCTTACAGCATTAGCTACTGATGCTGACGGAATTCAAGCCGACACCATTACCTACGTTTGGTCAACCGGTACTACCGGTACAACCTACACAATTACCGAAGCAGATGAAGGCTCAGTTATTTCTGTTTCTGCTAACTATACCGATGATGCTGGTTTTACAGAAGGTGTTGGTGCATCTACACCTGCTATCAACCCAACCTTAAATGTTTCTGCTAGCATTATTAAAGGTCCTGTCGATGGTGCAAGTTGTGACATATTTGCAGTTGATGATAGTGGTGCTGCGGTTCTTCCTGCGCAAGCTACTGCAACCTCTGACGCTTCAGGTGGCGTTACATTTAGTAATGTACACTTCGAAGGTGCAGGTTTAATTACATGTACTGGCGGTTCTTATACGGATGAATCAACTGGTTTAACCATAGAGGCTCCTCAACTAAGATCTGTAGTGAGTGTTGTTGAAAATATAGTTGAGACTAATGAAGAAGGGGAGGAAGTATTACTAGCGCCACCTACTTATGCCGTTTCTCCTTTAACCGAAATGGCCGTTCAAAACGCTGGTAGTGATTTAAACCAATTTGCTGATGAAGCTGAAATCATTAACGGTCGCTTTGGCATTCGTTTTGATACAACAGAAGTGCTTCCTACTGTAGTTGGTACTGATGATCTTGGTGTTGAAGGTGCTGAAGATGCTGACAGATATGGTTCTGTGCTAGCGCTAATATCGCAATTCGATGCCGACAACGCAGACGCAGATTTAGCTACTGTTCTTGAAGAGCTTGCTACTGACCTCGCTGATGGTTCATTTTCTGAAGAGTCTTTAGTGACACTTGAGACAGCACAAATTAATTTGCAAACTACTTCACAAGTTGCAAGTGCTGTTGATGAAGCGTTACTTGACGTAATTGGCGCAGCTGTGGGTTACAACAATGACCCTGTTGCAGCAATCATCGAAGGTGAATTTAGCGGTACTGTTCAAAATACTGCTACGGATCCATTAACAGGTTTAGTAACTATTATTGATCCAAACTTTGAAGAAGACGCTTTTGTTGCGCAAACTGATGTAGCACTTGATTACGGTACATTTAGTATCAGTGCCAACGGTAGCTGGTCGTATACGGTTAACACTGAAAACGAAACTGTAGTGGCTCTTGAGTTAGGTAATTCTGTAAATGATTCAATCACTATCGCGTCTATTGATGGCACCACTGCTGAAGTTAATGTTCGTGTTGCGAAGCTTACTCAGGTTGTAAAAATAACGGATACAGGTACAGATACAGGTGAGATTAGATTTAGCGTTGATGACCTTCGTCAAGGTAAGTTGAGTGCATCTTTCGCTAAAGAGGTTGCTCTTGGTAGTGATGGAAATAATAAAGATGCTTATATTACCCTTTATGGTTCATCTGGTAGCTCTAGTGAATCGTTAATCGATTTACGTATTCAAGGTGAGCAATCTACAATTAACGATGACGGCACTGAAACTCCAATAGACCCTCGTTTCTTTGTTCGAAATACTGACAGTGATGCCTACCCAGGAAATATGATCACTGCACCATTTGTTGAAGATCAGTTTTATAATGTAGAAATTACATGGGACTTAGATGCAACAGAACAAATCACCGTGACTATTGATGGTGAAGTGATTGGTGGCGGTTCTTTCTCTACCGCGGCAGTTGTTGACTCTGATTTTACAGGTTTAGACCAGTGGTTTGTTGATGGTGTACAAGCTATCCAATTTAGATTTGGTGATAATGATAGAACTATTCCTTTCGGTTCTTTCTATGTAGATAACATTGAGGTATTTTCTGATACCGCAGGTACTACAAGCGTATTTTCTGATGACTTTGAAGGTTATAATGTCGGTGAAACTTTAGATGGTGATGCAAGTTTGTACGGTTTAGCTATTTACTCTGAAGTTGCCGTATTTGATGCAGGTGACGGTACAGTAGAGCCTACGCCAGCAGTATTCTTTGATTTGACAGGGGCTATTGCCAGTGATGAAGCTACGTCAACAGGTGCAGTAAGTGTACTTGACCCAGATGAAGGCGAAGCGTCAGTAGTTGCCTCAACTCTTATTGGTACTTATGGTGATTTGTCAATTTTAGCCGATGGTTCATGGACTTATACTCTTGATACCACCGATGCAACAATCGCTGCACTTATTGTTGGTGAGCGTGAAACAGATACTTTCACCATTGAATCTTTTGATGGTACTACTGCTGAAGTGTCGATCACAATTACAGGCACTGTTGTTGTTAATACAGGTGCTAACAATGTTGCAGTTATTATCGATACCGACTCTGGTGATACAGGTGAACTTCGTTATGCACTAGGTGACAATGGTCCTCTTGATGCAGGAAGAGTTGAAGTAAAGGTCAAGCGTCTTGACGATAGCCTTGGTGATGGAGATGCTTTCATTACACTGTTTAATTCAAATACCAATAATGATGGTGCTATATTAGACCTTCGTATCAAAGATGACAGCTTTAGTGTTCGTAGTCCAAGTGACATTGATACTTCTGCCGCTACTATGGTACCAGACACATTCATGGATGTAGTAATTACTTGGGAATACCCTAATGGTGATACTGCGGTTAATCCATTAGTTACAGTTGAAATAGATGGTGTGAGTTTTGTAGCTGAAGGTTTTACTCCTGATAACAACTCAATAGGTGGTGTAACCCATGTTGCCTTTAGATTTGGTGATAATAGTGGGGTTAGAGCAGCTACAGGTAAGTTTACTCTTGATGACTTAGTTATCTTCTCTGATACCGCAGGCACATCAGAAGTGTTCTCTGATGACTTTGAGTCATATGCAGAAGGCGATTCGCTTGATACTGACAATGCTGCATCTGAGTATAATAGCAGTACCTCAGAAGCATCAATAGAGACGATTCCTCCTGTGGGCGGCCCTGGAACAGATGGTAATAAATTCGCTGCAATTACTGATACAACGGATGATACGGGTGAGTTACGCTATGCTCTGGGTGGTGATGGCCCATTAGCAGCAGGTCGATTTGAAGTTGCAATAAAACGTTTAGATGATGATCTTGGTGATGGAGACGCTTTCATTACACTGTTTAATTCAAATACCAATAATGATGGTGCTATATTAGACCTTCGTATCAAAGATGACAGCTTTAGTGTTCGTAGTCCAAGTGACATTGACACTTCTGCCGCTACTTTGGTGCCAGACACATTCATGGATGTAGTGGTTACTTGGGAATATCCTAATGGTGATACTGCGGTTAATCCTCTAGTAACTGTTGAAGTTGACGGAGTTCGCTTTACGGCTAATGGCTTTACCCCAGACAACAACTCTTTTGGCGGTGTTACTCATGTAGCGGTTAGGTTTGGTGATAACTCAGGTGTAAGAGAAGCTACTGGTATCGTCTCTGTTGATAACTTTGTAATTTACTCTGATACAGCAGGTACAACAGAAGTATTCTCTGATGACTTTGAGTCATATGCAGATGGTGATTCACTTGATACAGATAATGCTGCTTCAGTTTATAATTCCTCAACATCTGAAGCTATTGTTGCTATTGAATAAAGCTTTATAACAGAAAGCTCTAAACTGTAAATAATAAAATCCCGATAGTCTAACTGATTATCGGGATTTTTTGTTACTAGGGCTTCAAGCAAATACATGGGGTAGTCCTGAGTAAACCCCACGAATTTTCAGCTACAAATCATTACTGAATCCTTTAATTAAAAGGTGAATTTTTCTAGTGTGTAGTCAATAGCAAGGTATCTATTTTAAATCATTTAGCTTTATCGTGTTCAGCGAGTTATATTAAATAGCAGCTGTCAGCATTTTAACTAATTTTTGAATGACATTAACAAACCTTAGAGCAAGATTTTAGAGCGCTTGAGATAGTTCAATGAAAGACAAGCAGACAATAAATAAGCCTTTAAATCGAAGCTGAAATATCGGTCAATTGCTCAGTATTAACCTCATGAAAGGCGATAATTATCGTCATAATTTCATTCTTTAACATTCGAAAGGTGCGTCGACGCTTTTGACTACCGTCAGCAATAAGTTGCTTTTCTAGTTCGGGAATACATACTCGACAAAAATCATCAACACCACTGCATATTCAACTCGTTTATTCATACCTATTTCTTAATATCATTCTGTTTTCTTGTGGAAAGATCGGATCGTGGAACAGGTAATTAGTTAAATTTTTTATCCCGAGTTGGGGTTAGGTAATCATAGAAGATTAATAGAGTTTTAACTAGGAATGGCAGGGTGAGTTCACAATACCTGAGGGGCAGGGAAGCATTCTACATTGCTTTAATTAACTATCAATGATTTAAGGTAAACGACTTACTTTAAATGAATTTAATTGAAATTTTTGATAAAAAAAAGCCCTTCAAATGAAGGGCTAAAAAGAGTGCAGAAAATCTACAATCCCATCAATTCTACATGTCAAAACATTTACTTACTTCGAAAACTTAGTGTTGAAGTAATCAAAAACTACTGGCACGTCATTTTGGCCTAAACCAGCATCAACAGCAGCTTGTAAATTAGCTGAAGTACCTTGAGCGATTAATGACTCACTACCTAGGTCAGCAACCATTTGGTTGAAGTAACCAAGATCTTTGTTGGCATTAGCAACAGAGAAGCCTAATTTTTCTTCGTTATCTACCGCGTAAAACTTAGTAAACTGCATGAATGGTGAGTTAGAAGGACCAGCTGACATAATGTCAAATAACTGTTGTCCGTCAACTCCAGCAGCTTTTGCTACAGCAAATGCTTGTGACATCGCAGTAACCGTAGTCATACCAATAAAGTTATTGATTAGCTTAGTTGTGTGACCAGCGCCAAGTGCACCAAGGTGGAATACGTTCTCACCTTGCTCATCTAATACCGGCTTAACTTTATTAAAAGTATCGATATCACCAGCAGCCATGATATTTAATAAACCATCTTTAGCATGTGCAGGAGTACGTCCTAATGGAGCATCAATCATGCCACAGCCTTTCTCAGCAAGAGCAGCACCAATTTTACGTGTTGAATCAGGAATAGAAGTACCGAAGTCAATAAGAGTTTTCCCTTCAGTCATACCAGCTAAGATACCGTCTTCAGCGTAAACTACTAATTCAACAACTTTTGAAGTAGTAAGGGCAAGCATTACTATGTCACTTTTTTCAGCTAGTTCTTTACCTGAAGAAACTTCAGTAGCATTACCGCGAGCAATAACTTTTGCAACAGCATCTTTGTTAAGGTCCATTACGTTTACTTGAAAACCACGAGTCTGTAGGTTTTCAACCATGTTTCCACCCATAAGGCCAAGGCCGATGAAACCTATAGTAGGTTTGCTCATATCTAACTCCTAAATATATTATTAATGTTTATCTGAGAGTGAATACTTTCACCAAAGCCCAGATTAATGTCTGATTTATGTAACCAATAAAGCTAAATCTTCATTAACTTCTTTAGTTGGATGATTCCAGTAAATTAGCAACATTGAAAAACCTGAAAATCAAAGTTTGTTCATATGTCATATCTATCAAACGAAATAGTGGTAAATGAGCTCATGGTCAGCATCATACTTACCACTATTTCGTCCCACTGGAAGTTAAATGTCTATTTACAACTCTTAACAATCAGGAACAACCAAATACTAACCAAAACACAGTTAAGTGTCAACCAATTGTTTGGTATTGGTAATAAGAATGTTTTTGGTTGGTAATTTAATTGGCTAAAGAGTGTGAAATAGAGAGTTAATAATATGCTGGTAAGTTAACGTATTGATTTTAAGTACTTATATCTACGGAGTTAATGTGACGACATTAAGGTTTTTTCAGTCTAGTTATACATTTCTAACAAAATTTTTATGGTGGTGGCTTTACCAAAAGTAATTATATTTTTATAAAAGAATACGCTTTGGTTAGAAAATAACGCGACTATGGTAACCTCAGGTCACGGACTGGATAAACGCAGAGCAACATTTTTTACTATTGCTTCTGGTGTTTGCTGTATATCTATAAGCCAGCCATAGTTTGGTAACTCAAAAGTCTCTAGTTGCGAAGCCAGTAATGCGGGGTTAAAAAAATGATCAGTGCGTAAGTTTAATCGTTCAGTTAATAATGTTTTTGAGCCTTGAAGCATAAGCCAAGTGATATTATGCAAACATTTTGATGATAGTATTTCACGGTAAGACTCTTTGAGTGCCGAGCAAGCTAGCACGGCACCGTCAGTAAGCTCCCATGAAGCTAATGACGCAGAAAGCTCTTCAAGCCAAGGCTGTCTATCTTCATCATTAAGCGCCTGACCACTTGTCATTTTTCGGACATTAGCCTCGGGATGGAAATCATCACCATCATAAAAAGGCAAAGACAGCTCTTCAGCTAATAGTTTCCCTATAGTCGACTTGCCGGTACCTGATACGCCACAAACGATCACTATCATTTCATTCACCAATTCTAACCAATAAGGGCTAAAACGCCGTTATAAGAAATGATCACTGAGAATAATAACGCTAACCCTAATACAAAGTTAAGCAAATAACCGGCGGCATATTCTCTCATCAGTTTTTTATTATTAATCATTAAAATAATCCCTAAGATAACCAAAGGTAGTACAAAGACATTGAAAACTTGGGTTAATAATTGCCCTTTAATTGGGTTAAACCCAAAGACAGGAATTGTCAGAGCAAAAATAGCCGCAACACCGGTGATGATGCGAAATTGTTTAGATTGAGTGTCGAGTTTCCCCGAGCGATAATCTTCAATTAGTAGCGGTGCAATTAACATGCATGGGAATACCGAAGACAATCCTGCAGCTAACGTACCAAAAAAGAACACAGTTAAGGCAGTTTTGCCGGCAATGGGCTCTAAGGCCGTCACCATATCTAACACCTTAGTGACTTTAGCGCCTTCATGAAATAATGAGCCTGCCGCCACGGCCATAACCGAGGCGCTAATGATAAACACTAAAATAGCAGCAACAATTGCATCTTTTTTCTGTTGCCCTCTATCGTCTATCGTCCAACCTTTACCTTGAATAAACAAAGGCCTTGATAAGAAAGTTGCCGCAGCCATCGTCGTACCCACAAAGGCAGCAACCATCATTTTCCCTCCTTCTACTTCAGGAATAACAGGTAATAACCCCCTGACCACTTCCGTCGGTAATGGATGAACAACAAATAACGATAAAACAAAGGATAACCCCATACAGGAGACAAAAATCACTAACACTTTTTCGAATAATGAATATTTACCAATCAGTAATATCGCGTACATAATACTAATAACTAACACCGCAATGCTGAGCACGACAGCATACTTATGTGGGATGACCGAAGGGAAATACATGGCAATCATTTCAAAGAGGATATTGGCAGAAATACCCAGTATGCCCATTAGTGAATTCCATTGACCAAAAGAGACGCCAATAATGATGAGAATTGCCATCGGTTTACCAAATTTGAGGTGCTTTTTGAAACTATAAAGCGCCGTTTCACCTGTTACTAAAGCAAAATTTCCGTAGGCATAAATAAGTACCCCAGAAAAAAGACAACTTAATAACAATACCCACAATAGCTGCATACCAAAAGTACTGCCTGCCACTATCATGGCAGTCACACTGCCGGTACCTATGGTATAACCGATGGCTAAAAATGCGGGGCCAAAACTTAATAACGCTTTAATAATACTGGACATAATAACTTTCTCAAAAATAATTTTATCGTGTTTCATCAATGACTACATGTTGTAAACGCCGCCATTAATATCGAGTGTTGCGCCGGTAATAAAGCCATCATATTCTGAAGCTAAATAGGTGACGGCTCTGGCAACGTCATCAGCATTACCTGCTCGTTCAATGGGAATGCCAGCAATAGTTTGATTAGCGGATTCTTCTGTGGTGTGAGTGTTATGAAAGGAAGTACCCAAGATAAGTCCAGGAGCAACAGCATTCACCCGAGTACCCTGTGCACCTAACTCTGTTGCCAATGCGCGGGTAAAAGTTAGTATTGCCCCTTTGCTAGTAGCGTAGGCTAAAGAGCCGGGATGCCCCCCTTTACGACCTGCCAGTGAGGCAAGATTCACCATGCTACTGTGCTCATTCCTACCTAAATAAGGTGCTGCGGCTTGTGAGACCCACATCATTGACGTTAAATTAATATCCATCACTTTATGCCAAAGCGACTCATCCATGTCGGTGAGTAATCGACGCTCAACTAAAGAGCCGGCATTATTAATTAAAATATCTAAACTCCCTAGTGCTTCAACCGTTTGCTCAACCAAGGTTTTTGCCTGCGCTTCTTTGGTTAAGTCTCCGCTAATAGCAATGGCTTGTTGTCCTTTGCTTTTTGCATACTCAATAAGTTTATTGGCAGTCTCTGCGCTGGAAAAATAGTGGATAGCGACATGAGCGCCGCTATCAATAAAATGCTTGGTGATGGCTTCACCAATGCCTTGCGCGCCTGCCGTAATAAGCACGTTTTTTCCGTTTAATTTGTTGTTCATGTTTTTCCTAAATCAAAAGTGTTCATCAGGGGAGGTGGATATATTTTTGCTGAAGGTGACTAACCACTTTTTTGTTAGTCACCAGCTAGGGTAATGGGAATTAAACCTTTAATTGTTAACTACATTCGTTGCCTGATAACCGTCATGGTTTGCGCGAATGTTATCGGTATCTTTAAGGACGATGTCTTCGATAACCGTGATGGGGCCACCGTTAGTAAGGAATAGCTCCAAGGGTGCACTTTCATTCCAGGTTGTATTGGAAATATTCAAGCGTTGCACGCCATGAAAATACATGGATGCACCTGAGCGGTGGGTTGAGCCTTTACCGACATTTGATAAGGTATTGTTAGTTACCGTGACAATAGGGCCAAAGGTACTTTCGTCTCGACCGCCTCGGTAGACTGTAGCCACTTCTTCTTTAACATCCGTAAACGTGTTTCCCGAAATGGTTAAGTTCTCAACGCTGTAAACCCCCAGATCATCCACTTCTCGGTTCAATTGCAAAATTGCACCGGTCACATTAATAAATTCTGAGTCAAGAACTTCAATCGTGTCAGCAAACGTACCAGCATTGGCTTTAAAGAAGTAAAAATAACCATTAACATCTAAATCAGTGACTTTAATATTACGTACCGATAAGTTGTAATTAATATTCATCGAAGTACTGCTAGTACTAATGACGTTATTACCCTTATAGTCCGGTGACTCAGCGCCGTCGAACCAAAGATTTTCAAGCGCAAGTGCGCCGCCATTTTCTATATTAATGAAGTTTGGCTTTTGAGAGCGAATAACCGGCTTCTTACCTGCTTTCGCCATCAGAGTGATTGGATGATAAACTTGTGCAAACTTTGTCAGTAAGTATTCACCACCGTTTTCAAGTACTAATATATCCCCCGCTTGACTCTCGCTTAATGCCGTTAATAGGGTGTTAGTGCCGCTAGGTACTGCAATGTGTTTACCACTGTTAAAGGCAATCACCGCTTCCGTTTTAGGATAAAAACTCGCTCCCACTTCTTGTTTAGTGACTGGCAATTTCACTTCCCCAAAACCTATTTCATCAAGTAGTGCTTGTGACGGTGATTTAAGGCCGTGCTTATTGACTGTGACAGCATAAGGCGTCGCAGAAAAACCAGACTCAATGGCGGTGCTGGCTTCTTCATTTAAATAGTTACCTGCAAACTCAATACCTGACATATCATCATAAAGCGTGAACGGCGATAAATTCGAGGTACCTAAAATGATGTTACCTTTAAACTCTGACGTACTTGGCGGCGCTGAGCGCTCTTCATCGGCACCAGCCCCAAGTTCAATGTAGTCACTGTCAATAACGATATTGTTATTCATGGCCGAATCAATCACTGGGTCATAGCGATTAGGCGGTGAATTAGGTACGCCATTCATAATAACAAGTGCACCACGCAAGCGCTGACCCGTTAAACCGTACATGTAGTTATTACTCACCGACTGACTTTCGTTAATAATACGAATACCGCCAGTATTGGGTTTACGGTTACCTAAAAAGTAGTTCCCTTCCACCTTGGTAAAGTGACCATGGCGCATGGTTAGTGTGCCTTGCGTTTCGAAAAAGACATTGTTGATTAGCGCATTGCCGCTGGACTTATTTGAAATGATTTCATGCTCACCGTTAGTACGGTCAAAGTAGTTGTACTGCGCTGTGGTGTTAGAATACTCTCGAGAGAAATGACTGGTGCCAATACGTAAGGTTTCACCGCCATTCGAACCAAGAATTTGTCTTGGGCCAAAGTAGTTGTACTCAATGAGGTGATTATTTTTACGACTTGCTTCAGTATTCATTCTAACGGCAAGCGTCACTCCACGATTTCTTTTATTCACTAACGAGTTATGGTCAAAACGGTTGTTTTTACCGTACATTGCCACCCACAAATCTGACATCGGGCGATCAATGGTACTGAAATTATCAATCACGGTATTCGTGACGCGAGAATGGTTGGCAACTTCTTCAGTTGAGGTTCTAAATGAGATAACTTCGCCGGTTGGGGTTGATCCATCTTTAAAGACTAATCCTGAGATAACAAGGTATTCACCTGAAAAGCTTAAATTAGACTGACCTGTGATAATTACTTTACCTGGGGTTTGTGCGGTCAATGTAATTGGCTTATCCGCCAAGCCCTTACCGGTAAATACTAATTCCACATCACGCCAAATACCGTCAGCAAGTATAATTTCATCTCCCGGTTTTGCGGTCGATACCACTTGGTTAAACTGTTCAATGTTACTTACTAGATTGTTCGCTACTTGAGCATCTTTACTTTGGGTGCAGGCAAAAAGGGCAAATACCATAAGTAATAGTAAAAAGTGTGGTTTAGTGTTTTTCAACATCTTGTTGTTCTCCAGATCTCTATTCTTTTATCTATGAAAAAAGTACTTAATAGGCATTTAAATTTTTTAATTTAATTGATGCCGTTATTATTACGTTTTGTTACTGCAACTAATGTATTTAGCTTTAGTTAGTAAACTTCTGAGTGTGTCGCTATTGCTGTATATTATTTTTTTTGTTTATTTTTCTTTAATTAGCCAGATGAAACTATAGGCCGCCGTTAATGTCGATAATGCTCAATGAGCTAACAATTTTATAGGTATCGAATCATGTGAAAGCGATTGCTTTGGCATTTAGTTACGTAAATTGCTTACGTAAATTTACTTACTTGTTTAGGTAAGTGATCTGTTAGTAAAGTGTTGAATAATCCTTAAATGACTTCATTTAGGAAACATTCTACTAACCTTATGTTTAATCTTTAGAACTTAAAAACATGGCTATTAATAACTTACTAAGAAAAGAGTAAGCCGCCATTTATATCTATGCAGTTACCTGTCATATAAGAAGAATTTTCACTAGTAAGAAATGAAACTAGCTTAGCCACTTCTTCAGCATCCCCTTCACGTTTTAATGCGGTTGCACCGGCAACATTTTTACGGACATTATCTTGGGTAAACTTATCGTGATAGCCAGTATCAATTATGCCGGGGCAAACACAATTAACTCTGATGTTTGGACCAAGCTCTTTTGCTAAACCACGAGTAAATGTCATTACTGCACCTTTAGATGTAGCATAAGCTGCAGCTCCTGGGCCACCGCCATCTCTACCAGCTTGAGAAGCGAAAGTAACAATGGTACTGCCTGATTTCATATAAGGGATACAAGCTCTGCACATCATAAACAGTGATTTTAGGTTAACATCCATAACACTGTCCCAGTGCTCTGTGGACATTTCAGAAATTTTTACACGCTTTATTAAGCCACCTGAAACATGTACCAATGAATCAATTTGACCAAATGACTCTATGGTTGTTTTGATTACGGTATCAACATCACTTTGTTTGGTAAGATCAGCCTGAACAGCGATAGCTTTTGAGCCGAGGCTTTCAATCTCTTTAACGGCTGATAGGGCACTTTCATTGCTTGCGTGATAGGTTAAAACAACATTAGCACCTGCTTTAGCTGCATCAATTGCACAAGCTTTGCCTATATCTCTACCGCCACCAGAAATAATAACTACCTTTGCGTTCATAGACATTGTTTTCTCCTAAAAAAGCCATTTCACTATTGGTGTTTACCACTAATAGTGAAATGAATTATGGTTAAAATGTTGATAAAAAGAGCCTATTATTTATAGACTCTTTTTATTTATCAAGCATTAAAACTTAGCGCGAACACCAACAGTGTATCGACGATCTGCTTCAGTATAGCTCCAAGCGCTACCGTATTCGTTTGTGAATACTGAGTGCTCACCTGTTAAGTTAGTGGCATTAGCAACAACAGTGAAGTTCTCATTAATATCCCAGCTTGCTGACATATCTAATTGACCACGTGAATCACGGTAGTTATCAGAGAAGTTAAGAACACGTTTTTCATTTTCTGTTGATAGGTAATCAGAACGATAGTTATACGCTAAACGTACAGCAAAGCTCTCATATTCCCAAAAACCTTGTAAGTTATACGTGTGCTCTGAAATCTCTAGTAATGGTCTAACATTTTCGCCTTCAACGGTTGGTTGTTCACTATCTGCATACGTATAGTTAGCACTTAAACCTAAACCAGAAAATGCACCAGGTAAGAAGTCAAAGTGTTGTTGGTAACCAATTTCGAAACCTTGCACTTTACCAGATTCACCATTGGTGTCTTTAGTAGTATCAATACCGGTTAAACCTGAATCACGTAAACCTTCTACGTATGCCATACCAGCGGCATCATCAGAATTAGTGTGGAATTCCATATTCGGGTTATCTACACCAGCGCTATCAAGTGTACAAACAGCGTACCACTCAGTAACGTTTTGACCAGAAGTAGATGAATCAGCCACACAAGTATTTTCACTGCTTAAGAAAGATTCAACATCTTTGTAGAATAAGGCGAAAGATACCATGTTACCTTCACCAAAGTAGTGCTCAACTGATAAGTCAAATTGAGTTGCACGGTATGGGTCAAGATCAATAGAACCTTGTGTTGCTTTAGTGATGTCATTGTTAACATCAAACGCAGGGCTTAATTCACTAAAATCAGCACGACGCATTACTTTAGCCGCAGCAAAGCGTACTAATGTATCGTCATTAAGTGTATAAGTTACGTTTAAGCTTGGTAAAAAGTCATTGTAATCATTTTTACCAGTTACTTTGGCATCATCAAGAATTACAGAAGACTCAAGATCTGTTTGAATATAACGACCACCAACAATAGCAGTGATATCATCAAAATCTAAGTAAGCTGATAAGTAAATGGCAGCCGTATCTTCAGAAATTTCACGGAACGCACCGTTTTGAAATTCTTGATTATCACGAAGGCTTCCTGTGATAGCCATATCTGTTCCAGCTAATAATGATTGTAATTGGCTGTAAACATTAGCAGGGTTATCTAAACCGTGATAAATTTGAGATGTTAATAAGTCGTTTTGACCAGATAGGCCAATTTGATCAAAAGAGTTTGCATAAGTATTTGTAGAGAAGCTTCCTGGGAATGCAGCGTTATAGTCATTAATCCATATTGTAGCTAATTCACCATCATTATCACCACCGACATGATGTGCATTCTTATAAATATCTTTAACTTCTTCTTTATAAGATTCAAAGCTGTAATCACGTTGAGTAACACGAATACCTGCTTTTAGTTGAGATAGCCATTCTAAACCTAATGGCTCATCCATTGCGATATCGAAACGTGCAGCCGTTTCATCATTAGATGTTTCGTCAAGTTCACTTTTAAAAGTACGTAATGCTAATACGTCTGGGTTAGTGTAAGCATCTGATTGAGAGTGAATAATACTAGGTAATTTATCACCACTTTGTGAGAAAACACCATCATAGTTGTAGTTAGTAAGCGAATCTTCTGTACCATCGAATTCACTTCTCATGATTGGGCGTAAAGTAAATTCAGAATCAGGTTGCGTGCTCTCTGAAGATGCGATAGATACTTCACCTGAAATCATAATGGTATCAGTTAGACTCCATTCAGCACCAAGGGCATGAGAGAAAGAGTCAGTTTCACGGAAGTCACTGTATGTTTTAGGAATAGCGAACTCATTTGTTAAGGTGTAATTATTTATTTGACCTGTGCTATCAGCAGTGGTTGATGAATCTGTAACCAAAGAGCCACCAACACCAATAATAGAAGTACCTGCTTGTTTACCTGTGCGTTGAGTACCATTTAAATCAAGATATACCATGCCATCACCAGACTCAGGCGCCCATTGTAGTGATAGGTTTAAAGCGGTACGTTCACGGTTTTCTACATATTGTTCAACTGTATGTTGATCTCTTACAATAAATTCACCGTTGTCAGGGTTACCTGTTTCACCATCGATATCAATATCGTTGAATAAAGTACGTTCAATAAACTGATCTTGGCGAATTTCACGATCTTGGTAAGCAAGCATAACAATAGCACCAAATGAACCGGCGCTGCCTAGATCCCAGTTATCACCAATTGAACCACTAAAGATAGGTGCCCAGTTTTCTGTTTTATCAGCATATTCAAAATCTAATGACATAGCGCCAGTTAATTCATCTAGCTCTAATGGACGAACAGTCTTCATGCTTACAGTACCACCTAAGGCACCTTCAATCATATCGGCAGTAGGTGATTTAACAACTTCAACTGTTTTTAAGAAACTTGATGGGAAATCATCTAGACTAATACCGTCACGTGAATCACCTACAGTTGAGCGACCATTTAATTCAACGCGGTTTTGAGGTAAACCACGGATAGACACGCTTTCACCAATACCAAAATCTGAGTTGATTGATACACCAGTAATACGTTGCAATGCTTCAGCGATGTTGTTATCTGGTAATTTACCAATGTCTTCTGCAACGATAGCATCAACAATACGACCATCTGTACGCTTAACAAGAGCTGCGGCTTTCATACTGCCTAACATACCCGTTACTTCAATGACTTCAATATCATCTTTCTTTTCTACTGGAGCTGCTTCTTCAGCAAAAGCCGTCGCAGACATCATAGATACTAAAGCGGTTGTGCAAATCGTTCTTTTTAAAGACACTTTACTGTAATTATTTAGTGCTTCACTAATTTTATTCAGTTTCATTTTGTTCTCCCAAACGTGTTTCTTTATCTTTCTTATAGTAATGAAAAATATATTTAGTTATATATCGTCCTGCATAGAAACTAACCAATAAAATAGTAGTTGTCAACCACTTGTTATTACCAAAATCGTTTTGAATTCATTGTTTATCTATTTAATTGGTGATGTGGCTTGTTTTGGTTTATGAAATATCTTCGCTATAAGCCCTATTTTAAAAGACTTGAGCTAATGTTTGGTTTCCCTTGTTTTATATCTTGCTTCTACTATTTAAATATAGATCATTAATTGATCTTTTATGAATATTGAATGTGATAAACATTCATTTAGCTTGAATCGAGTTGGACTTTTTATTCGTGTTAGTTAGATGTATTACAGTTATTGGTTAACCAATTATTCGTGGTTTACTCTATTCATATAGTGCACTATCGATTAGTTTGTGGTCAGTTAGTAACCATGCTAGTTTCTTAAGACACTAATAAATAGGTTTTCACAAAATAATTATGATAGAAACAAGTGAAAAAACTGAAACATCGCCAGATGAAAAAATTACCCCAGAAACTAAAAAGGAAAACAACACTAAAAAGGTAAGGGTGCGTACTGGCAGACGATTTAGAAAAGAAGATTTAGCTAAGGATTACGATGTTATCGTCGTGGGCTCTGGCATAGGAGGGCTAGCAAATGCTGCTCTGCTATCACTCTTAGGAAAAAAAGTTTGCGTACTGGAACAGCATTATACTGCCGGTGGATTTACTCATGCGTATTGGCGAAAAGGCTACGAATGGGATGTCGGTGTGCATTATATTGGTGAAGTACATAAAGAGCATTCAACACTGCGTCGTATTTTCGATGTCATCAGTGAAGGGCGGTTACAATGGGCTGAAATGGATCCTGTGTACGATCGCATTGTGCTTGGAAATGAAGAGTTTGATTTTGTTGCTGGTCGTGAAAATTTCATTAAAAGTTTGATCGGTCATTTTCCCGATGAAGAACAAACCATTCGTGAGTATGTTGCTCTGGTAAGATTGATGAGCCGAAAAACACCACTGTTTTTTGCCGGTAAAGTACTGCCAGCTTGGTTAGCTAAACTTTATAATAAAATTCGTCCTTTGCTTGTCCCAAAAGCCTTTTTTCAAACCACTCGTGATGTACTTGAATCATTAACGGACAATCAAAAATTGATCTCTGTGTTGACTGGGCAATGGGGAGATTATGGTCAAGTACCCAAAGATTCCTCATTCTTAATGCATGCCTTAATTGTTAAGCATTACCTTGCTGGTGCGGCTTACCCTGTGGGTGGTGCGGCTGCTATTGCTAGGACAATCATTCCAACTATTCAAAAATCTGGCGGTGAAGTGTTTACCTTTGCCGAGGTTGATGAAGTCTTGATTGAAAAGAATAAAGCTTATGGCGTACGTCTAATGGACGGTAGTGAAATTAAAGCAGATAAAATTGTCAGTAATGTTGGCTTTATGAATACGGTAAAACGCTTGTTACCACTTGCTAGTCGTCAAAAGCATAACGTTGAGCGATGGACTACAGAGGTAGAGTATTCAAGTAGCACTATTTGCTTATATGCTGGCTTTAAAGGCAATACAGAAAAGCTAAAATTAAAAAGCACTAATTTATGGCTATACCCAAATGGCGATCATGAAGGAAATTTAGCAAAATTTTCTCAAGGGAGTATTCAAGATATAGATGCAGAATTACCACTAGTCTATATTTCTTTCCCATCGAGTAAAGATCCTTTGTGGGAGTCTAGGTTTCCTGATAAGTCTACCGTTGAAATTGTGTCAGTAACACATATGGAGTGGTTCGAGCAATGGCAAGGTACTACTTGGAATGAGCGTGGTGATGATTACTTAGCTTATAAAGAGCAGCTGTCACAAAAGCTATTAGCTAAACTGTTTAAACGAGAGCCACAATTACGTGACGCGCTCGATTTTTATGAATTATCAACTCCTTTGTCAACGCAGTTTTATCAACTAAATACCCAAGGGGAAATTTACGGTCTTGATCATTATGTTGATAGATTTAATAAATCTTTTCTGCACACAGAAACACCGGTCAAAAATTTATATATGACTGGTGCAGATGTTATTACCGCAGGCGTAGGCGGTGCATTGATGGCTGGTGTAATGACATCAATGCGTATGATGGGCCTAAGAAAGTCTTCACAGATCACTGCTTTATTTAAGGACTATAAGCAAAATAACAGTTAATTTTAGTGATCTTATTATGATTGAGTGACTTGGTGTATGTGTACATCGCGTTGTGGGAAAGGTATATGGATTTTAGCTTCATCGAGTGCAGTATATATTGCAGCATAAGCTTTATATTTTGACTCATAAAGATTGATAGTTGGCGTCCATAAACGAATACCTAAAGTAATAGCACTATCTGAAAACTCATCAATACCAACGAGTAGTTTTCCTTTTTCACCGATGATATCAAGGGATGACATTGTCTTCTCTAAGATTTTTACCACCTCTAATGGATTATGGTCATAGGAAATACCTACAGATAACTCAAGTAATGAGTCATGCTGTGAATTATGTAATATCTCGCCAACTATATGCTTATTAGGGATAGTAATAATCACATCATCTTCATTTTTTAATAAGGTGTAAGCCAGTAAAACTTCTTCTACCACGCCTGTGACACCATGAACGGTAATAGTATCGCCCACGACGAAAGGTCTAATAAGAATGATGTTAAACCCGGCGGCATAGTTGGCAAGTAATCCTTGTAAGGCCAAACCTGCACCAAGAGAAATTGCACCAATAGCGGCAATAAATGGCGTAACGCTGATACCTAATTTACCAAGCGCAACAATGGTTATCATCACCACCACCAGCATCTTAGTGGTGTTTGATAAAAATTGGCTTAAGGTAATATCAAGCTTGTGTCGTAAACATAACTTTAAAACCCAGTTAGATACTTTACCGGCAAATATATAGCCAATAATGAAAATAATTAGAGCGCCAACTAGTTGAAAACTATAATTAGTAAAAAACTCAATGATTACATTGTATATGTTGGCAACTTGGTCAATTTCTTCTTGTAATAAATTTGCAGGGTTAAGCGTGGTGCTAGTACTTTTTTCAGCACTGTTAGCAAGTTGAGTGGTGAACACAAACATTCCTTAATCGTTAAGATAAATTATTATTAATAAACTAGCCGTTGGTATATATGTAGAGACAAACGGCTTGGTTTATTGGCTAACTTAACGATTAACTTTGCTAGTTTCAACAATAAATTGACTTTACTGCGTGACTTTAATTCTCTCCATCAGTGGCTCAGGTTGTGTACTCGAGTCATCCATTAAATAGTCTAATTGCACTAGTAAGTTCTTAGTTACTTTACCTGTCGCTTGATAGCGCCATTGCTTTAAAGCGGTTAATGCGGTTTTATCAAACACATAAGCAGGTTTACCATTGACCACTTCTGCATTGCTAACACTACCATCTGATTCGACATCAAACTTTAATACTACAGAGCCCTCGATGTTTTGTTGAGCGGCTTTTATAGGATACTTAGGTTCAACTCTATAGACAGGGTGAACATCAATGCGTGCTTGCTCAATGACCTTATCTTTATTGACATGATTACCTGCATAACTAACGCCTGCAAGTAATGCGGTGGAAATCAGTGCTACTAAGCTAAATTTGGTATTAGCGAATAATTTACTTGTCACTGACATGGCTTTAATTTGTTTAATTCGATTAAGCATAAAGTGTTTATCTCCATTGTGTTTAAAACTCATTAAGGTAAAGGCATTAGGCGGTGAGGTTTCAGCCGCTAACACTAATGCTTTACAGTATTGGATCCTCGATTCAGTCTGTTTGCGCGCCAGAACAGTTTCATCACAGGAGTGCTCTTGATCTTGGCGAAATGCAGCATAAGCTCGCCAAGCTAATGGGTGAAACCAAAATAGCGCTAAGAGCAATAGCGCTACTTGATTCGCCCACATATGGTGGTGAGAATAATGGCAAACTTCATGAGCAATGATCAGCTCTTGCTGCTCAGGGCTATAAAGCTCAGTAAAATCCTCAGGAATAACTAAGATGGTATGGAATAAACCTAATAAAATAGGGCTATGAATATGGTGGCTTTGTTTAACAGGCAAAGTCTTAGGAATGCTAGTTTTCAATGAGCTTGCTAGCTTATCATTTTCAATTGCTCGCAATTTTAGTGACTTTTTAAAATTGACATGAATAGCAAACCAGTAGAGCAACATACTGATAAATCCGACAATCCATAAGGTTTTTAAAGTTACAACCACAAGGTTATTTTCATTTAAATGTTGCTTAAACTCTTCACTAGGTTGAACAAGGTAGCTTTGTATACTGTCATTACTCAGCTCACTAACATGATGCCATGGTAGTTCGATATTGTAGAGTAGCAATGCCAAGGGCAATAACAACCATAAGCCATAACAAGTATTCGCGTCAGCTTTCATGCGCAAAGGGTGACGAATTAATAACAGTAATATGAGTAACAATGTTAATGGCAGCAGTGAAGAGGCGAGTAAGTTAATCATTATTTTCTTCCCACTGTGAAATTAATGATTTTAATGCTTCAATGTCTTCTTTATTTAAATCATTTTGCTTAGCAAATCCTGCCACTAACGGGGCAACTTTACCGCTAAACATTCGCTCAATTAAACTCTTACTCTCTTTTAATGTATAAGCTTCACGCTCTAGTAATGGTGAGTAAATATAATGACGTTGCTGTTTCTCAAAGCTAATTGCTTCTTTCTTAACTAGGCGGTTCAATAAAGTCTTTACGGTTTTATCATGCCAAGCTTTATGTTCATTTAAGCGAGCAATAATATCGGTGGCACTAGCAGGGTATTGTTGCCAAAGTGCTTCTAATACTTCAAATTCGGCGTTACTAATTTCAGTCATGTGGAACCTAGACCCATTGATTACAGATGTAATTTATAACTATAGATTACACTTGTAATTCATAAAGTCAAGGGAGTGTTATGTTTTATTCTAGAGTGATTGTCAGAGGAGTTGTTAAATCAAGGTATGGCATCAGGGGAGTTTAGACATGTACTGCAGGGGAGGACTTAGCAGTACATGTTAACGTAGGTTAGGGGGAATTAAGCCACTTCATGACCATTTCTCGCTTCTAGCAAGCGATACCAATCTTCGTGACTGTAATCTAGAGCTAGTGATTTCTTCGCGGCAACAATACGCTCTGGCGTGGTTGAGCCAATAATTGGACTAATATTAGCAGGGTGCTTTAATAACCAAGCCAAAATCAACTGCCAAGTTTGACAGTCATACTTGGCAGCTTGTTGGTTTATTTCGCTGTCGATACGTGCTTCATCTGTCGGTGAAAAAGTATTGCCCCAGGCAGGATAAACAACGCCACCAAGTGGGCACCAAGCAATAGGAGTAATACCCAATTGCTGACATTGATCTAAGGTGCCGTCAGTGAAGCTGTTGATGTTGTGAATATTAATTTCAATTTGGTTAACCAACAGTGGCTCATCTAATACGGATTGTAATAAGTTGAGTTGTGACGGGCTAAAGTTACTGACGCCAAAATGTTTTACCTTACCACTGGCTTTTAAATTCATTAATGTTTCAGCCACTTGCTTAGCATCAAATAAATAGTCAGGGCGATGTAATAAAAACATATCTAAATAATCGGTATTTAATCGCTTTAATGATGTTTCTACTTGGGT
The DNA here is from genome assembly GCF_057551365.1 of Colwellia sp. KS18-150. Classification (NCBI taxonomy): domain Bacteria; kingdom Pseudomonadati; phylum Pseudomonadota; class Gammaproteobacteria; order Alteromonadales; family Colwelliaceae; genus Colwellia; species Colwellia sp. KS18-150. The sequence continues at coordinate 440,489 of NZ_BAAJMC010000002.1, read as the reverse complement.
TGTTAAATAGCTATCAGAGAAGTCATAACATTTAGGGTCGCCAACTGTTGGCGTGTCACCCACTCGGATACCTGCTTTTGAGGTCAGAATAATGTCATTACGCAATGACGGTGACTCTGCTAAAATTTCACCAAAAAGGCTTTCACATTCACCACCGCCATAAATATCAGCATGGTCAAAATGGTTATAACCTGCATCTAGTGCGGCTTGAATGGCGAGCTTGCCTTTGGCTCTATCTTGAGGGGTATTATCGCCGGCAATGCGCATGCAGCCGTAAATTAAACGAGAAGATTTTTGCTCTGCTAGGGTAATATGTTTCATAAAGTAATTCTTATATTTACTAGGTTAAAAAGGGACAATATTTTTTCAAGTAGGCTTCATGACTAGGAAGCGATTTCACTGTATTAGTCATGTTGTCATAGAAAGAGTTCATTGTTCTGGGTAAATCAATTTTTTGCTTATAAGCCATAATTGGCGCAACGGTTTTAGGTAAAATATTTTGCCCGGTTAATACCGCTAACCAGTTATCTTGTTTAAAGAGATCTTTACCGTTGATATCTAAATGACCATGGGTTGAAAACAAGTCTATTTGGTTTTGCAGTGTTTCTGGAATGTCCATATGTTGGCAGTAACGCCAAAACTCACTGTCATCACGTTTGGTCGCTTTATAATGTAAAATGATAAAGTCGCGAATATGTTCATATTCTTCCATGGTTTGCTGATTATACAGCTTAGTATTAATTTCATCACACTGCTTGTTGGGAAATAAATACACTAAACGCATAATTGCCCGCTGAATTAAATGTAAGCTGGTAGATTCTAATGGCTCTAAAAACCCTGAAGATAAGCCTATAGCGACACAGTTTTTATGCCAGAATTTTTCACGGCAACCGACCTGAAAGTTAATCACTTTAGGCTCAGTCAATACTTCACCTTCTACACTGCTCATTAGTTCATCCATCGCATCTTGCTCACTGATAAATTCACTACAGTGTACTGTGCCATTGCCCATTCGAGTTTGTAATGGAATACGCCATTGCCAGCCAGATTGTTTGGCAATAGAGCGAGTATAAGGATTAATGGCTTTGATGTGACTCGTTTGCATTGCAATAGCACGATTACATAATAAGTTTTCTGACCAATCGATAAATTTAACATCCAAGGTTTTATTAATCAGTAAGGCGCTAGCGCCACTACAATCAATGAAAAAATCACCGTTAATCTTCTGACCACTTGCTAAAGTTACCGAGGTGATAAAACCAATTTGCTGATGGCTATCAACGTTAGTAATTTTACCTTCTTGGCGTTTTACCCCTAGCTTTTGAGCATAAGATGTTAAATATTTTGCGTATAAGCCGGCATCAAAATGGTAAGCATAATCAAAGCCGGAAAACAGTGATTTTGGATCTTTGGCAGGCAGAGAAAACTTGTCATGCTTGGCTAAGTGCCATGCGCTGGCATAATCCTGCAAGGGTTTATCATTACCCGCTGCTCTATGTTTATTCCAGAAATAGGAAAAAGGAATATAGTCAAAATCCACCGCAAACTTGCCAAAAGGGTGAAAGTATTGATGATTTTGCTCTGGCCAATTTTCAAAGCTAATACCTAATTTTATTGAACCGTTACATTGCTTTAAAAAATCATTTTCATCAATTCCTAACATACGATTAAAGGTTTTGATGGGCGGTATAGTTGCTTCGCCAACACCCACGGTGCCAATACTATCAGACTCAATTAAAGTAATATTTACCTTGGACTCAAGCTGCTTTGCTAGCATAGCTGCAGTCATCCAACCGGCTGAGCCACCGCCGACAATAACGATGTTATTTATTTGTTCTGATACTGACATGGCTAACCTTATTTATTCGCTATTTTGTTGGTGGAATTATTACAGAGATTATTGAGGAACACTTTATGATCTTTAAAGTTGCTAGCACTGCGAGCAATAAACTGATCTATATGGGCTAAATCATATTTATTTGCTTGTTGGTTAAAAGACAGTTGTTGGTTAATTTCTGGAAAAACCCCATAGCCTGCTAAAATGGCATGCCAAGACACTGGCGGATAAAAGCTGACAATTTTAGCTTGAGTAATGACCTTATGTAAATCTTCACCCTTTAACCAGGCCTGAACCATTTTTTTCAAATTATTAGAAATGTTTGGGTTTTCACTATTTTGTTGCCAATAAGGCGTATCATCTCGATCACTTAAGCGATAATGAGCAACAATATAATCGCGTATGCCATCAAAGCGGGCATTCATTTGTTGATTAAAACTCGTTTGTTGTAATGCTAGTTCGCTATTACTGCCAGCATTGGCTGACATGTACACTGCGTCATAAGCGCTGATAAAGCCTTCAATACTTTCTTGAACAAAGTGTAGGGCAGTTGCCTCTAATGGCTCTATAAAACCTTGTGATAAGCCGATGGCGACACAATTACGATGCCAATGTTTTTCAACGCGGCCCACTTTCATGCGTAAATGATTCGCTTTAATATTATCATCCGTTAAGCCAAGTTTAGCTCTTAATTCAGCTTCTGCTTGCTCGGGGGTGCAAAAGTCTGAACTATAAACGTAGCCATTACCGGTGCGGTTTGTGAGTGGTATATCCCATGCCCAACCACATTTCATCGCAGTGGCAATAGTTTGAGAATTTAACTTCTCACCTTCACTATGCGGTGTAGCAATAGTGACCGCACTATCGTTAAATAAATTTTCTTTAAAACTAATAAAAGGTACTTGTAAGGATTTTTGTAAAAGCAGACTAGCAAATCCGGTACAATCTACGAATAAATCAGCACTGATGTGTTCGTTATTATCGAGTGTTAATTGTTCAATATCACCATCATTGGTTAACGATACCTCAGTTACCTTGGCACAGATATGATTTATGCCTTTAGCTCTGGCTACTTTACCTAAATACTTACCCAATAATATCGAATCAAAGTGATAGCCATAGCTAATATCAAAGGGGAAGTTATCATTACCAATAGGTGCTTTTTGCTGTTTTGCCAGCGTTGCGGCTAAAAAGAAACGATCTACATGGCTGTCAATATCATAACCTTGACGTCTAAACTGACTATTATGCACAAAAGCTGGCGCAGTATGGGCATCAATAATTGAGGTGAAAGGGTGGAAGTAACTAGTAAACCCTTGACGATGCGTCCAATTGTTAAATAATATGCCATTTTTATAGGTGGCATTACATTCGGGCATCCATTCATGCTCTTGGAGACCTATTTTATCGAAAAAGCTTTTTAATTGTGGCGTCGAGCCTTCACCAACACCGATAACGCCAATGTCGGGTGACTCGATTAAGGTAATGGATAACTCATGGTTAGCCAGTTGAGATTGCCAAGTTTGAGCCATTAAATTAGCTGTCATCCAGCCAGCGGTACCGCCGCCAAGAATGATAATTTTTTTCATAACAAGCTATCCAACTATTGAAATATACCTAAAAATGCATAGGTATCAGTAAAAATAAAAAGAGCAACATCAACTATAGTCATTGAATGTTGCTCTTAAATTTATACCTGAGTAAATAGGCAGTTTAATTTACATCTTGTAGTTAACACCGAAGTAAATTGTACGGCCAAAGTACTGAATTGTACCTGTACGTGTGGTATCACCAAAGTATGAAAGGTTTGGTTCATCAGTGATGTTATCCGCAGAAATTACACCTTGTAGGTTTTCTGTGAAGTTATACGACATTTGCGCTGAAATAATCGTTTCTTCTTGGAAGTATGCCGACTGATCACTACCGATGGCTATTTGTCTACTTAAGTAAGCAGAGCGGTAACGGCCATTAATACGTGCAGAGAATTTATCATCCCAATCGTAGAATAATGTCGCACTCAATACACGAGGTGACAAACCTTCAATTGGACTAGGCGCACCCTCTTCACCAGGCACCTGCGATTCAACTTCAATCTCACTTTCTGTGTAAGAGAAGTTAACGTTTGCGCCTAAACCTGAGAAATAACCTGGTAAGAAGCTAAACGTTTGCGTATAACCAATTTCAACACCGCGCATGTAACCGGCATCAGCATTGTTTTCTGCATGTGTATAGGTACCATTCACATACTCAATAAGCTCACCTGTTACCGGATCGTATAGCTTATTTTCAGGTGTTGGTGGAACTTCTATGCCTGCAGCAGCATAATCAAAGTCTTTATCTTCGCCGTCACCAACCATGTTTTCAATGTCTTTATACCAAAGAGCCACAACGAATGCACCGTCAGTCTCTGTGAAATAATGTTCAAATGATAAATCGTATTGATTAGCATAGAAAGGACGTAAGAAAGGACTTGTTGAACTGTCTAAGTTAATTTGATGACGACCTTCGTCTTTATCTTCAACCCAATCAAAGTTACCACTGTTTGCCATTGTCGGCATTTCAGGACGTGACATTACTTTTGCGTAAGCAAAACGTATTTGGTCATCATCTGTAACTTGGAAGTTTAAGTTTAATGAAGGTAAGATATCATTATAGGTATCACCTACTTTTTTACGTTCCCAGTCGTAGCTAGCCACGCCTAGGTCATCATATACAGCTTCACCGTTACCAGCACCAACACTTACTAAACCAGTACTGTTTTGCTCAGAGCGTACATAGCGAACACCGACATTACCCGTAAGTGGAACACCAAATAATTCAGTATCCAAGTTTACTTGTAAATAGGCAGCTAATACGTCTTCTTCAACTAAGTTACCTTGAGTCATAGTCCAACTATGATCCCATGTACGTACTGGAGTACGATCTACACCGGGTATCCAAGCATTTAAAATAGCATCGTTATCGATAGCTAAAAAGTCTGGCATACCTGACAGCTCACCACCTACAGAAGAAGCTGTTGCATCGCCTGAACTTAATTGGTGTGGAGCAAAGTTTTGGGTAATAATCGTTTCGCCAGCATCGTTTGTACCAAACGTTAGGTAAGCACCATTTCGCATATTGAAATCAGTGGTACCATATAAAAAGCGGCCACGACTTAGTTCATAATCACGTTGTGAAGCACGAACACCAGCTTCTACTGAGCTAAATATGTCGCTTTCTAATTGATAAGCAAAATCAACACGAATTGCATCAGAAGTGTTTGACTCAATATGTGGGTATGACTCAGCACTAGTCACCATCATATGGTCAGTATCTGTAAAGTCTTGGTTGAAGTTAATATAAGGCTGGTTCAAACCATTAAGTTGATAATCAAGTACGATATTGTCATCAATGATTGGGAACTCAGCGCTAGAGTCTTCAAAGTAAGCTAAACGTAACACTTGGTCTTTATAAGTTTCATCACCTTCAGAGTGAGAAAGATCAACGGTCATGGTTAAATCATCGCTAATATCCCATTCACCTTTTAAACCAAACGCTGACGATTTACTGTCTGTAGTATTATCATCGGCTTGTGTTTGTACATTAAGGTCGCGAGATGCGCCAGGTAAAGGTGGAGCAAGCGCAGTACCTGTTGGATCTCTGTAGATGGTACCACCGACTAAAGAGCCGTTAGACATTAGTGGGTTGTCTAACAATAAAGTAGAGCCCGCAGTTGCGATATTATTGATGCCTGAAACACGGATACCACGGTCAATTTTTTTAGAATCGAACTTAGAGTGAAAAGCATCAAATTGGAAACGAAGGTCATCTCTTGGTTCGTAGTTTAATGCCAAAGTAAATGCATTACGCTCATCTTCACCAACACGATTATTTAATTCGAAACCTGAAGAAACTAAAACTTCTTCTGTTGGCGCGCCATCATAAGTGGCTGATAGGTCTTCTGGGTCGAATTGGTAGTTCACAAAACGACTCGACGCAGTAGGTTGAAACATGTTTGCCCAACCGATAGAGAAACCTAAAGTTTCATCAAGGAATTTACCTTGGTATGCTAAAGTTAAGCGACGACCAAAAGTGTCAGACTCATCGCTATCAGCAGCTAATTTATTGTAGTTGCCATGTAATGATGCACGAACAGCATGATCTTCGTCATTGTCTAAAGCATTAGCTGTTTCTAAGTTAATCGTTGCGGCAACACCACCTTCGATTAATGAAGCTTTCTGTGATTTATAAACTTGCGCGCCAGTGATTAATTCAGATGGGAAAATATCAAATTGAATTGAACGGCCACCAGCCGTAGATACCATTTCACGACCATTTAAGGTAGAAAAAACGTAACCACCAGATAAACCACGTACGTTTAATTCACTTGATTGACCATCAATACGTACCGAGGTAACACCTGGTAAACGCGTTAATGAGTCAGCAATTGATACATCGGGTAGACCACCGATATCATCTGCAGAGATAGCGTCAACAACGGTATCTGAAAAACGTTTGGTGTTGAGTGATTTTATTACACTCCCTCTAAAACCTGTAACTTCGATAACTTCTACATCATCGGTTGCTTGTTCTTGTTGTGCTTCGGTTTCAGTTGCTGCTTCAGCGGCTAATGCATAACTAGGTATAGCTGCAAGTTGCAAGCCTCCTAACATTAGTGCGATAGAGAGTGCACTGGGCTTAAATGTTTTCATGTGTATTCCTTAAGGCAAGTTGTATTTATGCTTAATATTTATGCTCTGTGCCTTATTTTAATTATCGGCATCATGGCAATTAATTGTTACCTTGGTTTTTTCTCGGAATATAGCGATATACACTATTATTTTAGTAATTTTTTTATATTTTCAGCCTCTCGAGTGTAAAAACAACCTAATCAAAAAACAAGCAATTGTTCTATGCATACGTATGCAGCTTCATATCTCGCTATGCATACGTATTCATAGCCTTTCAAGGGAATGAGGTTATATACAAGGCAAGTGACTTTGTGTAGGTTTAAGGCGTTACTAATAAAAATTTATATCGGAATAAAGTAATCAAAAAAGTTATGTTCTACTTATTCAGCAAAGTATGGCATAACAAGAAAATATATACACATAAACTAAAACCATATAGTTAATGGAGTTATAAACTCATGAAATACAAATTCAAGCCGCTCATGCTTGGTAGTGCTATAGCCGTTAGTGCAGCCTTAAGTGGTTGTGGTAGCGATCAAGCCCAGCCAGAAATAACTGACGTTTTTAAAGAAGTAGGTCTTTGGTGTAAAAGCCCTGAGATAGTACAAATTGCTAGTGCCGATTCATATCCTTTATCAGCTGAAGAACAAGCTAGTCTTGATGCAGGTAAAGCAGAGGCCAAAGCTGCCGATTTAGCAGCAGCTGATCCAGACGGTAATTGGACCGAAGAAGAAATCGCTGCATGGGAAGTTGAATGGGAAGCTAATTTTGAATACGGTGACTTAGACTTATATGAGTTACTAGGCTTAACGTTAGAAGAGCAAGAGCGTCAAGCAGCTGCTAAAGAAGAAGCCCGAGCTTTTCAAATAGAGCAAGGTCAAGATGTTATCCGTGGTGATGATTTTGATGCTTGGTTTGATGCCTGGTTTGCTGATATTCCTCCAGCAAGTTATTTAGGCCCGTCACAACGTATTGAACGTTCAGTAAACGCCACTACGCCTGAAATGGACGGTGAAGAAATTTGTTATGCTCCGCCTTTATCTTGTCCTAATTATAAAGCTATCGATGAGTCAGGAACTTATGACTGTATTATTCCTGAGGTAAATCCAATTGCTGCTCCTCCTGCTGAATATATTGCCGGTGCTGGTGAAGCAGTTGCTTATTATCGTCATGAAGATCATGTTGAAGGTGCTGATAACAGCGCACTTTATGAAACCGTAGTTGTTCATACTTGGAACAATGATGATTGTACCGCTTATGCTGATAACAGCATCTCACCACAGTGGGGATTAAGTGGCGCAGATCAAGCAGGCATCGATGATAACTATGGTGTTTATTGGGTATTAGACCTAGTTGATGAGCCTAGCAATTGTGCCAATATTATTATTAATGACACAGCAGCAGATAAAAAGATCTCTGAATCTGATTTATTAATGCCTATTGGTCCATCAGGTGAAGTCGTAGAGCATAATATTGATAAAAACTCTTATGCCGATGATAACTTCCCAGCTAACTCTTTAGATGGCTTGTTATATCTTAACCAACATCCATTTTTTGGTGCTGAAGCTTCTTCAGGTATTAAATCTTGTGGTTGGAGCTTAGAGTCAGATGAGTCAGGTGAACAATGTATCGGTCAAGCGTTAACTTGTCCTGATGGTTCAGTTGCTGTTGGTGTTGGTGCGGTGGATGTTGCCTCTAAATGTGTAACCGTATTTGATCCAGAGACTACTGATTTACTACTTCGTGGTGGCTTTAATGGTTGGGGTGATGCAGAAGATCCAAACTTTGATGCTTCACAGTTAGCTTATACGGGCGAAGGTCAGTATCGTGTTAACTTCCCATACACAACAGAGTGTGAAGTTGTTGAGCCAGTAGAAGCGGTTGAAGCAACTGAAGATACACCTGCCGTTGAAGCGGTTGAAGGTGAAGATTGCGTTAGTTCGTATGACTTTAAAGTCGCTGATATTGATTGGTCTGAGCCATCAACTTTCGGTAGCATCAAAGGCGGCGATCAATCTGCGGTAGGTTCAACTATCCAGATGACAGTGGGTGAAGGTGTTGGTCAAAACATGAAAGTTGATATGGAAAAAGATAAAACCTATCAATTTTTAGTAAACGCTGCAGATCCAGCAGCTGTTATGTTAACTATCAATGAAGTACCAGTAGATACTTTCCCAACAATTACTGTTGGTGAAGATACTGTTGCACTTACATATAAAGCCAGTGGTCAATATGTTTCTGAACAAGCTTTAGTCACAGGGACTACTTACTCAGTAAGTGTTGCTGACTTTGGCACGGCTATGGGAGCACCTGCTGATAACGTATTAATGGGTGATACTGCCGTAACTTTAGTTGCTGATGGCCCTGCGTTTAGTTTTACACCAGAAAGAGAAGGTAACCATATCTTTGTATTAGATCTTTCTGATTTAGTTGCACCAACTTTTAAAGTTGAAACACCAAAACCATTTGGCGCAGAAGCATTGTTTATTCGCGGTACAGTAACAGGTTGGGGTGACCCAGCGCCAGATGCTGATGAAATGGTATGGAACCCTGAAGATCGTACTTATAGTGTAATTTACGGTTTAGAAGCTGGTGATCATAACTTTAAGTTTGCAAGTAAAGCATGGGGCGGAGCGCTTGATATTGGTGGTGATTTCTTCACTTTCTCTGAAGATGGCGAAACGTTAACAGGCGACGGTAATATCTTAGTTCAGCCTGCAAAAGCGACTTCTTATAAGTTCTCTATTTCATATGCAACTGCTGACCCAGTATTGAAAGTTGAAGAAGCACCACTTTACTTACGTGGTGGCGTTACAGGAACAGGTTGGGATGCTGCTGACGGCAACCAATTAGTATTTGCACCAGAAGATGAGGGTAACCCATCTGAAGCATCACACGTTTATTCTCTTGAAGTTGAATATGCAGGTGGTAGCTCTGAGTTTAAAGTAGCAGATACAGGTTGGGGCGGAACTTTTGGTTACAACTACGGTGTTGAAGTTGAAGGCACTGCTGTAACACTTGGTGAAGCTATGCCATTAGTTAATAATGGTAACAACATTGGTATTGATGTTCCTGCTGGTACTTATATCTTCGCCTTTGAAGATGGCGTTACTAAAACAATGACAGTTACTGCTAAAGAGTAGTTATAACCATTAACGGTTAGTTAAATCATTAAAGCCTTGTTACAGTAACAAGGCTTTTTTTAACATCGTTTTAGGGGAGGTTTATCTACTGACGATAAAACCATGAATAGTTAAACGGCTATTATTAAATATAGCTTCATGGTTAAAATGATGTGAAAATTCATCGACTGATAATAATAAAATTAAGGATTAACATGCAGTTATTCAAAGTTATAGGCATTCTTGTGGTAGGTATGTTCATCGGTTATTTTCTGACACTGTTATTCAGTGATAACCAAAGTACCTCAGAACAAATAAATCATCCTATTGAAATAAAAACTGATGATGAAAAGCATACTGAGTTATCGCTCGACAAAACGGTGCAATCGTCAGAAGTAGTATCATTGCCTTGTCATCAGCAAGATAGTCAGGTTTCGAATAACGACACGAATACTGCCAGTGAAGAAAGATTAGTAATCAAAACAGATGCAAAACTCAAGCAGAAATACACACGGCTAGAACAAGAACTTCGAGAATATAAACAACAGGTTAAATCCTTGAAAAGACAAGTCGGAGAATTAGATGAAAGTAATGTTACCGATGAAGAGTTGTTAGCCTTTGTACCGAAAAATTATGAAGGTTTAGTTGTTCATTCTAAAGGGAAAACACGTGATGAAATATTTGATTTTCATCATCAACCAGAGGACCTCAATGAGGGATTTGATCTGAGCCAAGAAATACTTTCTTTTATCGTAAGTCATCCCTATAGTTATGGTGTTGAGGTGAATTCAGTCATTTGTAAAAAGTCTAATTGTGAGCTTTTAATTAATGAAAAAGAGCGCCCAAGTTGGGATCGTATTTATCATGAAATGAACAAGCAAACATGGTGGGAATTCACTTCAATGATTTCCTCATCGACTACAGATGAAAACGGTAATATTTTTATTTATTATTTTATGTCCAAGTAGCCGACAAGGTAATAAGGCCCTACTATTGTCCCTGACAAAATGCCTTTTCAGTAATAGACTAATTCATCCTAGTATGAATACCAAAATATGCCCTAAAATAACGTATAAATAAAGGTGGCTAGCGCCGATTGCTGCGAAGCCACAACTAAACCGCCGAGTAGACTTAAAATAACAATAATAGGTAACAGCCACATTTTTTTTCTTACCCGTAAAAATGCCCAAAGGTCAGTAATAAATTCAATCATTAAAAAGGGTTCTCCAAATTGTCTTTTGTAATACTATCGCTGCGTTTTATGTAATTTGAGCAAGTGTTATTGGTTTTCTTAAATTGTAAGTTATTGAATAGCCTTAACACCAAGCCAATAGGGAACATAAGTAAGTAAAAAGTAACGCCTAGTATTATTCGCGTGTTGATAAAGCCAATAATACCGCCGATAAACATCCAAGACTTGTACGGTATTAGTAATAATTTGGGTGCTAATAGCGCTAAACTAGCAAAAACAGCAGTTATCCATAATGTCCACCACTGTATGCCTTTCCCGAAAATCCATGGGGCGATAATCCCGATAAATAAAGGAAAAGCCCAAGCCATTAATAAACCAAAACTTTTCAGAACATCAGTGGTAATTTCTGGTTTTTGTATCGTCATGATTAATCCAACTCAAATTGATTTAGCTTTGCTTGCTCAATCGCTTCATGGGGCATATCTGCCTTCGATAACAGTACATTTTCCATCACTAAGTAATCCATTTCAGTATTTAAAAAACAATTGATGGCATCTTCAGGGCTGCATACGGGGGGTTCACCGCGAACATTAAAAGAAGTATTAATTAACACACTGCTGTCGGTGAGCGCTTTAAAGGTATTGAGCAATTTGTGAAGATTAGGGTTAGTTTCATAGTGAACTGTTTGTAATCTCGCCGTGTAATCCACATGAGTGATGGCCGGTAAGATTGAGCGTGCTTGATGTAATTTTTCTATCCCTTGCAAGCCATGCTCAACAGGAAGTTTTAACTCATCATTGATATCAGCCACGATTAACATGTACGGACTATCGCCTTTATGCTGAAAATATTTACTGACATCTTCAGCTAAAACAATGGGGGCAAATGGGCGAAATGATTCACGATATTTTATCTTCAAATTCATGACCGACTGCATTTTTTGATTTCGAGCATCTCCTAAGATGCTACGATTACCTAAAGCTCTAGGGCCAAACTCCATCTTGCCTTGAAACCAGCCGACAACATTTCCTTCATCAAGTAATTTCGCCGTTTGTTGCGATAATTCATCTTCAGATAACTGGCTAAAAGGAAGGCTCTTATCTTGCAAGGTTTGACAGATTTCATCCGCGCTAAAACTGGGGCCTAAATATGCCCCTTGCATCAAGTTATTTTGTTGCTTCTTGCCGTCATAATAATGATGCCACGCTACTAAAGCGGCACCTAAGGCGCCACCCGCATCACCGGCAGCCGGTTGTATCCAAACATTTTCAAAAGGACCTTCACGTAAAATTCGTCCATTAGCAACACAATTAAGCGCAACGCCACCGGCAAGGCATAAGTTTTTACTGGTGGTTAAAGTCGATAAATGCTGAACAATTTTAAGTACTATTTCTTCGGTAACTACTTGGATAGAGCGGGCGAGGTCCATTTCTTTTTGTGATATCTCTGATTCACCCCTTCGAGGCGCACCACCAAATAATTGATCAAATTTGGCGTTAGTCATGGTGCTTCCGACAGCAAAGTCAAAGTAAGACATATCTAATACAAAGCTGCCATCATCTTTAACATCAATTAGCTTTTCGAAAATGGTATTGACATATTTAGGCTCACCAAATGGCGCTAACCCCATAAGTTTATATTCACCGGAATTTACCTTAAAACCGGCATAATAGGTAAATGCTGAATAGAGTAACCCTAAAGAATGTGGAAATTGAATTTCCCAAAGGGGAGTTAAGCGCTCATCACTTCCTTGCCATGCTGACGAGGTTGCCCATTCGCCGACACCATCAAGGCACAATACCGCCGCGTCGTTATAGGGGCTTGGGAAAAATGCTGAGCCTGCATGAGATAAGTGATGTTCGCTAAATAATAGCTGTGGCAATTTCGCTTTTTTATCTAAACCTGCCATTAATCTTAATTCACGGCGTAAAACACTTTTTAAATAGAGTTTTTCTTTGAGCCAAATCGGCATAGCACGAATAAAGGAGCGAATACCACGAGGCGCATGAGCAAAGTAAGTTTCTAACAAGCGTTCGAATTTGAGTAAAGGCTTATCGTAGAAAATAATGCTGTCGATATCGTTGATCGTACAATTGGCTTGCGATAAACAAAACTGAATTGCTTGAGCAGGAAACTCAGGATCATGTTTTATGCGAGAAAACCTTTCCTCTTGAGCGGCAGCAACAATTTCACCATCATGTATTAGTGCAGCGGCGCTATCGTGATAAAAAGCTGAGATACCGAGTATTTTTGTGGTCATAAGTTATTTATTTCTACTGCTGTTAAATCGTAACGACAACTCCCTTGGATTATAGGCACAAAAAAGTACGAAAAGCCATGCGCTGCAAACGTATTCAATACTCTGAGCCTTGCAATAATTAGTACTGTTAAGTAGGGTGTTATCATTGGTTAAATCACTGCTCGTGAGTATTCATTTCTGTGTCAAAATTTACCGTTAAAAAGCTTAGTTTTTATTTAATCTTGTTTGCTATGCCTTTTATCTTATTGCTATTAGTCGAGTTGACGCTCAGGGGCGTAGGATTTGGTGAAGAAATTCCTTTATTTATTCCGGTTGAACAGGAAAAAGACACTCGTTCGCCTTTGTATCTTCAACCTAATCCAAAGGTGATTAATCGCTATTTTGCCAACGAAAAACTCGCTCCTAAAGTTAGCCCTGATACGGTTTATTTTAACAAACATAAATCGACTGACAGCTTTCGGATATTTATACAAGGTGGCTCTACTGCTGCAGGCTTCCCTTATGGCAGGTGGGCATCGTTACAAGGCATGCTAGAGCAGCGCTTTAAACGAATTTACCCAGATAAAAATATTGAAATTATCAATACGGCTATGGCGGCAGTTAATAGTTATACCTTGCTTGATTTTGTTGATGAAATTATTGAACAACAACCAGATCTGGTTCTCATCTATGCTGGTCATAATGAGTATTTAGGCGTTATGGGCGTTGGCTCAGCATTCGCGGCTAAAGGAGGTCGACTGACGACCTTACTGCATTTAAAGTTTAAAAATTGGCGTATCTATCAATTATTGCAAAGCGTGTATTTTGCCTTGTTGTCAAGCGATGAGCAGGCGGTAAAAACCGATAAAACGTTAATGTCGCAAGTGGTGAAGGAAAAAGAAATTCGCCTAAATAGTGATTTATACCAACGGGGTATTGAGCAGTTTACTGAAAATATGTCGTTAATTATCAGTAAATATCGTCAGGCTGGCATACCGATTGTGCTGGGTAATTTAGTCAGTAATGAAAGTGGTCAAGTACCTTTTACTAGCGTGGGTAAAGTCGATTGGCCGTTATATAAAAAACTATTAGCTCAGCAAAGCAAAGAGCAAATTGCAGCGAATATAGTCAAATTACAGCAAGCTATAGCTCGAAATAAAATGGCGGTCAGTTATTATCAATTAGGTTTAAACCTAGAGCTTATAGGCAAATATCAAGAGGCAAAACAAGCATTTATTACCGCTAAAGATTTAGACTTATTACGTTTTAGAGCGCCCAGTGAATTTAATACCATTGTTAAAACATTAGCGGTGAAGCATAAACTTTATTTTGCCGGTGTTAATAGCAGGTTTATAGCAAGTAGTGCTAATGGCATTATCGGCAACTCACTTATTTTAGAGCACCTTCATCCGACAGTGTCGGGGTATTTTGAATTAGCAGAAGCTTATGTTGATGTCATAAATAACGAGCAGCTGATTAAGACCACAGCTCAAAATTACCCCAGTGAACAAGCTCGTTTAGATGTGCCTGTGAGTAAAGTAGACAAGCTCTATGGCGACTTTGTTATAGCGAAACTCATGAATGATTATCCTTTTGTAGCAACAAGTCAGCAGCATGACAATATTGAGTTACCAGCAAGTGAATCATTTGAAAAACAAGCCTTGATTAAGCGCATTAAAAATGACAGTTGGCTTGGCATACAAAAAAACTTACTGGTTAAGTATCAACAAGCGCAAGATATCCCAGAAGCGGCAAAAGTGGCTGGCGCTATCAGTACGGCGATGGTGGATAATCATAAAGCCTCTTACATAGCGGGTCAGCTTTATCAGCAAATGAACGATTGGCAGTTAGCCCGTTTTTATCATCAAAAAGCATATAATAATCAAACGTTAACTGAAAAAGAAAAAGTAAAATATGCACTGGTGCTAGCACAAGATTACTTTATGTTGAAACAATACACTCACAGCATGGATATTTTAAATACCGCTAACGAAATAGTGCCTAATACTTCTCCTTTAAAAGCAAAAATATCGCAATATTTACGTAATACAAAACGAGCAATGACATTAAATGAACCTACAGATTAACAGCCAATGATAAACAAAAAACGAATTTATCAAGTTATCGCCCTTAGTATTCCGGTGGCATTTTTTGTCATACTTGAGCTTGGGTTACGTGCTTTTGATTATGGCCGAGAGCTGTCATTGTTTATTGATTATCCGGCTAATGAAAAATCGACAGCGCCAGATTATTTATTACCAAGACCTGACGTAGTAAAACGTTATTTTCCTGAGGGTTCTACAGCGCCGAATGTCACCATTGAGACGAATTTTTTCTTAAAGAATAAGCCTAAAGATGGTTTACGTATTGTCGTACAGGGTGGCTCAACAGCGGCTGGCTTTCCTTTTGGTTATGGGGCATCAATTGCCGGCATGTTGGACTATCGTTTAAAGCAGAGTTTTCCTGATAACCATGTCGAGGTCATTAATACTGCACTGTCAGCCGTTAATAGTTACACCATTTTAGATTTTGTTGATGAGATCATTGAACAACAGCCCGATGCGGTATTAATTTATGCCGGCCATAACGAATACTTAGGTATTTTGGGTGTCGGCTCTGCCTATACTGCTGCTAATTCGTCAGCAGCAACCTTGTTATATTTAAAGTTAAAAGGCTTGAGGCTTTTTCAATTACTGCAAAATATTTATTGGCAATTTAGTCACTCAGATGCACCTCAAAGTACTGTTGAAGATAAACGCGCCTCTCGCACTTTTATGTCTAAAGTGGCGAAGCATAAAAATATTCCTTATGGCTCAGCATTATATAACGCTGGTTTAGCCCAATTTCGCACGAATATTTCTTTGGTGATTGATAAATACCAAGCGGCGGGCATTCCGGTATTTATTAGCTCTATTGCCAGCAATTTATCCCATCAAGCGCCGTTTAGCTCTACAGCAACTACCATCGCAGGTAAAGAGAATGAAGACAGTGCGGAGCTATTTTTTCAACAAGGACAGAAAGCATTCGCGGCACAAGATTATCAACAAGCTAAACAGTCATTTATTAAGGCAAGAGATCTCGATTTATTACGTTTTCGAGCGCCTAGTGAAATGAATACCGTTATTGCGGATTTAGCGAATGATGACCATGTCTATTTTGTCGATAGCTTACAAGCTTTAAATCGTCATGCTGAGCATGGCATTATTGGTAAGTCGTTAATGTTAGAGCACTTACATCCGACGATAAAAGGGTATTTTATTATTGCTGATAGTTTTTATCAGGCAATTGATGAGTCAGCTATATTCGGTAAGTTTCCTCGCACCATATCAAGACAAGCCGCCGAGAAAGATGTCCCTGTTTTTGACTCAGAAGTGTATTGGGGTAAAGCGAAAATTGCCGGTTTAATGGCCGATTATCCTTTTACTGATCAGCCTCAAAAGCCACGGCTACCCGTAGTGAAAACGTGGAGTGATAAATTAGGTTTAGCGGCTTATAAAAAACAGGCTAGCTGGCTGACGATAGCTTCAGAAAATTTAGCGCGCTCGAAAGGAAAAAACTCGGCTTTATATGTAAAATCAGCCAAGTTACTCAGTGATGCCATGCCTTTTGATGCGCCAAATAATTACCGTGCAGGTATTGCGTTAATTAATACAAAGCAATATTCGCAAGCCCAACGTTATTTAATACGGGCAATTGAGATTGATGAAAGTAATATTAATTATCAGCTAGCACTGAGCCATGCTTACCTTGAGCAAGGAAAGTTAACATTAGCCATTCCTTATCTAGAGTCGGTGCTGAAAATAGCGCCAACGAATGTAACGGCGAATGATGTTTTACCTAAAATAAAAGCCCACTTAGCCAAGAAGGGTAAATCATAAAACTAAGTAAATTGTAATTTATCAGGAGAGTGAGTTTGAATATTATTAAAGTATTACTATTAGGCGTTGGGTGTTTTGCGTTGAACCTAGCTGCTCAGCAACTACCCGCTGTTTATAAGTCGCCTTTGGCCTTCTCTAAGGAAGTGGAAAAGCTAATATCCCTTGATGAAAAAGTAAAAGTTCAGCCAAATGGCGTGGTGATCACAGGCAGTTCTAGTGTGCGGTTTTGGCAAAGCATCCACCAAGATTTTACCAATATCAATGTTACTTCTCGTGGCTTTGGTGGCAGTAATATGAATGATTTATTGCATTTTTCCCATGAGTTAATTACTCAATATAAACCTCGAGCAGTCGCTATTTATGAAGGGGATAATGATATAGCCCAAGGTATTTCACCGAAAAAAATTGTCAGTACTTTTATTGAACTGAAAAATAAATTAAGAGAAGAATTACCTGAGCTTAGGGTTTACTTTATATCGATTAAACCGAGTATTGCCAGACAGAAAATGTGGCCAGATATGGTGAAAGCTAATCAATTAGTTGCTCAGGTTTGTGAAAAAGATTTAGCGTGTACTTATATCGATGTTGCTAGTCATTTGCTCAGTGATGGTTTACCTAAGCAAGATATTTTTATCGGTGACGGTTTGCATTTAAACGCTAAAGGCTACCAGTTATGGTCACAAGCTATTGTGCCTGTTATTGAGGGTAAAGAAGCCAACAATAAGTAAAGGTAAAGCTTATTGTTGGCAGGTTTTTATTTTGTTAATCGTTGGCTTTATTCTTTTAAATGTTTATCGAAAAAGTTAACCATCTCTTCAAGCGTTTGCATTCTATGGGCTTGCACACTTAAGTGATGGTTAGCATCTTCAATTTCAACATAACGAACATCTTTATCATGATCTGATAGTTCATCCGCCATTTCACGACTATGCTTTACGGGAACCACTTTGTCGTCGGTACCATGAATTAACAAAATAGGAATATTAATGTTTTTAGCAAAATTCACTGGTGAAGCCGCTTCTAGTTTATCGCTATCAGTACCCATTTGCTTTCGCACAATCTTCTTATTAGTAAAATGACGAGCATCTCTAACAATCAGCTCAAGGTCTGAAACGCCAGCAAAGCTTGCGGCACATTTAAAGCTGTCAGCATGTTTAACTGCAGCCATCAATGCTGCGTAGCCACCATAACTTGCACCGCCAATACAAACTTTATCTGAGTTAATATTATGGCTGGTGATTAACCACTTCGCAGCATCTTGTAAATCGTCCTGCATAGCTTGCCCCCAACCTTCAATAGAGGCCATTTCAAAGTCATAACCATAGCCTGAAGAGCCTCGAAAGTTTGGTTGAAATACTACATAGCCACGATTAGCTAACAGCTCAGCCCAATAGTCAAAACCTGCATAATCACGCGCCATAGGGCCGCCATGAGGCAAGATAATGGCAGGGAGTTTGTCTTTATCAGAGCTGTTGACGGGTTTAGTGATATAACCTTCAATGTTTAAACCGTCTCTAGCCTTGTAATGCACTAGTTGCTTGCTGGCATAATTCGTTTCATTGATGTCAGGGTATGAGCTAGCAATGTACTCTAAACTTTTTTTGTTTCTATCTCCTAAGTAATAATCACCAGCTCTTTTGCTTGAACTGGAATATAAAATATATCTTTTCATATCTCTGGACATACTAATGATGGTGTTATCAGAATCTGGAATACCTTTGTTTAAGGCTTTTTTAAAGGCAATATACTCTTTATCCCAATAGATTTTATTATCAGAATCACCTTCATGACTTAAACCCACAACTGCGCCAGTTTTAGGAGAGTAAATTAATGAGCCATTCACATCGTATTTATCATCAGAGTAGACTAATTCACGAGCGAGTGACTTATCTTGTAAATCCACTTTGAAAATAGCGTTTCTTCCGTCATGCAAAGCTCGTATGTAAAGAATATTGGGATCGGCGTCAAAGCCAAGTACATGAACAACCTCTTTCTCAAAAACTTCGTAAGACCAAAGATCTCTATCAATCTCGCCATCAACGTCAAAAAGTTTATAACGGACATGCGTTTCATCGACTTCATAGCTTATTCTTGCTCTACCTTGTTGATCGGCAACCCAATCGTCGATATAACTTTTGGCTTTTTTAATTCGTGAGCGTCTATTCGAACGAATATTTACTTCATATAAAGACGGCTTGTTGCGTATATCAAAATCTATCGCCATCAAAATTTTATCTTCTTCATCGGGCATCAAGCTGATGATATTGTCTTGAAATTGGGCGTTGAACTCTCCTTTAGCGTCTTTAGGTTTTATTAACAAAGTGAGTTTTTTATCTGTTGATAAGTCAACTTTATATAAGCGAGTAGAGGTATATTTGATCGTTCTTTGTCGAGAAGTATATGCTGCGCTCACTAACAACACGTCATCGTTAGCCCAGGTGTACCAATTTAAGCGAACATCAAGATTATCTGCTTGTAGTACTGGCGTTTGATCACCGGTTTTGAGGTTGTAAGCCATTAAGATTAATGTGCCATTGAGGTTTTTTACCATCGCAAGGGCGTTACCACTGGGAGATAATTTAACATTACTCATGCTAGGTAAACTACCGTAAGCGCTAACAGGTAAGCTTTGCTTATTGGAAGCAATAGCAAAACTAATTGATGATGAAAATATAAGTAGACAGCTAATGATGCTGGTGAATATTCCTTTACATATAAAATTGTTATGGCGTTGATAACTCATTTTATTCCTTAATATAAAGTTATTATTGTTGGATGTTATTTGTACCATGGTTCAATTTTATTTTCTAGTTGTTGCGTTAACGGTTCACTTTATGAATACGTATGTAATGATAATCGCGTAAGTGTTGAATACGTATGTAGTCGCTATTAAATAGTATTTTTTAGTTTTAGCATGAGGTATTACGTCAAAAATATAATAAATAGGACAAAATTTTGATATTACCAACAAGTATTAAAAAGCTCTTAATATGTACAGCGCTTACTACCACGGTTGTTTCCTGTGGCGGCGGCGGTGGATCAGATGATGGTGGCGGTACTACGCCTCCTCCAGTAACACCGACTAATAACACCCCCACGGTGAGTTCTCTGACGGTTGAAATAAGTGACTCTTCAGCAACTTACACATGGGCAGTGGCTGATGCTGATGGCGATGCTTTAACTTGTGTGTTAAATCCAGGCGACGGAATAGACAGCGTAAACATTGCGGATTGCTCGGCAACGACATCCGCAACAGTTGTGTATGAGACTGCCGGTAGCTACACAGCAAATTTGCAAGTTAGCGATCCTGATAATGCTTCTAGTAATCAAGATTTAAATATTACCATCGAAGATACTTCATTACCTGAGCCTGTTGTTACTGCCGGTGACAATGAAGTCGTTATTTTCTATAACCGTACCGATGCTGATTATACCGATTGGGGCTTGCACTTATGGGCGAATGAAAATTGTGGCGCCTATGGTGGCGAAGATATTGATTGGGCAGCACCACAGGCAAAATCCGGTGATGATGAAAACTATGGTGCGTACTGGGTAGTTAGCTTAAAAGCAGATTATGAGCAAAGTGATTGTTTAAATTACATAATGCATAAGGGTGATCAGAAAGCGCCGAATGATGCCGATCAACAAGCGATCTTATCAGGCAGTAGAATGTTGTGGTTAATTGATGGCGTGAGTGAAATTTTTACTGAGCCGACATTAGCACCTTCAGGCGTTGTGATTAAAGATACTGCGGCACATTGGGCAACTGTCGATACAGTGTTTTGGAATACATCTGATAATGCGGTTGCTAAAATTCGCCTTTATAGTTCATCAGAAAATGATTTAGGTTTTGATGGCGAAACAGGGATAAGTGGTGACAACTATATTGAGTACATGCCAGCTACTAATGCTGCGGATGACTTGGGTATGCCAAGATATAACGCTTTGGAAGCTTTCGAAGCAACCAACCCTGATGTAGATAAAGCTAAGCAAATGCTAACAGGTAAATTGTTAGCGATTGCTTATGATGGTGATGATGCGGTACTCGCAGCGACTTATGTGCAAACACCACGTGTACTTGACGCTTTGTATACTTCGGGTAATGAAGATGCCAATGAAGCTGTGCTTGGTTTAAGTTATACCGATACAGAAATTTCAGCAAGTCTTTGGGCACCAACGGCTAAACAAGTTTCTTTGCAAATATTCAATGCAGAGAAAGCGCTACAAAGTACAGAAACTATGGTGCTCAATAGTGAAACCGGTGTGTGGTCTTTTACTTTGCCTATCGCAAATGATCGATTATTTTATCGTTACCAGCTAGATGTTTACCATCATCAAAATTTATCATTTGAAAGCATCTGGTCAACAGATCCTTACTCAGTATCTTTATCAACAAACGGTATGTACTCGCAGTTTGTTAATTTAACAGATGCAGACTTAAAACCAGCAGACTGGGGAACCCACTCTGTACCTACTATTGCCGATATTGAAGATGCGATTATCTATGAAGGCAATATTCGTGACTTTAGTGTTCGTGATACCAGTACCAGTGCGGCTAACCGAGGTAAGTATTTAGCCTTTACCGAAGATGCTTCTGTGCCAGTTACACATTTGAAGTCGCTGGTTACTGCCGGTTTAACTCACTTTCAAATTTTACCTGCTAACGATATTGCCAGTGTAGAAGAAGATTATAGTAAGCAAATCAATTTAACCAATACGGTCGCTGAGCTTTGTGCCATTAACGCGAGCGCACCTGTATGTGGTGTTGAAGATGATGCGGACACCTTAGAATCAGTATTTGTTAGTTATGACACGAGTACCGAGCAAGCAAAAACCTTAACCGAAGCCATTCGCGATATTGACGGTTATAACTTTGGTTATGATCCTAAGCATTTTAATGCGCCTGATGGTGCCTTTGCCAGTGATTCTGACGGTGCTAGCCGTGTTTTAGAAATGCGCTCAATGATTAAGGCACTACATGATATGGGCTTACGAGCTTCTCTAGATGTAGTGTATAACCATACTAACTCAGCAGGTTTATGGGACAACTCAGTATTAGATAAAGTAGTGCCCGGCTACTATTATCGCCGTGATTTAACCACAGGTAATGTTTTCAATGAAACCTGTTGTCAAGATACGGAAACTGAACATAAGATGATGGATAAGCTAATGGCTGACTCCTTAGTTTTATGGGCAGAAGAATATAAGTTTGATGCTTTTCGTTTCGACATCATGGGTAGCCATTCAAAAGATTCTATCCTTAATGCCCGCACAGCAGTACAAGCTGTAGATGCCGATACCTACTTTTACGGTGAAGGTTGGGGACGTTCAGATCAAGGTTATGAACAAGCAGCGCAATATGAAATGGCTGACTCAGAAGTTGGGACATTTAATGATAGACCACGTGATATTATCCGCGGCGCGTCATTATTTAACGACTCGGCGAGCTTAAATGATCAAGATATTATGCGTTTAGGTTTATCGGGTACGCTTCAAGATTATCAGCTACAAGATAGCAGCGGTACTATCAAGTCAGGTAAAGACTTTTCACAGTCATCTTATGCTAAAGATCCTGCAGATATCATTAACTACGTTTCAAAGCACGATGGTTCCACTTTATGGGATAAATTACAGTATGGCTTAGCTACCGACATGTCGGTAGATGACAGAGTTCGTGCACAAAATATCGCCATTACTATGCCGCTGTTAAGTCAAGGTATTCCATTTTTACAAATTGGTGGCGATTTAATTCGCTCTAAATCAATGGATAAAAACAGCTATAACAATGGTGATTGGTATAACTGGGTTGATTTCACTAAAAACAGTAATAACTGGAATGTGGGTTTACCGGTAGAGATTGATGACGGTAAAACTGTCGATGACGTTAAGGCGTTAATTGCTAATGCTGAAACAAGTGTACAGGCAAGTGATATTGAATTTGCTGGTAATGTTTTTCAAGAGTTTCTTGCCATACGTAGCGCGAGTAAATTATTTAGTTTAGCAAGCGCACAAGATGTTTATGACCGTGTTGGTTTTCATAATACCGGTGCTAGTCAAACCAAAGGTTTGATAGTAATGAGTCTCGATGATGGTACAGGCTTCACTGATTTAGATGCAAATAACGATGCTATTGTTGTGGTAATCAATGGTAGTGATGCCGAGCAATCACATGCAGTACCAACAGCAACAGGGTTTGAACTGCATAGTGTCCAACAAACATCTGTTGATACTGCTGTGCAAACCGCGAGTTTTACCGTTGGTGCTAACGATGGTACTTTCACGGTTCCTGCATTAACTACGGCTGTTTTTGTGAAGCCTCAAGGTGGTAGTCAAGGCGCTGGATTAGCTGCAGGCGCTACACGCGATGCACCAGATATCGCTCCATACGGCAACAACACTATTTATATTCGTGGTTCAATGAATGATGATGGCAATTCAGGTTTTGATGCTGATGATACCTTTACTTATGATGGCAACGGTATTTATAGCTTAGACACAACGCTGCTAGCTGGCGCGCAAACTTTTACCATTACTTCGGTAGATTCTGTTGCAGTAGATTTAGGTTTTAGTGATGTGAGTATTAGTGGTAGTTCAATTGCTGTTACCGATAATGCTGATAGCATGGAATTTACTGCCGATGCTGCGGGTAGCTTTACATTTAAGTTAAATGCATCAGGTGCTACGCCAGAATTATCGGTTAGTAGTGTTTCGCCAACGGTAGATTGTACCGCACTGCTGGACTCTGCCGACCCTATCCCATTTACTATTGCTGGTGACGGTGAGCTTTATGTGAAAGGTGATCATTCAGGATGGAACGCTGAAGAAGCTTATCGTCTGCATTATAAGGGAAATAATGTTTATCAAGCGGTGGCTGATTTTGATGGTGCTATGCAATTTAAATTAGCATCAAGTGATGGCAGTTGGACCACACAACTATGGGCACAAGCTGATGGTGGCGGTATTAATGGTGAAGATTTAGCGGTTGGTATTAGTTACCCTGTAGCCTATGAAGGCGCAGGTACGGATAATAACCAAGCAACATTAGCTGCAGGTACCTATAGCTTTATGTTAACGCTTGATGAAGCTAACCCAGCACAAGGTGCTAATGTTGGCTCATTAATTATTCAACAGTGTCAGCCTTAGTTTAATAGTGTATAAAAAAAGCCGAGCAAGGTAACTTGCTCGGCTTTTTTGTGAAGTTAATCAAATAAGCATTTTAAAGCGCGAACAAGTTCCCGCCTACTTTATAAACTCAATACGTAGGTGGGATTTTAATCGTGCCAATTTATAAATTGCTTTCGATATATTTATCGACTAAATCTTCAAGTACATTCAATGGCACTGGACCATTACTCAAGACCACTTCATGGAATTGGCGAATATCAAATTTATCACCTAACGCTTTTTTCGCTTTAGCTCTAATTTCAACAATTTTTAACATCCCCACTTTATAAGCGGTTGCTTGAGAAGGCATGACTACATGACGTTCAGCCATTTTTACTGCATCAGATTTTGCATTGGGGGTATTATTGACGTAATAATTTAAGCCTTCCTCAACTGTCCATTTTTTAACGTGAATACCGGTATCAACTACCAATCGACAAGCTCGCCATAACTCCATCGCTAAACGGCCAAAATCTGAATATGGGTCTTGATAAAAACCAATTTCTTTTGGAATTAGCTCAGAATATAGTCCCCAACCTTCAACGTAGGCGGTATATCTACCAAAACGTCTGAATTTAGGAATACCGGTTAGCTCTTGTTTTATCGCTATTTGCATGTGGTGACCTGGAAGTCCCTCATGATAGGCTAATGCCGCCATTTGATAAGTCGGCATGGCTTCCATTTTATATAAATTGGCATAATAGAAACCAGGGCGAGAGCCATCTGGTGCCGGTTGCTGGTAAAAGGCTTTACCCGCTGATTTTTCTCTAAATGCTTCGACACGTTTAACCACTAGCTCTGCTTTAGGCTTAGTAATGAATAATTCGTCTAAGTGACCCTTCATTTCATCAATAAGGGCGGTGGCTTCATTTAAATACTGCGTTCTTCCTGCTTCATCATCGGCATAATAAAACTGTTTATCATGACGCATAAATTCAAAGAATTCGTTCAAATCACCTTCAAAATTAACTTTTTTCATAATATCGCGCATTTCATTATGAATTCGGTCAACTTCTTTTAAGCCAATGCTATGGATTTCATCGGCAGTTAAATCTGTTGTTGTGGTGCGTTGTAAAGCATTATTGTAATAGGCTTCACCATCAGGGAACTTCCATGCACCGTCGCGTGTGTCAGCTACTTTTTCAAGATCTTTTAAATAAGTCACTAATGAAGAGTATGCCGGTTTTACTTGCGATAATAATGCTTTGTTGGCATCACTGATCAATGTTTGTTTTTCTTCAGCGCTGATCTCAAGCTTATTAACTTTCTTGCTAAAGTCTGCCAACAAAGTACTGTCAGTTCCTTCTTCAAAAGGTGCGCCTTTTAAGATGTTTTCAGAGTCTCTGATCACATGAGCAAAAACAAATTTCGGGGCGATAATTCCTTTTTCTTGACGAATTTTCAGTTGCTCAACCAGTTGCTCGATAAGTACTTCGATACCCACTAGGCGCGAAATATAATCTTGAGCTTGTTTAACATCAACAATCGAGTGCTGGTTAATCAAAAATGCCGGGATACCTGAGTGTAAACCGTACATTTGATTAACTGGGTATGTATGAAAGCGCCATTTATAATCAGCAATTTCATTTTCTAGTTTTTGAATTAATAACTGATGAGACAACTTAGTCTGTGCATCTAAACCAGAAGGATCAATCGCCTGGACACGTATTAAATCTTGCTTGGTAATATTTAGCTCTTTTAGGCTATTTTCTTCAGAGATATCATTCCATTTACCGTAATCTTTTTTTATGCCTAAATAAGTTTGCATCATAGGGCTACGATCAACGCCGGCATCAAAGATTTCATCGAATAATTGATTAGCTTGTTGTGATGCATTCATTTCAGCAGGACTTTCAATACTGGCTGGTTTTTTATCTGCAGTCGCTGTTGGCGATGGAGGGGTGCAGGCAGCAATAAAAATGCTGGTAAGTGCAACACATAGTAATGATTTTTTAAAAGGCATAGATCTTCCTAATTTATTTGGGTGACATAGTTTGTACTTAATTATCAGTATTAGGCAATAGCATAACGATAAAAACGCTAAATTTTGCGATTAATAAATGTATTTAGTCTCTTTAGGTTAGTTGGCGTTGAATACGTATGCACTCTGGTGAAATTAGTTTGTTTCTGTAGCTGTACCGAGTAAGTTAATAGCAATAAAAATTAACAAGAATTGCTATTATGACAAAGACTTCAAAATCACTTCTGACCTATGCAGCACTTTCTGCTTCGATATTGTTAGCTGCCTGTGGTGATAACCCAAAATCTGGTGGGGCTGAATCAACAACACAGCTTAATGCTAGCATTGCCCAAGCGTTAGCCAGCCAAGCCACTTCAAGCTCTGCTCACTGGTTAACCCCTGAATTATTGGTTATGCCAAAGTCTGAAGATAAAGTGCTATATCAGCTGATAAATACTGCCCAAGGTAACTTTGATGCCATTACTTTATCGACGGCAGCACTCCCTAAGGCAATAGTTGAAAAATTTCCCCATTTAGCGGATTTTCAAGCCTATCAAGTGCCGCTGTCAGCCTCGCAAGCAAAAACTTGGCTAAAACAAGAGTTACTTGTCGTTGCACTGAATAAAGCGGCAGAAGTAAAAAATGTTTCTTTTGTACAAACCGGTGCGGTGATTGATACGCTATATACACAAGGGGATAACGATGCCGATGAGGTTACTGATTTAGGTGCGACTATTACCTCAGACACTGTTAATTTTAAGTTATGGGCGCCAACCGCACAACAAGTTGAGTTACTGTTGTTTAATGATGACTTAACACCAGCTTCGACACCGAAACTAGCTATGGTTGAAGATAGCCATACAGGTGTTTGGTCAACGTCTGGGGATAAATCGCTTAGCGGCGCTTATTATCAATATCAAATAACGGTCTACCATCCTGAAACACAAAAGATTGAAACACTTGTTACCACAGACCCGTATTCTTTAAGTTTGTCAGTCAATAGTGAGTTTTCACAAGTGGTGGATTTAAATGATGATTCAACTAAGCCTGAAAATTGGGAGAATCATCAGGTACCTAGTATCAAAAATGTTGAAGATAATATTTTCTATGAAGTACATATTAGAGATTTTAGCTTTGACGATACCGCACTTTCCTCTGATGAAATTCGTGGTAAATACCAAGCTTTTAGTGAACAAGAATCGAATGGTATTAAACATTTAAAAGCGCTTAAACAAGCCGGTTTAAACAATATTCATTTATTACCTACTTATGATTTGGCTAGCATTAACGAAGATTCGTCACAAGTGGTGGATATTAATGACACCATTGCCGTCGTTAAAGGAAAAGTTTGTGCTGATGCGCCTACTATCAGTATTTGTGTTGAAGAATATAATGAAAAGCAAACGTTAAAATCTTTATTAGCAAGCTTTGATGTCAGCACTGAACAAGCACAGTTAGTCGTGAGTGAGCTACGTCAATTTGATAATTTTAACTGGGGCTATGATCCTTTTCATTATACGGTTCCAGAAGGAAGTTATGCGTTAAATCCTCAAGGGAAAAGTCGTTTAGTTGAATTTAGACAAATGGTTCAAAGCATTCATGAATTAGGCTTTAGAGTCATTATGGATGTAGTTTACAACCATACTTTTCAGTTTGGCTTAGCCGAAAAATCTGTATTAGATAAAATCGTTCCGGGTTATTACCATAGATTAAATATTATGACAGGTATCGTAGAGCAATCTACCTGTTATACCTGTGGTAACACGGCTACTGAGCGAGCGATGATGGCAAAACTGATGACTGATTCGTTAGTGACTTGGGCCCGAGATTACAAAATTGATGGCTTTCGTTTTGATTTAATGGGTCACCAAACCAAAGCGGCTATGCTGTCGGCAAGAGAAGCGGTTCGCGCAGTAGATAGTGACACCTACTTCTATGGTGAAGGGTGGAACTTTGGTGAAGTAGCCAATAACAGTCGTTTTGTTCAAGCCAGTCAATTAGAGCTAGGGGGCACTGAAATTGGTACCTTTAGTGATAGATTACGTGATGCAGTGCGCGGCGGTGGTAACAATACCCGTGATTCACAGGGCTTAGGTAATGGCTTATTGCTTTTACCGAATGAGAAACAAACTAAAGCAGGAGCAGAGCGAGAATTCTCAGAGCGTATTGACCAATTACGTGTTGGTTTAGCGGGCAACTTAGCGACTTTTCCAATTAAAGCGCTTAATGGAAAAATAGTACTAGGTAAGGATGTTCCTTATGGTGATCAACCGACAGGTTATGCTTTAGATCCGGCCGATACCATTAATTATGTTTCTAAGCATGATAATCAAACATTATGGGATAATAGTCAGTATCGTTTAGCTTTTGATGTGTCGACTGAAGATAGAGTAAGAATGCACGTACAAAGCTTGTCATTCACTTTATTCGCACAAGGCATTCCATTTTTACATATGGGCAGCGAGTTCTTACGCTCTAAATCTTTCCTAAGAGATAGTTACGATTATAGTGATTGGTTTAACCGCGTTGATTTTTCGAAACAAAATAACTACTACAATATTGGCTTACCACCAGCAGATAAAGATCAAGATAACTGGCCTTTAATTGCAGAGGTATTAAAAGGTCACGAAGGTCGAGATCATGTTGAAGCTAATCATATTGAGCTAAGTAGTGAGTTGTTTAAAGAAATGTTAGCCATTCGTATGAATTCGCCACTGTTTAGACTCACCACAGCGACAGATATTATTGATAAAGTGAGCTTTCTCAATACGGATAATGCTCAGCTTGGTTTAATCGTAATGAAAATTGACGATACTAAAGGCCAGCGTATTGATGAAAATGTTGAGGGCTTAATCCTAGTCTTTAATATGAGTGATAAAGTGCAAACCTTTGCTTATCCTCAGGCGAGTGAATATCAATTGCATGCTATCCAGAAAAATAGTGTCGATAATCTTATTAAACAAAGTCGCGCTGATAAGCAAGGCTTTACGGTGCCGGCCTTATCGAGCGCTGTGTTTGTTAAATAACCTAGGTTAAATCATTTGTGCGTGTTAAAGCGTAGGTGATAAATGCAATACGTAGCCCTTACCAGCAAATGTTAGCTGGTAAGTGGTTTCATTGCTGTTGTTAGATTTAGTGTGCTTTTCTAGTAAACCTTTTTCTACTAATAACGTTAACATTTGGCCTGATAGCTCTGCTAGTTTAGCTTTGGTGTTAATTTCCATTTGAGTGGCAACACCTTTAAATGAATAAAGCGCGCGAATTATAGCGGCTTCTGACTCTGATATTGATGGTAACTGGCCACTATAGGGAGGATATTGATCTTTAGGGTATTTACCGTGAACACTTTTATATGATGCTTGCATCGCTTGAATATCTTCTTCTTTGTCACCGGTAAGTTGAAAGGTATGAAAAACACCGGCTTCTTTGCTTAAGTAGTCTACTTTCGCAAGAAAAATAGGCAAATTACAGCCCTCAGCCACATGATAAAACCCTGTCTTCCATTTTTTTACTGAGCCACGAGTACCTTCTGGTGTGAATAAGAAAAAAATTCGTTGGCCTTTTTGAGAATCAATAAAAGCTTTTATTTGTTCAACCTGTCCTTGACCGTTAGGAGAGCGATCAATTGGCATTGCTCCCATCCACATTAACAATTTTCCCAGTACAGGGGTTTTGCACATACTGTCTTTGATTGAGAAATAAATTTTAACATCGTGGAAAATGGCAGCACCGAGTGCATAAATAAAATCCCAATTCGAAGTATGAGGCGCGGCAATAGTAACACCTGCACCTTCAGGTGGATATTTACATACTTTCCAACCTGCTAATTTAAACCACAGGGTGAAGATTGATTTTAAAAAGTATTTAGTGAAAATTCCGTCGAAAATGGTTTTTTCGCGAATTGATAGCGTGTTTTTTGACATGTATTTAATCGATAAAAAGGAAATTGAAACCAATGTTAGCAATTATAGCATAAGCAGTTTCAGTACGTATCTAACCATTATCAAGCTTTTATGATTAACTATTTTATTCGCTATTAGCTTTTTAAAAACGGATTTGCTAATAGGGTTGAAATTATAATTAATAGCACCATATTAAACAGCCCAAGAGACAGTAGTTTTCTTCGAGAATTTTAACAAGGTAAGCCCATGACTTATGCATTAGAAATTTCTGATTTAGCCAAAACCTACAAAGGCGGTTTTCAGGCACTTAAAGGTATTGATTTACGTGTAAAACAAGGTGATTTTTTTGCTTTGCTTGGCCCTAACGGTGCCGGTAAATCAACTACGATTGGCGTGATCACTTCACTAGTCAATAAAAGCCAAGGGCAGGTAAAAGTTTATGGTCATGATATTGATAGCGACTTAGAAAAGGCAAAGTCATTTATTGGCTTGGTTCCGCAAGAATTCAACTTCAGTCAGTTTGAACCGTTAATGAATATTTTAGTTAACCAAGCGGGCTATTATGGTGTTACTCGAAAAGTTGCTATTGAACGAGCAGAAAAGTATTTAAAACAGTTAGAGTTATGGGATAAACGTAACGTTGCCGCTCGGACTCTCTCTGGTGGAATGAAACGCCGATTGATGATAGCGCGAGCGTTAATGCATGAGCCTAAAATGTTGATTTTAGATGAGCCAACCGCCGGTGTTGATATTGAAGTGCGCCGAGATATGTGGGAATTTTTACGTGAACTCAATGAAGAAGGTATTACTATAATTCTTACCACGCATTATCTTGAAGAAGCAGAGATGTTATGTCGAAATATCGCCATTATTGATGGTGGCGAAATCGTTGAAGATACCAGTATGAAAGCCTTGTTATCACAATTAGATATTGAAACCTTTGTGTTAGATTTAGATTGTCAAGATCAAGAAGTTAGCCTCAATGATATCGAGCATAGGTTTCTAGATAGTCATACATTAGAAGTCGATTTACATAAAAAGCAAACCCTTAATCAAGTATTTGAACAGTTATCAACACAAGGTGTCGGCGTGTTAAGTATGCGTAATAAAAGTAACCGCTTAGAAGCCTTGTTCGTTAACCTCATCTCAAAAAAATCAACAGCAGTCGAGGCTTAATATTATGAATAACTCCATCGCCTTAAAAAGTATTTTACATAAAGAAATTCAGCGCTTTATGCGTATATGGGTGCAAACCTTAGTGCCACCAGCAATTACTATCAGTTTGTATTTTGTTATCTTTGGCTCGCTAATTGGTTCGCGTATAGGAGAAATGGGCGGTTTTGACTATATGTCATTTATCGTACCTGGCTTAATTATGATGAGTGTTATTACTAACTCATACTCTAACGTTGCCTCATCATTTTTTAGTGCTAAATGGCAACGCAATGTTGAAGAAATGCTTGTTGCGCCTGTTCCTAACTGGGTGATTGTAGCCGGCTATGTTGGTGGTGGTATGGCACGTGGCATTTTAGTCGGCCTAATTGTTACCTTGGTCTCACTATTTTTTGTTGATATCAAGATTCATAATATTTGGATTATCATTGCGACAGTGTCGCTAACTTCTGCGACTTTCTCGTTAGGTGGCTTGATTAATGCCATCTTTGCCGGAAGTTTTGATGATATCTCGATAATTCCTACTTTTGTCTTAACACCATTAACTTACCTTGGCGGTGTGTTCTATTCAATCAGCTTATTACCTGATTTTTGGCAAGGCGTTTCGCAAATCAATCCAATAGTCTATATGGTGAATGCCTTTAGATATGGATTCTTAGGTATCTCAGACGTCAACATTACCACTGCATTTGCAGTAATTGGCTTCTTCATTGTGACATTATTTACTGTTGCCATGACGTTAATTAGCAAAGGCATTGGCTTACGAAGTTAAAGGGAAGTTGCAGATGACAAAAGATATAACGGGTGATTCTAAAGCGATTATTTCTAATCAAGATGGCATACATGAAAAGCTTGATGAAGTGGTAGAAAAACATCTATCACATCCATTTCAAAAGCCTTATCAAGAGCATACTAAGCAAGCTTTTGCTGAAATGGATAGTCATGTACAAGCTTTTTTAGCGGCTAATCCTGAAGGTGAGATTATTTTAGACGCCTGCTGTGGCGTTGGCCAAAGTACACGTTTATTAGCAGAAAAAAATCCACAGGCCATAGTGATTGGTGTTGATAAATCTGCGCATCGCATCAATAAAAATGTTGAAGGTTTTTCTGAAGAAGACGGTTATCAAGCAAATAATTACCATCTTGTTCGAGCCGATTTAAATGACTTTTATCGCTTAGTAAAAGACGCGAATTGGCCTGTTGCTTTGCATTATATTTTGTACCCTAATCCTTGGCCTAAATCAAAACATTTACAACGACGCTGGCATGGTAGTGCGGTATTTCCGCAGATGACGAGTATCGGAAAAACGCTTGTTTTGCGTAGTAATTGGCCTTTGTATTTACAAGAGTTTCAACAAGCTGCAGCCAAAGTAAATTTATCGGGCGAAATAGTTAAACTTCAAGATATTGAGCAGCCATTAACGCCTTTTGAGGCAAAATACCAAGCTAGTGGGCAAGATTGCTGGCAGTTGGTACTTAATCGTTAAGGGGTAATATTTACTATTTAATAGTGATATTGACTACTGTTGGGTATTTGCTATTAATGGTGTTTTGTTAAAATTAACTATAAATCATGATGTTAGTGTTTTGGCATGACAGTTGATTACTTTTTATTATTATTTAAATATTAAAAAGGAAAATGCCATGAAAGCGGTTAAAAATGAAATATTGTTGATAGTGTTTGTGCTAATTAGCGGTATTCAAGCAGGTTTAATTTACGCCAGTACAATGGTTAATTAGCAGCTAAATAGTCACTATCAATACGCTTTATTCTGAAAATAGAAGACTTTTATGCATTTTTTCATTAAAGTGCCACAATTAAATGAACTCCTTAGTGGCTTTTAACCGTAACGATGAAGCAGAGCAAACGTACAGCACAAGCATCAAATGAATCTTTACATAGAATTTTCACTGTTGCTGAAGCACCCGATTCAACTTTAGGGTTAATTGAACAAGAAATGTCCCACAACCTTGTTGGCTTTCTTAATAACCATATTGTTGCCAGTAAAAATGCTTTAACGGATATAGAGCAAGACTTTATTAGTCCAAACATACCAGAGCAACCTGAGTTTGTTTCTGATCATATGCGCCACTTGTTAGATAAACTCGTTGCGCAATCGGTACATACTGCAAGCCCTAGCTTTATTGGTCATATGACCTCAGCATTACCTTCTTTTATCTTACCTTTATCTAAACTCATGGTTGGCTTAAATCAGAACCTAGTTAAGGTGGAGACCTCAAAAGCCTTTACACCCTTAGAGCGCCAAGTGCTGGGTATGATGCACAACTTGGTTTACCAGCAAGATGAAGATTTCTATCAGGCGTGGATGCACAGTGCCAATCATTCTTTAGGTGCCTTTTGTTCAGGTGGAACGGTTGCGAATATTACAGCCCTTTGGGTGGCACGTAATAAGTTACTGAAAGCGGACGGCGATTTTAAAGGTATTACCCGCTCAGGGTTATTCTCGGCATTACAACATTATGGCTATCAAGGTTTAGCCATTCTAGTTTCTGAGCGAGGTCATTACTCCTTGCAAAAGTCAGCCGATATCTTGGGGATTGGCCAAGACAGTGTCATCGCTATTGAAACAGATGAAAATAATAAAATAGATTGTCAGAAATTAGCGCAAAAGTGTGCAGAGCTTACCGCAAAGAATATTAAAGTATTAGCTATTGTTGGTGTTGCGGGTACCACTGAAACCGGTAATGTTGACCCGCTTGATAAAATGGCCGATGTGGCTGAGCAGTATCAGTGTTTTTTCCATGTTGACGCTGCTTGGGGGGGCGCGACTTTATTATCAAATAAACACCGAGGTCTTCTCAAAGGAATAGAGCGCGCTGATTCAGTGACAATTGATGCCCATAAACAAATGTATGTTCCTATGGGGGCAGGGGTTGTTTTGTTTAAAGATCCCTCTTCAGTAGCTGATATAGAACACCATGCTGAGTATATATTACGAAAAGGCTCTAAAGATCTGGGTAGTCATACGCTAGAAGGCTCACGCCCTGGTATGGCGATGCTAGTGTATGCAAGTTTGCATATTATTAGCCGTCCGGGTTATGAAATGCTTATCAACCAAGCGATAGAGAAAGCAGAATATTTTGCCGATATTATCAATCAGCATGAAGATTTTGAATTGATCACTAAGCCTGAGCTTTGTTTACTCACATATCGCTATGTTCCTAAATCTGTGCAGGCACTATTAGCCAATGTTGACGAACAACAACAGTCAGAGATTAATTTATTGTTAGGTAAATTAACGAAGTTTATTCAAAAGCGTCAGCGTGAAGACGGTCGCTCATTTGTCTCTCGTACTCGTATTCAAGTGGGACGTTATAATGGCGAAAAAGTGATTGTTTTCAGAGTGGTGTTAGCGAATCCATTAACCAGTAAACAAAACTTACATGATATTTTAGCTGAGCAGTGTGTATTGGCTCAAGAAAGTGAAAATTTCTTACCGCAGTTATTGGCGAAGTCTTAAATATTATCGCAACTGAAGTAATTGTAGGTGAGCATTTATGTTGACAAGATATGAAGCTTAAACGCCACCTACAATAGACTAAAACTTACAAGCTAACCGGTAAGTTATCAATGAGTCGTGCTTTACCTAAATACGCGGCAGCGAGAATTACCACTTCTTTATCACTTGGCAGTGCTGGCTCTAGCGTTTGTGCGTGACACAAGTTAATGTAATCAGTTTTTAAGCCTGCCTGTTCAAACTTCTCACTCGCTTGCATGATAAGTGCAGCATAATCTCGAGGTTGATGACTGGCTCGTAACTGTTCACTTAACCATTGTAAGGTTAGATAAAGCGATGGCGCAATTGCCATTTCTTCAGGGGTGAGGTATCCATTACGTGAGCTCATGGCAAGGCCAGAAGTTTCACGAATTATTTCTACCGGAATAATATCCACAGGCATCGATAAATCTTCAACCATGGTTTTAATCACTTGTAGCTGCTGATAATCTTTAGAGCCAAAGCAGGCGACATCAGGTTGTACTAGGTTAAATAATTTACATACAACAGTGGCTACACCTCGAAAATGCCCCGGACGACTAGCGCCACAATGCAAATTAGAAATATTAGGCACTTCAACATAACTATTTTCACCAAACCCTTTTGGATAAATAGTATCGGCTGTTGGGGTAAATAATAAGTCAGTATTCACCGAGATTAAGCTGCTTTTATCTTGTGCTAACGTTCTTGGGTAGTTGTCAATATCTTCACTTAAACCAAATTGCATTGGATTAACAAAAATACTGACAATAACTTTATCCGCATATTTGTGAGCAGACTTTACTAGCGCCAAGTGACCGTCATGCAAATTACCCATAGTTGGTACAAAAGCTATGGTGAGTCCTTGCATTCGCCATTCTTTAACTTGGGCGCGTAAATCTTTAATATTTTCAACTGTGTTCATGATGTTCTTACTTTCTAGATTAGGCCTTAGCCTGATATTGAAGTGAGCCTAACGGCCAACCTGCCTATTTGAATATATGATCGTCGCCAGGGAAGTTACCCGCTGATACTTCGCTAATATAAAGTTCAATGGCTTTTTTAATATCGCCGGTTTCTTTGATAAAGTTACGAGAGAATTTAGGCATATAGCTACAAGAAATCCCTAACGCATCATGCATAACTAAGATTTGGCCATCAGTATATTTACCTGCACCAATACCTATTGTAGGGATAGATATTGCCTCTGAGATAGCTTTACCTAGTGGCTCAGGAATACACTCTAATACTAACAGTTGAGCTCCAGCCGCTTCTAAAGCTTGAGCATCTTGGATCATTTTATCGGCATGCTCTTTTTCACGACCTTGTACTTTAAAGCCACCGAATACATTTACCGATTGCGGTGTTAGTCCTAGGTGAGCACACACAGGAATTCCTCGTTCAACCAATGATTTAATGGTATCAGCAAGCCAAGAGCCACCTTCCATTTTTACCATACTCGCTCCAGCTTGCATCAACTTGGTAGCATTGGTTAGCGCCTGTTCTGTGCTTGCATAAGTCATAAAGGGCATATCGCCAATGACTAAGGTATTTTCAACGCCTCGTCTTACGCATTGAGTATGGTAAGCCATATCGTCAATTGAAACGGGTAAGGTGTCATCTTGACCTTGTAACACCATGCCTAGTGAATCACCAATTAATATAGCGTGAATACCTGCTTGATCAAATAGCTTGGCAAAGCTTGCATCATAGGCGGTAATCGTTGAAATTTTTTCCCCTTGTTGCTTCATTTTTAACAAGGTTGATGTGGTTATTTTAGCCATAAGGTTCTCAAGACGTAGGTTGCGTTTAATATTAGAGTTGAGTAATTACTCAGTTTCACTACTTTCGCACAATTCTTTTTCTACTGCAATATACGGATATTGCTTAGCTTAGTTTTACCATGGCATTGTTAGCAATGTTTTGGCTCAAAAGTTTTACACTTTCACCATTAGGTAAAGTTAGGTCACTGGCAATTTCTGCTAATGGCAATAAAACGAATTCACGTTCAGTCATGCCATAGTGCGGAATCGTAAGGCGTTCACAGCTAATGATTTTATGGCCAAAAAGGATAATATCAAGATCTAAAATACGAGCGCCCCAACGGTTTTCTTTTCGCACTCTACCGGCTTTATTTTCGATAGCTTGCAACGCGTCAAGTAGCTCTAATGGAGTTAATCTTGTATCAATTGCAACAACCGCGTTGATAAAATCATCTTGATCTTGTGGGCCCATTGGCTTGCTAAGATATAAAGAAGAACAAGCCTTTAGTTGACTTTGAGGTATGGTTTTAATCGCTTCTATTGCTTGTTTAACTTGTTGAATTGGCTCAGATAAATTACTGCCTAAGCCAATATAAGCTGTCGTATTAGAAGTGCTCATGTCGCATTTTACTCTGCAGAAGATTTAGCTGACGGCTTGCGGCGTTTTCTAGGTGTTCTGCGGCGGTTTTGTCCGCCTTTAATACCTTTAACCATTTGTTGTTTCGCTTCAGGTGAGACATTTTGAAAATCTGTCCACCACTTGGCTAACTCACTTAGTTGTGTATTGTCCGATTCTATTTCACTACGCAATAATAAGAAGTCATACCCGGCCCGAAATTTAGGGTGCTCAAATGCTTTAAAAGCTTTCTTGCCTTCACGACGAGCTAATTTATCTTGTAATATCCAAATGTCTTTCATTACTCCTTGAAAGCGTTTTGGAATGGAGATACTACGTTGCTGCTCAGGCATTATTTCGTTAAGGGCTGCAAAAAAAGCATCTTGAGGCGCTAGAGAGCTATTGAGATTAATTTGTTTAATGTAATTTTGTAATGGATACCAAAGCATTGCAGCAAATAAAAACGCAGGAGTGACTCGTTGTTCATTGTTGATACGTTTATCAGTATTCTCCATCGCTAATAAGATAAAGCGTTTTAATTGCTCGTCATTATTATCCAGTGCTTGATCTACCGCAGGGAAGAAGAATTTAAATAATTGGTAGTGACGTAATTGTTCAAAGTTAGCAACGGCTTTACCTGAAATAAATAATTTTAAAAACTCTTCAAACATGCGTGCCGCGGGAATATTTGCCATCAATGGTGCTAGAGATTTTATTGGCGCTTTTGTTTGCGCCTCAATATCCATGTCTAACTTGGTGGCAAAACGTATAGCGCGCAACATACGTACCGGATCTTCACGATAGCGAGTTTCCACATCGCCAATCAAGCGAATAACTTTGTCTTCAACGTCTTTAACACCGTTAGCAAAGTCATAAACTTTAAAATCTTTAGTGGAATAGTACAGCGCATTTATGGTGAAATCACGACGCTCGGCGTCTTCTTCAATGCTACCGTAAATATTGTCACGTAACAGCATGCCATGTTCGCTTTGCTTTGAGGTTTTTTTATCTTGGCTTTCTTTTTCATCGTGGTGGCCACGAAAAGTAGCTACTTCAATAATTTCTCTACCAAAAACGATATGGGCTAGGCGAAATCGACGACCAATTAATCGGCAGTTTCTAAATAAAGCCTTAATTTGCTCAGGTGTTGCATTAGTAGCAATATCAAAATCTTTTGGTTTTAAACCGAGTAAAATATCACGAACACCGCCGCCAACAAGGTAAGCATCGTAACCTCCTTTATTGAGGCGATATAATACTTTAAGGGCACTTTCACTGATAAATTGTCGAGAAATAGGGTGCTGATCACGTGTCAGCACAATTGGCTCTTGAAGAGTTGTTACTGTTTTACTGGTTTTATTTGCTTTAGAGCCTAAAACCTTTTTACATAGGTTGATAACGCGTTTGATGAGGCAGACCTTTTTTGGCTGAAAATGTTGTAAAAATAATTGCGCAATCATACAGGAAACAAGTATGAAAGAGAATGAAAAAGCAGCGATATTTGGTGTTGTCGCTGCTATAAACTAGAAACCAATTTACCAAGGCAGTACTTCACCATTAGAGTGTTTAAATACACCAGAATCTACCATGGTTAAGTTATTCATTAAATCGACTAACCTTTGCGCGGAAAGATCGGCACTGATATCACCATTACTAGTATCACCCGTTTTATTAACCATATCAGTTTGTACATAACCTGGATGATAAATACCGACGGCAATTTGCTCTGTTGCTAAATCCTTTGCTAATGACATAGCGCCAATATTAAGAGCCGCTTTTGACATTCGGTAGCCGTATCGACCACCTGAGCCATTATCAGTGATAGAGCCCATTCTAGAGGTAATAAAGGCAATTTTACTACCGGAAGTAAAGTTAGCTAACAGTGCTTGAGTTAATGACAATGGAGCCAGCGCATTAACATTAAATTGCTCGGTTATTGTATCAGTATTAAAATCTTGTAAGCTCTCATCCCGCAAAATACCGGCATTATTGATGAGTAAATCTATGGTGATATTTTCTAATGCCGCTTTAGCTAAGCCTGATTCGGTGGCTATATCAACCTGGTCGATGATATTCACGTTAAGTGATGCTAGTTGCGGTGAGCTTTGTCGGCATAGAGCGTAGACGTTATCGCCATTTTGTTGGCAAATTTTAGCCATCGCTAGGCCAATTCCGCGATTAGCACCAGTAATTACAGTTGTTTTTGACATAACATATCCTTGATTGTTAATTTACTTGAAGTTTACGATCTTTATTTTGGGCGTTCCATGGTAAAAGGTGATGTGATTGAAGCGTACTCACCACCACCAAGACGTGCAAGTGGCTTTATTTTATCAGCGTGTACTTTTACCCGTTGCTTATTATCGAGCTCAATTACATCATCATTAATATACACCTGTTTTACTTCCACAAAAATTAAACTCTGTGGCACTGTGCCTAGCTCTTTTATTTCGTACAATTCACAACCATAAGCGATATCACAACGGCTCAATCTTGGCAGTGAAAAGTCTAGAAATTCACTTGTACTTAAAGATGCTTGAGCCAGCTCTGACTCTCCATGAGCAAGTGTTTGTGCGGTTTGGGTTACTAATTGAGCATCATGTTCACCCGCAATATGAATGACTATTCTTTTGTTATTAATAATATTCGTTAAGGTATCTTTGTTATCACCATTAGGTTTCTTTCCAACCGATAGCATTAATATCGGTGGCTCACTTGATACTGCGGTGAAATAAGAGAAAGGTGCTAAGTTATAGCTACCATTATCTGAATCAGTCAATGCCCAAGCAATAGGGCGAGGAATGATGGTTTGCGTCATTAAATGATAACGCTGGTTTGCACTGTAATCAGAGAAATTTAAGTTCATGGTTAACTTCTATTATGTTGCTGCTTGGTAAGAAATTCGCACGCTTCTTTAGCACTAAAGTTACTTTTAAAGGAGAAAGCGTAGGGTGAGTCTGCATGCTCACGTAAATAATTTAAGCGCTCAACAGCTTCTTCAATGGTGGGTTTGTGATCATTAGCTACCCACCAAAGTACATAACTATCTTGAGGGATGTTTTCGAACCATAAAGATTTTCGACGTAAAAAATCACGGTGATGGGTTCTAAACATAAAATTTTTCAAGGCATCTACTGACAGCCAAGTTGACATATTGACGATAATATTAGGATCAGTAAATGCCTGAATGTCGGTGGCATCACCACTTTCATCTTGCAATCGCCAAACAAAACCTTCACTTTGCTCTGCAATATTATTCACCGGCTCTAAGTTATCGACAAATTCTTTTAGCTGTGGTGAATCTAATGGGTATTTAGCTTTTGCAATATTTAATTGTGCTAGGTGCATGATTTTCCTCCTTGATGAATGATGTTAGTAGTGGTTTATATCGAGTTCTTTAACCTTGGGTACCTGTGCTCTTGACCAATGATTTATTGCCCAGTTGATAATATCTGTCACGGTTTCGTGGACAAGATTTGGCTCAGGGTTTTGCCCTAAAAATTTCAGTGCAGCTATGAGTGCAGGTTGAGGTTTTTTATTATTAATGGCCGGCGCTTTATTTTGTTTACTGAGTTTATATCCTTGCTCAGTAACTGCTAAAGGAACATGTCCATATATTGGTGCTTGTTGTTTTAGTGCTGCAAATAATGTTAGCTGCCTTGCCGTTGGCTCGAGTAAGTCACAGCCACGAATAACATGCGTAATACCTTGATAAATATCATCATGAACGACTGCTAACTGGTAAGCAAATAAACCATCTTTACGATGAATGATAAAGTCTTCTTCGGCGAGCAGCTTATTGCTTTGAACTTTATTTTGAAATATATCGGTAAATTGATAAAGCCCATGCTGGTTAATAAGCCGAGTTGCGCTGTGCTGTTTTGCCATGTTTAAATCACGGCAATGGCCTTGGTAAATACCACCGAGCGCTTTAACTTGGGCACGTGTGCAATGACAATAATAACTAAGTTTCTGCTCTTGGATTTCGTGTAGTAAGTGATTATACAGCTGTGCTTGTTCATTTTGATACAGTACTTGTTCATCCCAAAGTAAACCAAACGCTTCAAGCGTGCTCAAAATAGCTGAACTAGCACCTTTTTGTTCTCTGGGGGGATCAATATCTTCAATTCGAACTAACCACTTCCCCGCGTTACCTTGTGAATCAATAGTCGATTTTGCATCTAAATAGCTTGCTAGAGCGGCAATTAAAGAGCCAAAGTGGAGTAAACCTGAGGGAGATGGGGCAAAGCGACCACGATACTCTTTTTCGATTATAGAATCTGGTCGCTTGATTTGCTTTATGTTTTTCTCGGAAATTTTTGTATTCAATGGCTTAGCCAGCCATTTGACGCTCTTTAATTTCAGCTAAGGTTTTACATTCAATACAAAGATCGGCTGTAGGTCTAGCTTCTAATCGACGAATGCCAATCTCGATACCACAAGACTTACAGAAACCAAACTCGTCTTCTTCAATCAATTGTAGTGTTTTTTCGATTTTTTTGATGAGTTTACGTTCGCGATCTCGAGTACGAAGTTCAAGGCTAAACTCTTCTTCTTGAGCGGCTCTGTCTACAGGGTCTGGAAAGTTTGCTGCTTCATCTTGCATATGCGTTACAGTACGATCAACTTCTTCGCGAAGTTGTACACGCCAAGCATCCAAAATCTTTTTAAAATGCTCTTGCTGTGGAGTACCCATGTATTCTTCATTAGCTTTTTCTACATATGGCTCAACACCTGCTAATGCCATTACACCTAATGCTTTATTCTTACTTGTTGGCATGCTTTATCTCCTAATGCTACTAAAACCAAGGCTGTTTAATAAATGTATTATTTAACATCTCCTTGGCTATTAAGTGCCAATATAATATTCATCTTGAAAACCGCATTTTATGCAGCATGAATATGTTTATAATAGACCTGAAATATCAGGTCTATATTGTATTACCTTTAACAAAAAACAAGGTTTCTGGTAAAAAAATTTTCAAGTAAAAAATAATTACTTTTATA
Source organism: Colwellia sp. KS18-150 (assembly GCF_057551365.1). Lineage (NCBI taxonomy): Bacteria > Pseudomonadati > Pseudomonadota > Gammaproteobacteria > Alteromonadales > Colwelliaceae > Colwellia > Colwellia sp. KS18-150. The sequence goes on along the minus strand of NZ_BAAJMC010000002.1, from coordinate 398,469 downwards.
TCAATAAGTTATTACTAATCACTTCAGTTGCACTAAAATTATTATTTTTGTCTTTTTTTATGAGCAAGCTTTTTTAGCAAGTTTTGCTAGGGTTCGTCAATCATTATCTTTTAAATTATGATGTTAATCGCCTTAGCTATCACTATTTTAGTTGACTGGTTAGTTAATTCAAATTCCGCTTTGTATGCTAATATTTCTACGCCGTTATTTTGTGCTTCGACAATTAAAGCATTATATTTTTTATCGATATGTTTTGCTATTTTGACTGAATTGATACCTGAATGTAAAACGGCAAAAAGTAAAACAGCTCGATGACCCTGTTGAGCTACTTCGATTAATTCACGAAGATGTTTCTGTCCTCGTGTGGTCACCGCATCAGGAAAATATCCTTGTTCCCCTTCAAGCAAAGTAACGCTTTTAACTTCAACATAAGCGGCCGGATTTTTCGGCTCTGTGAGCAAAAAATCAATTTTACTGTTTTCACTTCCGTATTTTACTTCCCTTTGAATTGATGAATAATCAGCGAGCTCTGTTATAACATTTGCATTCAAAGCTTCTTCTATTAATTGGTTCGCTCTAATGGTGTTCACACAAATATGGTGATTATCTGCCGTTATAGTTATCTCCCAACTAAAGGGATATTTACGCTTAGTATTAGATGATGTGCTGTAACAGACAATATCGCCCGGTTCAGCACAACCTGTCATTGCACCTGTATTAGCTACGTGTAATGTAGTTTGACTACCGTCTGTTAATATTATGTCAGCTAAAAAGCGCTTGTAACGCTTAATTAACTGAGACTGCTGTAAGGGAGGTGTGAACAACATTTATTTGATCTTGAGTAATTCATTTGAGCTAGCGATGATACAACTAGCTGAAAAACTTATCACTATTTATCAATTGGCAACACTCATATTATGTTCATCAATAAAGCTATCTAACCAGATTTTAGCGTTATTAGCATCACTGAAGAAATTAAATTGTATTTGGCAACTTTGGTATATGCGTTGTAACTGCATTTGTAAAATATCAGCGTAAGCAGTGTCATTAATTACCGCAGCAATTGCTATCATGCCATTCTCAATTCTATAGTGAGTGGTTTCTATTAAACTTTTTTCTGCATCCGGTGTGAATACACCATTGCCTCGATAGGTAATAATGGAGCCCCAAGGACTATTGCTCATTTTTTTTGTATAAATTTCAATATCTTTATGATATTTCTTGGCGGTAACTTCATTAAAAGGTCCTTGAGCATCCACAAGTAATATGTTGTTTTCTTGTTCAATGCTATAACTTCCATGTGCTGAATATTGCATATTTACTCCTATTTTAAAGAATTTAGCCGAAGGATATTGATAGCAAGTTTTTAAATCCTTGCCAAGTAAGCAGATTTTATTATATTTTCAAGTTTAAATTTTTATTTAATTTCAGTTGGTTATGAATTTTATTCTTGGATGGCTTATTTCCAGCCAAGCTTCTCTTCAAAGTCTTGATCTAATTGTTTGGCAAAATCTTTTGCATGCATTGCTACTTGCTCTAGCATTTTTTCTTCTTTTGATTCGGGCTCGAAAATAGGTACTTTAACTGGATAGCCACTTTCATCGGTGGCCATAAAAGTAATAAAGCAGCGATTGGTGATCACGGTACTGTTTTCTTTGGGATCTCTAGCACGCACGACAACATAAATATGCATGCTCGATCTTCCTGTGTGAACAATTTGCGCAGTTACTGATACCATTTGACCAACAAGAATAGGGCGAATAAAGCGAATTCCATTCGCCGAAACAGTAACACTATAACGTTTGCTCCATTTAGCTGCGCAGGCATAAGAGGCTTGATCAATCCATTTCATTACCATGCCACCATGCACTTTTCCGCCAAAATTTACATCAGTTGGCTCAGCGAGAAAACAAAACTCAACGCTGTTATCATTTTTCATGTTCATAACTCATAAACCCGTTCTTAGCTGCATTATCATTATTATAGTCAAGATCAACAGCTTAGCTATTTTAAGGTAATCGCAATAAAAAATTGTTATTATGGCGTTATTCGTTTTACGACTATATTTTTTATGCCTGCCACCTCGTCATTGCCTATTGAGGCTATCAAATCACAATTCTGTCAAACCATAACGCAAGACCACACTGTTATTTTGTCAGCGCCACCCGGTGCCGGTAAGTCGACATGTTTACCTTTGTGGTTATTGGCATTACCTGAGCTGGCAAAGCAAAAAATCTATTTACTACAGCCAAGAAGATTAGCGGTTAAAAATATAGCCAGCTATTTAGCCAGCCAATTAAATGAGACTGTAGGTGATACCGTTGGTTATCGCTTGAGAAATGAAACTAAAGTTTCTAAACATACTCGTTTGGAAGTGATAACCGAAGGTGTTTTAACGCAAATCATTCAGCAAGATGTTGAGCTAAGTGGTTGTGCTTTAGTCGTTTTTGATGAGTTTCATGAGCGTTCACTACATGGTGATTTAGCATTTGCATTAACCCGCGATGTCCAACAAAGCTTGAGAGATGATTTAAAGATATTATTGATGTCGGCAACATTAGACAGTGATTATTTGGCACAGGCATTACCTGATGCCAAGGTGTTGGTGAGTGAAGGGCGCAGTTTCCCTATTGAATATAGTTATCAGGCCGCAAGTAATATCCATCGTTGGCGCGATCATGCGGTTCAAGTCATTAAACAGCAGATGCTGACTCATCAAGGCTCTATTTTAGTGTTTTTACCTGGTATTGGCGATATTCGTTTTATTGCACAAACATTAAGTCAGTATTGTCCGAGTGATTTATTGTTATGTCCGTTATTCGGTGATTTGACCTTAAAAGAACAGCAACAAGCGATTCAACCCTGTGGCTCAGGTAAGAGGAAACTGGTGCTTGCCACGAATATTGCCGAAACGTCTTTAACAATTGAAGGCATTAATATGGTGATAGATTGCGGCTTTGAAAAAGTCGCAAGTTATGACAATGCCAGTCTAATGAATAAATTGAATCAGCAACTAATTGCTAAGGCATCAGCTACTCAAAGAGCTGGTCGTGCTGGTCGACTTATGCCCGGCCATTGTATTCGCTTATATTCCAAAGATGACTTTGACCGAAGGGCAGAGCAAAGTATCAATGCTATTCAGCAGGCTGACTTATTACCCACTTTAATTGAAGTAGCACGATGGGGAGTAACGAGTTTAGCTGAATTACCACTTCTTGAAGTGCCTAAACAGCAAAAAGAGCAGCAGGCATGGCAAGAGTTACAAAGCTTGGATATTGTCGATGAGCAGCGCAAGTTAACCGCTCATGGAGATAAGGTGTCAAAACTCCCTTGCCATCCTCGTTTTGCGCATATGTTAATTCAGGCAAGAGCAATCGACATGAGTAGCGCTTTTTTAGCTTGTATAATAACAGCGCTTCTAGAAGAGCGAGATATATTGGCAAAGGATCGTGCTCAATATGATAGTAATTTAAATCATAGAGTGGAACAGTTAATTGCTCATTGGCACAAGCCTTATGGCAATTTAGTTAATATAATAAAACAAGTAAAAACCTTGTTAAGAAGTTTACAGATAGTATTAAGCGAGGCGTTAACTTTGTTAAGGGATTCACCCACAAAAATGAGCGGCTTATTACTCGCATATGCTTACCCTGAACGGGTAGCTATGGCAAGGAAATCTGTGGGAGAGTATATTTGTGCAAATGGTAAGGGAGTGAGTTTGAATGAACAAGATGTCTTGGTGGCTGAGCCATTTTTAGTCGTTGCTGATTTAATGCAAATAAATAGTGTTTTAAGAGTCCGTTTGGCGGCAAGTATTGAACTTTCCCATATTGAACATGTTTTTGCTAAGAATATCAAAGAGAAGGAGTTAGCAATATTTGATGACTCCAGTGGTAAAATCATAGTAAGAAAACAAATTAAGCTTGCAGCCTTAGTGTTATCGTCAACGGTATCGAATAAGGTGATTAGCGCGGATATAATTCGGGATATGTGGTGTACCTACATCAATAAAAAAGGGCTAGATGTCCTAGGCTGGCAGCGAAAAGATTTAGAGCTAAAAGCTAGGTGGCAATGGTTATGTCGTTATTTTCCTGCATATGAACTTCCTGAAATATCTGATCACTGGCTGCTTGCGAATTTAAATCAGTGGTTAGCCCCTTTTGTAGGAGAAATTAAGTCGAAAGCGAAATTATTACAACTCGACTTATCAGCTATTTTATTGTCCTTGCTAAATTATCAACAACAACAAATTTTGGCTCAAGCAGCTCCGAGTCACTATCTTGGCCCTACTGGGCGTCATTGCCCGATAACATACGGCATGGAAAAATCCCCTAAGGTGTCGTTACCTATGCAAGAGGTTTATGGACTACAGGAAACACCGAAAATAGGCATAACTACAAGTGCTCAGAGCAATAACAATGATGGTGCCTCACTTGTTTTAGAGTTATTATCACCCGCTCAGCGACCTATTCAAATCACACAAGATTTAGCCCAGTTTTGGGCGGGCAGTTATAAAGCTGTTCAAAAAGATATGAAAAGTCGCTATCCCAAGCATTATTGGCCAGATGATCCTGCTAATACCAAAGCGACAAATAAAACGAAACGTCATATTGAAAATATTACCGCAAAAAGAAGTTAGGAAATTCAGAGTTAATGGTCACTAAGAAAAACAATGATAAAACCCCAAAGAAAAACGCTACAACATCATGGTTAAACTGGGTATTCATTACCAGTCTTAAACTTATGCTGGCGATTATTTTTGTACTGGTGATATTCACTATCTATTTAGATGCTAAAGTTCAGCAAAAATTTGAAGGTCAACGATGGCAAGTACCAGCACAAATTTATGGCCAAATTGAAAAGGTATACCTAGGAGAGGAAAAAAGTTTAAGTTTATTAGTTGAATCGCTTAAATTAAATGGTTATCAAAAAGTTACTACTGTTTATCGTCCAGGACAATATGCACAATCATCAAAACGGCTAATTGTTTATCGTCGAGCATTTGATTTTCCGGATGCTGGAATAGGCGAAAGTAATTCAGCGGTTAAACTCACCATAGAATTTGAGCAAGGCAAAATTAGCTATCTTGATATTGACGACTCAGCTGTTGCAAGCATAAAACTTGAGCCGATTTTACTAGCTCGTTTAGTTCCTGATAATAAAGAAGATCGCGTTTTAATTGACCTTGAAAATGTCCCTACTTTATTACTTGATACTTTGTTGTTGATAGAGGATCGTGATTTTTATCATCACCAAGGTATTTCGCCTTTTGGTATTTTGCGTGCTTTATATAGTAATTTGATGGCTGGCCGAACCGTGCAGGGAGGCAGTACGCTTACTCAGCAACTCGTTAAAAATATGTTTTTAACGCGAGAACGCACACTAACCCGCAAGTTAAAAGAAGCTTTAATGGCTCTGATTATTGAAGTTAGGTATAGCAAAGATCAATTGTTGGAAGCCTACCTTAATGAAGTCTATTTAGGGCAACACTATGCCAATGGCATATATGGTTTTGGTTTAGCCGCCAAATTTTATTTTGGCAAACCGATAACCCAACTAGACCATGAGCAAATTGCACTCATCGTCGCACAAGTAAAAGGGCCAAGCTATTACGACCCTTGGCGTCATCCAAAGAGAGCAAAAACTCGACGCGATTTGATTCTCCGTTTAATGTTTGAGCAAAACTTATTATCTGTGCATGAGTTTGAACAAGCGGTAACTATGCCATTAACTGTTCGAGAGCAGCGTCGATTTAAAAGCCAAAATTATCCAGCTTATTTACAACTGGTCAAAAGTGAGCTCAATAAGCAGATATCTAGTCGTCAGCAAAAATCAGGTATTAAAGTTTTTACTGGCTTCTCTCATGTCAGTCAGCAGTTACTAGAGCAAACCGTAGCATCAAGACTTTCTGTGCTAGAAAAGCAACAAAAACAAAAAGATTTACAAGCGGCAATGATAGTGACAGATATCGCTAGTGCTGAAGTGCGTGCCATAGTAGCAGATAAACAAAGTGGTTATGCTGGCTTCAACCGAGCCTTACATGTCAATAGACCGATTGGATCGCTGATTAAGCCTATTATTTACATCGCAGCACTAGAGCGATATGAGCAATTTAATTTGGCGACTGTATTAGACGATAAGCCGATAACCCTAAGTAGCGAAAAAGGTCAAAAATGGCAACCTCAAAATTATGATGGTGAATATAGAGGACAAGTGCCATTGATTGATGGCTTAGTTAACTCTTTAAATATTCCGACGGTTAATTTAGGAATGAAGTTAGGATTAGATAATATTGCTAATGCTATGTATTCGTTAGGTTATCGCAAAGAGTTAGTCACTCGGCCATCAATGCTACTAGGGGCGATTGACATGTCTCCTTGGCAAATTAATCAAATGTATTTACCGTTGGCTAAACAAGGCAGTGCAATGTCAGCACATGCTATTAATCTGATCGTCGGAGAAAGCGGTGCTACTGTTTGGGAGTTTGAAGAAAAACCAGCGCAAATATTATCTACCAATGCAGCATATTTACTTGACTTTGCGTTAACAGAAGTGGCGAAAACAGGCACGGCAAGATCGTTATCATGGCGAGTAAAAGGAGCTGAGTTAGCGGGCAAAACCGGTACCAGTAATGATTTACGCGACAGTTGGTTTATTGGTTATGATGACACGCATTTAGTTACTACATGGTTAGGCAATGACAACAATACCCCGACAGGGTTAACGGGTAGTAGTGGCGCTTTGGTGCTTTTCGCAGATTATATGAAAAAGCAAGGAGTGACAAACCTAGTTCACAGTAAACCCGATGCAGTTGTTTTGACTGTGTTTGAGCAACAAACAGGCAACGCAGTTACCAGTGATTGTCAAAATACTAAAAGTTATCCCGCTATTTCTTTAGGTATTCGAAAAACTGAAAATTGCTTAAAAACGAATAAAGATGAACGCAATTGGTTTGAAAAACTATTCGGTGATTAGTAAACTGAGCACCTACTTCTAATGTAGAGTGCTCTTGTTTAATAACACATTGTTATTCCTCAAAACTATTCGGTGAATGTGACACTAAGTTTCTCTGCCGCCGCAGTATCAATAATACTAACATTACCTATGCTTCGTTGTAATTTTGCTGCAGTTTTGTCTGCGCCATGGTTCTCAGCAAAACTAATAATATCATCGCCATTACACATTACATTTAAGGCAACATTCCTATCTGATAAACGATAGGCGTCGATAGAGTTTTTTAGTCTAATTGGCGTGTTACTCGCAGCAGCTTTACACATTTTTACCAAGGCTTTTTCTAAGGTAGGGTCCATGGCTTGGCTAGGTAAACTAAAAGCTAATACAGGAACGGCTGTAGCAAGTGCGATAAGGGTTGTTTTTAATGTTCTCATGATATTCTCCATAATAATATTGGTCAACGTGTAACTAAAGTGCAACACGCCATATAATAGTGGAGTATTTTGGATAAAAAGTTGTTAACACTTTGCTTGTGGATGTAAGTAAAAGTCCTGCTATTTTGTCCTTAAAACTGTTAAGTTATTGATTGTTTATTTAATATGCAAAAAATAATTGTGCAGTTGTTTCAAAACTTTTACATTTGTAAATAAATGGACATACGAAATCTTTTGTAGGTGCAATTTAACGTGAGATAAAAAGCAACGAATATTGCCTGAATATAGAATTAACTTAAAATTAACACTGTTATTATATACAGTTTGCGGTAGTTCGTGATAAGCTCATAAAACTAATTTAAACCTTTTCTTTTAACATGACTAAGGAATAACAATGGCAGTTGAAAGTAGATTTGTCGTCATTAGACACGGGGTGGAGGCAAAAACATTTATGGATAAGAAGTCAGCAGATGAATACGATAAAATGTTGGATATGGCTGATAATTTGGCTGAAGTCTTTGCGCAATCACCCGTTGAATTAAGCGATGCTGTAAATGAAGAGCTGAGTATTTATTTAGCACAACATAGAGAAGAAGTGCTTGTGGCTTTACTTGCAAAAAAAGTCGCTAAAAATACCGCCAAAAAGCCTGCATTAGCAGAGCCGGTAGCCGAAGAAGTAAAGCCGGCTGTGGCAGCCAAACCAAAAAAGAAAGCAGCAGCAAAACCGAAGCTTAGTGAGGCTAGCTAAACGTAAAGCTATGGTTGAATTTCAAATTATTCGCAGTGATCGTCGCAAAACACTTTCACTAGAGGTTAGGCATGGAAAAATCGTGGTTCGTGCTCCTCACTTTGTGGATAATAAAACCATTAATACTTTAGTAAACGAAAAGTCTGCCTGGCTGAAAGCAAAAGTTATTGAGCAATCACAGAAACAAGCTGAATCTTGTTGCTTTTCACAAGGTAGCCAGTTGTATATTTTAGGGCAACTGGTCAGCTTGAAAATTAGTTTTGGCATCAAATCTGAAACTCACTTTCATCAAGAAGCGGCAGAATTTCACATAGTCTTTGCAAGACGCTATGAAGCGAAATTAACTGATCAAACTAAACTTCAAATCGCTGTCAAAAAGCAGTTAGAAGCTTACTTTAAACAACTAGCACAAACTATTATCCCCGAAAAAGTTAGCCATTACAGTGAAGTAACACAGCTTCAGTCCACGAGTATCAAAATTCGCCAATATCGCGCTAGATGGGGAAGTTGTAATAGTAGGGGAGAGCTTAGTTTCAACTATTTAATGATGATGTTACCTGACGATGTCATCAATTATATTGTTGTCCATGAGCTGTGCCATTTACGATTTTTAAACCACTCAACGGATTTTTGGCAGTTAGTTGCTAAATATTTTCCAGATTATAAACAAGCTAAGCTTTGGTTGAGAAATCATCAGTCTAAATTAAGTTGGCAACTCCCTTAATCAATTCCTCTGTAACGCGTACAAATCCTTACAGTCAGTTAACTATTCATTGCAGATGCCTAGCACCCATTACCTTATTATGCTTATGTCCAAAAACATAGTGGCATGAAATTAGCTTATTTCTCTGTTTATCAATGCTTTGAAGTAAAAAGCACAATTAATTGACTCTCACTTGTTTGAATTAACATAAATAGGAATAGTGATGAAACTTAATACGCATAGCTTAAGCATGGCCTTTATATATATGTCGTCAGCGACACTTTCTCTTACCAGTTTGTATTTTTTGCTAGGTAATTAATTGCCATATTAATGTTATTTTTTATTTAAAAGGTACGTTTTTTAATAACTATTAATCTTACTTATATAGTTATTCATAACCTATAACTTTTTAGTCTGAGTTGAGAGTGCCAATTAAGGTTGACACAAAGTGGCAATTCAGGCATTTTATCAATCATGAATATTACTACTAGCCAAACCATTATTATTACCACCACCCGAATTGGGATGGCGGTCGCTGGCTAACGTGTAAAAAATAACAATTTTATCGAAGCCCGTGACCTGAAAAGGTTACGGGTTTTTTGTTTTTATTAAAGGAAAAAATAATGCGTGTACTTAAATTTGGTGGCTCATCCCTAGCTTCTGCTGAGCGCTTTCGTCAAGTTGCTGATATTATAAAAGATAAAAGCCAGTCTTCTGATGTGGCGGTTGTTGTTTCAGCTCCGCAGGGTGTCACTAATCACCTAGTAGCTATGGCGGAGAATATTACCGATGAAGCCAAGCTAATTACAGATTTAGGTCATTTTAAGCGCGCAATAACCACTATTATTGACGATTTATCAGCAAGTCTTGAAAGCTTTAATTCTCAACATTGCGAACAAGCGTTGACTAATTATGAGCATCAGTTACAGCGTTTTATGCAAGGGGCGACAATGTTAACTTATTGTCCTGATCATATTCGCGCACGTGTTATCAGTACTGGAGAGCGCTTAAGCGTTGCTATCTTAGACTCAGTGCTACAATCTTCAGGTTTGCAAGTTTCGTTATTATCACCAGAGAAGTTTCTCTATACCAATGACTCATCATTAAATGCAGTAGCTGACTTGGTACTCTCTAAAGAGAAGTTTTCTGCGGAATACGAAAAACTAAATACCATTTCATTAATGCCAGGTTTTATCGGTATTCATGTCGATATTGATGATCAGCAAGGTCAAATCACGACATTAGGTCGCAATGGCTCAGATTATTCTGCAGCAGTTCTAGCCGTTTGTATGCAAGCGGAGTGCTGCGAAATATGGACGGATGTTGATGGCGTATATAATGCCGACCCTCGAATGATCAAAGAAGCTAAATTATTAGATTATTTGTCTTACCAAGAAGCGATGGAGTTATCATATTTTGGTGCTAGTGTATTACACCCGAAAACAATCGGACCTATCGCGCAATATCATATTCCTTGCTTAATCAAAAATACCAGTAATCCAGCAGCGCCGGGTACATTAATTTCTAACGAAAATGATCAACAAAAACGTGTTAAAGCCATATCAAACCTTGATGATTTAACCATGGTCAATGTATCAGGTCCAGGTATGAAAGGTATGGTTGGCATGGCGAGTCGAGTGTTTGCTACCATGAGCCGTGAAAATATTTCATTAGTCTTAATTAGCCAATCATCAAGTGAATACTGTATCAGTTTTTGTATCCACTCAAGTGATGCTCAATTAGCTGAGCAAAGTCTAAAAGAAGAGTTTGAATTAGAGCTGCTTAATGGTTTACTCGAGCCTGTTGCTTTAAAAGGTGAGCTTTCTATCGTTTCTCTGGTTGGTGATGGTATGCATCACCAACGGGGTGTAGCAGCAAAATTCTTTAGTTCATTAGAGCAGGCAAGAGTGAATGTTGTCGCAATAGCTCAAGACTCATCAGAGCGTAGTATTTCTGTGGTGATTGAACAACGAAAATGTACCGATGCTATGAAAGTTAGCCATCAAAACTTCTTCTCACATAAACCGACTATCGATGTGTTCTTGGTTGGCTGTGGTGTTGTTGGTAGCGAACTAATTGCACAAATATCACGCCAACAAAGCAGCCTAAAAGAGCAGAATATTGCTTTGAAAGTTTATGGTATCGCCAACTCTAAAGGTATGGTGTTTGATCAAGAAGGTATTGATTTAGAAAATTGGCAAGAAGTCATGAAGCAAGGCTTAGCTGATGGTAACGCCTTGGAAGTGAATGCGGAAAACTTAAAGCAATTTGTTCGTGATAATCATCTAATTAATCCTGTACTTGTTGACTCGACTTCCAATGAAGCCCTAGCAATGAGCTATATCGATTATTTAGCTGAAGGCTTTCATGTGGTAACACCAAATAAAAAAGCCAATACTGATTCTTGGCAATATTACCAAGAACTACGCAGTACCGCACAAAAAACGAATCGTCGATTCCTATATGAAACGACAGTAGGGGCAGGCTTACCTGTTATTGATACACTACAAAGTTTGATTAAAGCGGGTGATGAATTACAACGCTTTGAAGGGGTACTTTCAGGGTCTTTATCTTATATATTTGGTAAGTTAGATGAAGGTATGTCTTTATCTGAAGCGACGGCTATTGCTAAAGAAAATGGTTTTACTGAGCCAGATCCGCGTGACGATTTAAGTGGTATGGATGTGGCACGTAAATTACTCATTATGGCACGTGAATCAGGCATGCAGCTTGAGCTATCTGATATCAATATCGAGTCGGTTTTACCTGATGACTTTGATGATAGCGGTGATGTTAATGAATTTATGGAAAACCTTAAGTCTCTTGATGTACAAGTTAGTGAACGTAGCGAAGCTGCAAAAGCTGAGGGTAAAGTTTTACGATATATTGGTAATATTGTTGATGGAAAGTGCCAAGTCTCTATTGAAGCAGTAAATTCCAGCCATCCACTGTATAGCATAAAAGATGGTGAGAATGCGTTAGCTATACATAGTCGTTATTATCAACCATTACCATTTGTTTTACGTGGCTATGGTGCTGGTGCTGCCGTTACGGCTGCTGGAGTTTTTGGTGATGTATTAAGAACACTTGCTTGGGAGCAGCAGCTCTAATGACTCATGAAGTGAATACTCAGCAAAGTGTTTCCGTTTTTGCTCCTGCCTCAATAGGCAATGTTAGTGTTGGTTTTGATGTTTTAGGTCTAGCAGTTAAACCTGTAGATGGCACCTTACTTGGTGATGTGGTTAGTGTAGAGCCGGCCTTAAAAGATGATTTAGTTGTCGTTGGCGCATTTGCAGACAAGCTACCTAAAGATAAAGAAGACAATATCGTTTGGTCTTGTTTACAGCTTTTTAATCAGGCTCTTAATGATAATGACCAAACACCTGTTCATGTATTGATGACTTTAGACAAAAAGATGCCAGTAGGTAGTGGTCTAGGCTCTAGTGCATGTTCAGTGGTTGCTGCGCTAGCAGGTTTAAATGCTTATTATGCAAAGTATCAAGACTTTAGTTTTGATGAAAAAACGTTGTTAAAAATGACCGGCCAAATGGAAGCACAAATTAGTGGCAGTTTACACTATGATAATGTTGCGCCTTGTTATTTAGGTGGTCTGCAATTGATGGTGCCTGATGCAGAAGTTATTAGTCGTGTTTTACCCGGCTTTAATGATTGTTATTATGTAATGGCTTACCCTGGTATTGAAGTGTCTACTAAAGCTGCTCGTGATGTTTTGCCAACCAGTTATAGTCGTGCTGATGTGATAAGCTATGGTCAAAATTTAGCAACTTTTGTTGATGCTTGCCACAGGCAAGATAAAGCACAAGCGTTTTCAGTGCTAACGGATGTAGTGGCTGAGCCATATAGAACAAATTTATTACCTAAATACCAGCAAGCTCATGACTTTTTAATTGCTGAAGGTGCTCATGCTGTGGGGATTTCAGGATCAGGACCAACGTTGTTTTGTATTTGTGATAATGAACAACAAGCGCAAAGCTTTGCCATATGGTTGCAAGAAAATTATTTACAAACAGCGCTCGGTTTCGTGCATGTATGCCAAGTAGACGAAACAGGCGCAATCGAAATATAACTAATTAACTAAAGTAGCTGAGGTTAAACCCTTAGCTATGATAAAAAAATTTAATCAGGAACAGACAGTGAAATTTTATAATTTAAAAGAAAATGATCAGCAAGTCAGTTTTGCTGAAGCGGTTAAGCAAGGTTTAGGTAAAAACCAGGGCTTGTTCTTCCCAAAAACTATGCCGAAATTTGGCAATATTGAAGAGTTATTAGCTTTACCGTTAGTGGAGCGAAGCGTAAAGATTTTAACTCCTTTTGTTGAAGACGATTTAAACGAGCAAGAATTAACTGAAATCGTTACAGATGCTTTTAATTTTCCCGCCGTATTACAACCTATTAGTAACGACCGTGCTATTTTGGAATTATTCCATGGACCAACTTTAGCTTTTAAAGATTTTGGCGCACGCTTTATGGCAAAATGTTTACAAGCCTTTGTTGCCAAAGATGCGAAGGCAACTGGTCAAGAGAAACCATTAACCATTTTAACTGCGACTTCAGGTGATACGGGTGCTGCCGTAGCTCATGCGTTTCATGGTATCGATAATATCCGCGTTGTGATTATGTACCCTAAAGGCAAGATTTCTCTTTTACAAGAGAAGATGTTTACAACCTTAGGCGACAATATTGAAACCTTATGTGTTGATGGTGATTTTGATGATTGCCAAGCTTTGGTAAAAAAATCATTTGATGATAATGAATTGGCAACCACAATAGGGTTAAATTCTGCCAATTCAATTAACATAAGCCGTTTATTAGCTCAAATATGTTACTACTTTGAAGCGGTAGCTCAGCTATCTCGCGCTAAAACTGACCTAGGTGAGATCGTTTTCTCTATTCCATCAGGAAATTTTGGTAACTTAACGGCAGGTCTATTTGCAAAAGCGATGGGCTTACCGGTAAACCGTTTCATTGCGGCAACAAATGCTAATGATACGGTTCCGCGTTATTTGGAAACAGGTGAATGGTCGCCAAATGAAACCGTTGCCACTATTTCAAATGCAATGGATGTTAGTAACCCTAATAATTGGCCTCGTGTTGAACACATGCTTAAATCAGGTATTGTTGAAGCTGGTTGTGTTACCTCTGTGTCTATCGATGAAGAGCAAACGCAATCAACGGTAATACAATTAAGTAAACTAGGTTATATCAGTGAGCCACATGCTGCGGTAGCTTATAAAGCTTTACAATATAGCGCTAAAGAAGATGAGCTTGGCGTATTTTTAGGTACGGCGCACCCTGCTAAATTTAAAGAAGTTGTTGAAAGTATTTTAGGTCAACCTATCGGCTTACCTAAAGAATTAGCTGATTGCGCAGGCGAGCCTATTCTATCTGAAGATATGAGTAGTGACTTTGCTGATTTACGTGCATACCTCTTGAAATAGTCGTTAATATTTTGATTAAAAAACACTGGCAAAAGATAATCGAGCAAGAAAAGTCAAAAAATTACTTTTGCCAGCTACAAACTGAATTAGCTCAGCAAAGAGCACAAGAAACGCCTATTTATCCAAGTGATAAAGAGGTTTTTCATGCTTTTGAATATAGTGATCTCACTGATATTAAAGTGGTTATTTTAGGGCAAGATCCTTATCACGGTGAAAATCAGGCTCATGGCTTAGCTTTTTCTGTGCAACAAGGAATCAAAACCCCGCCATCGTTAGTTAATATTTACAAAGAATTGGCTTCGGATATTGATGGTTTTAATATCCCAGCACATGGTAATTTAACTTCTTGGGCCCAGCAGGGAGTATTGCTTCTCAATACTGTGTTAACAGTAAAACAAGCCCAAGCTCATTCTCACGCTAAATTAGGCTGGGAGACGTTTACCGATAATATTATCGAGCAAATAAATGATAGTAATAACGGTTGTGTGTTTATGTTGTGGGGGGCTCATGCTCAGAAAAAAGGGCGGAACATAAACAGTAATAAACATTTAGTATTAAATGGTCCACATCCCTCGCCATTATCAGCCTATCGTGGCTTTTTCGGTTGCCAGCACTTCTCTAAAGCAAATGATTGGTTGCTAGCTCATGATCAGCAAGCGGTAAACTGGTTATTGTAATGCTGAGAATTCTAGTCTTAATCGTTATATTGATTAGCCTGACTACAGAAGCATCAGCAGATACTCTTAAGCCTTTTACAACTGACGGTTGTAGTAGTTTTCCTGACGGAACTTCTAAGCAAAAGACGCTATGGTTACATTGTTGTCAAAGGCATGACTTTGATTATTGGCAAGGTGGAACCTATCAACAGCGGCTTGAATCGGACAAGCGATTAGAGGTGTGTGTAGTCAAAGTTGGCCAACCCAAAATAGCAGCATTAATGTATGCAGGTGTTAGAGTGGGTGGTTCGCCCTATTTTCCCAGCAGTTTTCGTTGGGGATATGGTTGGAGTTATCCTAGAGCGTATGGTGCATTAACCGAACAAGAGCAATTGCAAGTTACTAAGCTTGCTGCTGATGTTAAGTAACCTGTTTCGTAATATGTTAGCTTAATTATTTGAAATAAATAATCATTTCTGCCGCTTCACAATGGCAATCATGTCCACATAAAATACAGTTATAACCTTGCTTACTTTCTTCATTCCATTTATCTGGGTGAGACTTGACTAACTCTCCGCCACAGTGAGTGAAATAGGCAACAGCACTGTTATTTGGGCTTTGTTTCCATAAGTGCGCAATACCTGCTTGGGCACCTTGCTTCTTCGCGGCCGCAATAGATAGATTTAATAATGTTTTTCCTACTCCTAAACCACGATAATTTTCATCAACGGTATTACATTTAAAGTAACAACATTTATCTTGCCCGACACGCCATAGGTTAGGGCTACACCATTGATCAGCCTGCCAGTGTTCAGGAGAATATGTGATACGAAAACCCACTAATTGTATGTTTGAATCTTGCTTTAATAGCGCGACATAACCGCAATTGATGCTATTGCTGATACCTCGGTTGACCCAATCAGCAATCTTTTCTGATGTTAAATAACCGTCACCATGTACTTCATTGCCAAGATTTATTACTTGCTTGAAGTACTTAGGAGTGAGCTTTTCGTAAGTGACGGTTGTCATGTATTTATAGTAGTCTTATTTCACGTATTAATGAAGTCACCACACCACTTGGAGAAGTGATATTGATGGTCAGGAAAGCAATTTCAGAGGTATTTCCTGCTTCTTGCACCACAAAAAAATTCATTTCGGTAAAGCCAGCAAGGTTATTATTACTTACTGTAAAAGATGTAACTCCTTGTAATTCACCTGCGGAGATTTCAATAGCAACTGTGGTACCTGCAGGCATGGTTTGATTTGGCGTCCCGGTATCAGCAAAATAAAAATAAAACTCCTCTCTGCCGCCATTGGCTACATCATTTAGGTCGGTGCTTTCGTCAGTTAATGAATCGTTATATATAATAGAGCCGTCTTCGTTGGTTAATCGGTATTCAGCACTAGAGCTTGCCATGACTAATCGAGCGGCTTTTCTTACATGTATATTCCGCATTGCTTCTTCGGCGCAATTTTCCCCTTGGCATTGTGGGCCATTAAATAAACTATCAGCAGCACTGAAAGTACTATTCCCATCAAAATCAATAAATGTCTCACCGGCGTCATAAATGCTGTTTTCGTTGTCATCACGCCATGCTTCCGACATATCGATAAAACCATCTGGCTGAGCAGAGTACCTTCCAAAACCTGAATCAACATTTGGATTATCACCAGTACCGATATCAAGAATGGGCTCTCCATCGGCATCATCGAAAATATTATTACCATTAGTATCAAAGAAAGTTTCATGGCCTAATGCCGTAGCGAGAATGGTGATACGGTGATCTGCAACTCTAGGCTCGCTACTGGTCCAAACAACAGAACAACTACCATTAGTAGTTGAGCAGCTTGGCTCTATAGTGCCACCTTCAGTGGTAAAGTTGACAGTTGTGCCATCTGGGGTCGGATTATGAAAATTATCCGATAACCTAACAGTTATAATAGATTCCGTACCATTAATATTATTAGCTTCTGGGCTTAAATTACTGGGAGAAATCGTCATTGAACGTTGCTCTGGCAAGCCGGTATTAACGGTTAATAAGTCTGACTGACTTTGTACGTTAATCACCTCACCATTAAAGTCCATGCTTGCAGATGCTGTTACGCGCACAGCTGTTGGAACTGTGCCTGAGGATACTTGTGTGGTAACTAATCCTTGGCTATTAGTGATACCTGATAGTCTACTTAAGCTGATGCCACCAACAGCGGTACTTAGGGAAAAATTTACTTCTTGTTGAGCTAAAGTATTACCTAGTTGGCTTTTGGCTCGAAAGGTTAACGTTGATGTTTCTTGTTTATTTTGACCACCAGTCCCTTTTAAAACGATAGCAGAGGGATCTGCTGAAATAAACTCAATTGAACCTAATTCTTCTCCTTGAATACTAATTGTTTCATTGGCGGTATTGGTGATGTTATTGATTGAAACGCTAGCGATTAATAGATCATCTGTACCTGTTGAACCAGCACAGCTTATATCTGCATATGTTGAGCTTGCAGTGCCATTAATACTTAATACTGTCTCATCTATACTTGCTGTACCATTTTGAACACAATTAGAGGTGAAAATTACCGGAATAGGCGTTACGATTAAGTTTCCACTCTCATCGACTAAGTCAACACTGAGTCCTAATGTACCACCAGCGCTGATGGTGTTATCTTCTATTGATAATTCAATTTCCCCTTCAATAAAAACATCGTTATCATCAAAATAACCTAGGCGAATATCACTGTCTATTATGGCATCAGCAGATAATATTTGGTAATTTAAGGTACTACTTGTGGTGATGCTTTCATCTATTGAATAACTACTGGTCAACACGCCAGCGCCAATAATATCATCTTCACCTGTAAGTATAACATTAGCAATACCTTGGGTATTGGTTAAGGCCGTGGTTGCGCTAAGTGTGCCTACATCGGCAGAGAAGGTAATAATTTTGTTAGCAATTCCTTGTCCATCACCATCAGTTAAAGTACTGGTAACTTGTACTTCTTGGCTGGATTTAAATTGATTAACGACAATATCATTTAATGTCATAACTGTGGTTAGATTGCCAGGAGACTCTGTTATATTTGAGTCAACAAATTCATAATCTATCGTATCAGAATTGATCTCATCGGCACTTGCATTTGCACTGCCTGCTCCTAATGAAAGCGAGTCATTAGTAATGGATACACTTGCAATACCCTGACTATCTGTAAGCTTTGATACTATTGATAGTGAGCCAATTGATGCAGAAAAGTTGACGATTTTGTTTGAAATTGAAGCATCGTTTTCATCAGTTACCACAGCTTGCAAGGTAATGATTTCATTACTTGAAAAACTTTGCTTAGCATTTCCTTCGCTATCTAAAATAGCAAACTCTACTTTGGCAACCGTTTGATTGGAGTTTTCAGTGCTATCTTCGCTGTGGCCATTACAGCCAAAAAGTAATAATGTAATAAGTGAAGCAAATACAAAATAAAGCTTTTTCATGCTTTAGTTCCCTAGATAAAGTAATATAAATTAAGATAAAAATTCTTTTGTTAAGAATAAGGCGATACAAAATAAAAGTCTATGAAAGCTTTAAATAAAGTGATTAAAATGTATGACCCACTAATTGATAAATCACCGGGTTGTGGTACTCAATATCCAAATAGTTACTGGGCTGATACGTCAATTGTTCAGGGCAGTAGCATTCCCGAAGATGATGGGGCACTTGAGCAGGATATTGACGTTGATGTCGCGATTATTGGCGCTGGCTATACCGGACTTTCATGCGCCTTACATTTAGCTCGAGAACGTGGCATTAAAGCGCATGTTTTTGAAGCGAATAAAACGGCTTGGGGGTGTAGCGGTAGAAATGCAGGCTTCATTCTTAAGTCCTCTGGTCGAAAGTCCTATGCCGCTATGCAAAAACAATGGGGTGAGGAAGTGATGCGTGGTATCTATGCTGAAATGTGTGCCGGTGTCGATACTGTAAATAGTTTAATTAGCGAAGGTATTGATTGTGATCAGCAAAGTGCCGGCTACATAAAAGTTGCCCATAAACCTAGCATGTTCAAATCATTGCAAGAACAAGCAAAGTTACAACAATCGATGTTTGGCTATGACGTGCAAGTTTTATCTAAACAAACATTACATCAACATTATATGGCCGATGAAAACGCCTTTGGCGCTATTCGTTATCAAGATGGTTTTGGTTTAAATCCACTGAAACTCGCTTGGGGTTATCAAAGGTTAGCGCGAGCAGATGGTGTTAAAGTACATACTAGTACACCAGTGAATTTTGTTGATGACAAAAAACAAAACAGTGTCCAGCTCTCTACGCCCAATGGAACTATTCGCGCCAAAAAAGTTGTTATTGCTACTAATGGCTATACACCTAAAGGTTTTCATCCGTTAGTTACTAATAAAACCTTACCTGTACTGTCACAAATTATCGTGACTCAGCCGTTATCTCAAGAGCAGTTGGCAGCGTGTAATTTTCTTACGAGTAATGTTGTTATGGATACGCGAGCGTTAAAATACTATTACCGCAAACTTCCTGATAATCGGCTTTTATTTGGTGGAAGAGGAGCCATTACCGGAAAAAATGCTGATGATCCTTATTACGCACAGCGGTTACTGTCAGTATTGAAAACTAGTTTCCCTGCTTTACAGGATCTCAGTTACGATTATGCATGGTCAGGTTGGATTTGCATGGCGCTTGATGATTTGCCTCATGTCTATCAAAGTAATGATAATAAGGTCTTTTATGCGATGGGGTATTGTGGCAGTGGTGTTTCCTTTTCTGTACAAGCAGGTAAGCGTTTAGCCCAAAAAATAGCGGGAAAAGCAGTACCTAACTTGCCCTTGTATAACAACGACCTCCCTAAGTTTCCATTTGCGCCATTACGACGCGTTGGTCAGTGGGGATATTTTCATTACGGTAAGATTAAAGATACCTATTTTTAAATGTCATTTGTAATGTGTTATCACAACTTTATAAACGATTTAATTGTTTGCCTTGATTAAATGCCGCGATATTTTCAGCAAGTAAATTGATTAATCTTTGCTGTGCCTCGCTACTTGCCCATGCAATATGCGCGGTTATTTTTAAATTATTACGTTGAACTTTCAATAAAGGGTGATCGCTAGGAGGGGGCTCTTGTTCAACTACATCGAGTACGGCATAAGCAATAGTTTGATTATCTAATGCAGTGAGTAAATCAACACTGTTAACTAATACGCCACGAGCGGTATTAATCAACATCGTATTAGGTTTCATCTTAGCCAGTGTGCCAGTATTAATTAAATTCTCGGTTTCAGTTGTTTGAGGGCAATGTAAGCTAATAATATCGGCTTGTGCTATTACTTGTTCAAAGTGAACTCTACCTTCTCTATTTTCACTGACGCCTTTCCTTTCGCTAATTAATATATTCATACCAAAAGCCTGTGCAAGTTTAGCGACTGCTTGTCCTAAACTGCCATAACCAATAATTCCTAGAGTTTTACCGCTAAGCTCTGTTATTGAATTGCCGTGATAACAAAAAGTTTCACTTTGCTGCCAATGGCCGTGTTGAGTATTGGAATTGTGATGTGTAGTTTGCTGATAATATTCAAGTATTTGAGCTAATACATATTGAGCGACTGAATTACCCGCATAGCCACTGACATTTGTCACCGCAATATTGAGCTCTTTGGCAGCGTCAATATCCACATTGTTATATCCTGTAGCGGCTATACAAATAAGTTTTAACTTGGGGAACTTTGCTAGCACTTGTGCAGGTAGTAATACTTTATTGGTGATTACTATATCCGCATTTTGACATCGCTGAACTGTTTGTTCGGTTGTAGAGGTTGAGAAACAAGTTAACGAGCTAACTTGTTTCTCAATGGCGTCAAAATTGATATTTTCACTAAAAGTTTGACTGTCTAAAAATACTGCATGCATAGTGTTTATCCAGGTCGACCATCTTTTCTAGCGGTCATTAACATAGGGGCATAGGTTACGACGAAAATGCCAAAGGCGAGTAACCAAAAAGTACCACTAATATCAATAAAAAGTAAGGTTTTTTCAGGCAGTAACCAAGGACCTATGGCACGAACTAATGCTGCTAAGGTGATCAATACATAAGCATAGGTCATGGCTTTAGGTGGAGTTAATGGTCTACCAGTATGTCCTAAAGACACTCTTGAAATCATTGCTAAAATTAGTCCACCCATACCACCAACGGTGAGTAGGTGCCAAATATGATTGCTAGGTATTTCAGTGATTAAATAGCTAGCGCCTAAAATAATTAAACCAAAAGCAATAAACTTAATTGATACATGAATTGACCATAGCAAAGGGGTGCTTAAGGTGATCCAAGGACGCCACCTTAACCAGCGCATGGTTTGAAAAGCTCCAGCAATAATTAACAATAAGCCGAAGAAGGTCGCAGAAAAACCTACAATAGGTTGTAACAGCAGTGAGAACATCGCAATGGCTAAACTACCATTGGTAGCTTTATCTAACCAAGGAAGAGGCTCAGCTTTCGCTGTTTTTGTGCCGTTTGCGGTAAACATTGGCGTTACACGCCCTGCCATCACAGACATCAGAAAAGTCACTAACATCACCCCAGCATAACTTGCATAAGTGATAGTAAAGGTTTGCGGGTAATGCAAGGCAAGGTGCATCTCTAAGTTAGCTAAAGTGAATAATAACAATAAGGGGACGAAGAATAAGTTGCGATATTGCTTAATGGCGACAATAGGTTTGGCTAACACAAAAGCCACGGCAGGCAAAAAACTTAAATCAACAATACTAGCCAGTGTTTCGCCTGATAGGCTAGGAACGAAGGTTAATACTCGTCCTACTAACCAAAGCAGAAACAGTACAAGTAAAGTGCTACCTTGAGCGCCTCTAACGCCAGTCCAGTTCTGAACGGCAGTTAATAAAAAACCCGCAATAATCGCACCACCAAAACCAAAAATCATCTCGTGAATATGCCACCAATAACCGCCTCCCAAAGGTGCAACATTCATGGTGCCTTTATACATTAAGATCCACAATATGATCGAGACTATACTAAAAATAGCCCCGCTTAGAAAAAATGGACGAAAGCCTAAACGTAGTAATGGCGTTATTTTTTGCTCTTTTTGTAAATCAGTAATTTGCAACATGCTTGTACCTTGTAACGTACCTGAATATTTTTAACGCGCTTATTGTAATAAAGTGGTAGCAGAATAGCTTGGAATAGATCAATAGAATGGCAAATAAGTCAAACAGTGTACAATTTAAGATGAACGTCGATTTTGCCTATATCTTTGTCAGCAGTTACTTGGTAGTGTAATTTCAACCCAATGGCTCTTGTACATTTAATAAACAAGCAAGCTGTTGTATTTATTTATATTTCGTCAGTTAAATCCACTGGCGTTGTGAGATTAGAGATAACGAATGAATAAAAAATTAATATCAACATTGTTATTATCAAGCTTATTAGCCGCTTGTTCTGAAAAGAGTAATACGACTGAAAATCAAGTTGTTGATAATACTGCAGCAAAACCTGAGCAGTCACAAGTAAGTGAAGTAACTAGTGATAGTGAAGTCGAACAAGCAAAAGCTATATTATTAGCTAAATGGCAAGGTCCTTATCAAGGTGTTCCTGCTTTTGATAAAGTCTCTCTTATCGGTTTAATTCCTGCAATGGAAGAAGCGATGGCGACAAATCTTAGTGAAATTGATGCAATTGCTAATAATACCGCCGAGCCTACTTTTGAAAATACTATCGTTGCCATGGAGAAAACCGGTAAAGACTTAGATCGTGTCTTTACATATTATGGCATCTGGCGATCAAATGAATCGACACCAGAATTTCGTAAAATTCAAGAAGAAATGGCGCCAAAACTATCGGCATTTTTCTCTAAGATAAATCAAAATGCCAAGTTGTTTTCTCGGGTACAGGCAGTGAATAATAGCGATGTTGTGAAAACATTGACTTCTGAACAGCAACGTCTTGTGTACTTAACCTATAACAGTTTTGCCCGTAATGGCGCAACGTTAGCTGGCGAAGACAAGAAGCGATATGCTGCTATCAACCAAAGGTTAGCAGAGCTGCACACTAAGTTTGGTAATAATGTCTTGGCAGACGAAGAAAGCTATGTGTTATATCTTAATGAAGAGCAGTTAGGTGGCTTACCACAATCAATTATTGATGTTGCCGCTGCAGCAGCCAAAGAGCGTGATGAAGCAGGTAAGTTTGCAATTACTAATACACGCTCTTCAATGGACCCTTTCTTAACGTATTCAACAGAACGCGAACTTAGAAAACAAGTTTGGAATAGCTATTATAATCGCGGAAATAACGGCGATGAGTTCGATAATAACGCCATTATTGCTGAGATATTACAATTACGTCATGAACGTGTTGGTTTATTAGGTTATAAAAACTATGCTTCATGGCGCTTAGAAGATCGCATGGCAAAATCTCCTGAAAATGCCATTAAATTAATGGAAGGCGTATGGCCTGCAGCAATAGCGCGAGTTGATGAAGAAGTTAGCGATATGTTAGCTATTGGCAAAGCACAAGATGGTATTGAAAGTATTGAACCATGGGACTATCGCTTTTACGCTGAAAAGGTACGTAAAGATAAATACAACCTAGACTCCGATGAGGTTAAACAATATTTACAGTTAAATAAACTTCGTGAAGCAATGTTTTATGTCGCAGGACGTTTATTTAACTATCAGTTTACTGAAATTACCGATGGCTCAGTACCGGTATTTAATGCCGACGTACGAGTATGGGAAGTAAAAGATAAAACCTCGGGTGAACATATCGGCTTATGGTATTTAGACCCATTCGCACGTAAAGGTAAGCGATCTGGTGCATGGGCAACAACATATCGTAGTTATACTACCTTTGATGGCCAGAAAAATGTGCTTTCTTCTAACAACTCAAATTTCAGTAAAGGTGTAGATGGTCAACCGACCTTAATTTCATGGTCTGATGCTGAAACCTACTTTCATGAATTTGGTCATGCGTTGCATTTTTTATCTTCTAAAGTAACGTACCCAACCTTAAATGGCGGCGTACGTGATTACACTGAATTTCAATCACAATTATTAGAACACTGGTTATCAACGGATGAAGTTATTAATAATTATTTAGTACATTACCAAACAGGCAAGCCAATGCCTGCAGAGTTAATTGCTAAAATTAAGCAGGCAGCGACCTTTAATCAAGGCTTTAAAACTACTGAGTACTTAGCCTCTGCACTCGTGGATATGAAGTTTCATACTGTCGATCCTGCCGGTATAGATGCACAACAATTTGAACGTGATACCTTAGCGGCACTTAATATGCCGAAGCAAATTGTAATGCGTCATCGTTCAACACAATTTGGCCATGTTTTTAGTGGTGAAGGTTACTCTTCAAGTTATTATGGTTACATGTGGGCAGAGGTATTAACTGCTGATGCAGCAGAAGCTTTTGCACAAGCGCCTGATGGTTTTTATGATGCAGGAGTTGCAGCTAAATTAGTTGAACACCTATTTAGTGTCCGTAATGCAGTTGATCCTAGTGAAGCTTATCGCTCTTTTAGAGGACGTGACGCTGACGTTAAAGCCTTAATGCGTGACAGAGGTTTTCCTGTTACTGAATAACTAATATTTGCTATCACCCATGTATAAAGATAAATGAATACAATTTAAACCCGCTTAGGCGGGTTTTATATTGTTTATACCATTCCATCTAAGAAAGTGAACGCTTAGCGAGAATTTAAAGGTTTAGAGGCAAGGCATTGAGTGTAAATAATAGTTATTCTATTGTTAAAATCAATAACGCAGCATATAAGCCTTTAAAAATCGCCCTTCGGGAACGAATGGGCATCATGATAAAGGCACAAAATTTGTATGATGTAGAACAACTATATCTAAACATATTTTGTTTGTTCTCATATCGCCCATGACGTTCTAAGTGGTCACTTCTTTAGATGGATTGGTATTATTGATTATTTTTTCAAATATTTCGTTTTATTTTGAGAAAAAATATTCCTGTATCGCTATTACTTTGAAGATAATTTTTCTTGTAACTTGCATTTAAAGTTACGAATTAGTATTTTATTTCAATTTTTAGATTTTTTTGAGGCTAAAATGCACCTAAATGACATAGATCTGCGACTTATTGCTATTTTACAGCGAGATGTTAGTATTTCCGTCGACGAGTTAGCAAAGCGAGTTGGGTTAACCAAAACCCCTTGTTGGCGTCGTCTTCAAAAACTAGAGAAAAGTGGCATTATTAAAAAGAAAGTTGCCTTATTAGATGCACACTTACTGGATTTAAGTGTGTCGGTGTTTGTACAGGTTAAAACCAGTAAACATGACAGCGACTGGTTAGCACAATTTTCGACAACAGTTTCTGCATTTCCAGAAGTAGTCGACTTCTATAGGATGAGTGGTGAATATGATTATTTACTGCGCGTTGTTGTTAAAGATATAGCTAGTTATGATGCTTTCTATCAACGCTTTATTCAGGCAACAAGCTTGACCGATGTCACCTCTAGTTTTGCGATGGAAGAGATTAAACGTTCAACTGAATTACCGTTAATTATGCCAAAATAAAGGGCGTATATACTAGTTGAACATCCTCTTTCTGATTAATTACTGACTATACTTATTTGTTAATACATTAGTCGAAAAGAGGAGCTTACCATGTCTTTAGAACAGCACTTTTCCAAATTTCGCCAGCATATAATTGGCCATAATCTTGAGCATGAAATTAATGGCAAGCAACAAGCCATAATTTATGCTGACTGGACTGCTAGTGGCCGTTTATATCAGCCCATAGAAGAATATTTAAGCCATACCTTAGGTCCTTTTGTCGCTAATACTCATACCGAAACTAACTTAACTGGCACTACCATGACTCGCGCTTATCATGATGCTCAAAAAATGATTAAGCACCATGTTAATGCTTGTGAAAATGATATTCTGATCACTTCCGGCGCAGGAATGACAGATGTAGTTAACAAATTCCAACGCATCTTAGGGTTACGAATTCCTGAGCGTATGGCTGAGCAAGTGAGCTTTAGTGATGAAGAAAAACCGGTAGTTTTTATCACCCATATGGAGCACCATTCTAATCAAACTACTTGGTATGAATGTGATGTCACCTTAGAGATAGTAGCGAGTGATAGTAATGGTCAACCTTGCTTAGACAACTTAACGAAACTGTTAGATAAATATAAAGAGCGTAAGGTTAAAATTGGCTCGTTCACCGCTTGCTCTAATGTGACTGGCATTAAAACACCATATCATCAGTTAGCTGAAGTAATGCACGAACATGGGGGCTTGTGTTTTGTTGATTTTGCTTGCTCAGCGCCATACGTAGACATTGATATGCATCCGGTAAATAAAGCCCAAACGTTAGATGCTATTTTCTTTTCTCCTCATAAATTTCTTGGTGGCCCAGGTAGCTCAGGAGTATTGATTTTTAATAAAACTTTATATAAAAATAAAGTGCCTGATCACCCCGGTGGTGGCACTGTAACATGGACTAATCCTTGGGGAGAGCATAGCTTTTTCAATAATATCGAAGTACGTGAAGATGGTGGAACACCCGGATTTTTACAATGTATTCGTACTGCATTAGCGATAAAACTGAAAGAGGCTATGGGTACAGAAAATATTGCCAAACGTGAGCAAGAATTGACTGATTATGTGATGGCCGAGTTAGGCAAAAATGAAAGAGTTAAAATGCTTGAGCCTAGTGTTACTAATCGCTTAGCCATCATTTCATTTTACATTACCAAGGTACATTACAATTTAGTAGTTCGTTTATTAAATGATAAGTTTGGTATTCAAACACGCGGTGGCTGTTCATGCGCAGGTACATATGGCCATATTTTATTGAATGTTGATCACGATACTTCCCAACAAATCACCCAACAAATTGATGAAGGAGATTATTGTGAAAAGCCTGGTTGGATTCGTGCTTCCTTTCATCCGACAACGACTGACGCCGAAGCAAAGTTTGTTGTGGAGTCAATCAATACCTTAACTCAACAAGTGAGTGAATGGGCAAAGGAATATCGATTTAATCCAGCAACAGGAGATTTTGAAAGACATTGCTCACCAGAAGAAAAACAGGTCAATTATGTTGGAATAGACGGTTTCAATCCTTTGGACGTCATCAGCAACATTGCAACTTTACCTAAAGACGGGGAAAATAAGTCGCTATTACAAAAGATTTTTCGCTAATTAAATCCACTTAAAAATTGGACAATGATGAAAACGACAATATTTACTCAATTAAAGCAATGGTGGCAAACCGATTGTCCATTTTGTAAAAGGGCAAGGTTGTTATTGTTATGGCTTGTACTAATGTTAGTAGTAGATTATTTGTGGTTTCAGCTTTTATTCCGATAAAGAGGAGGGTGTATGACAGGAACAACAGGATTGAGATGGGTTGATTCATTAGAAATAGCGCTAGATTTGATTGAGGAGCATCCTGAAGTTGACCCACTAACCTTACACTTTACCGAACTTCGACAATGGGTATTAAACTTAGAGCGTTTTGATGATGATCCTAATCATTGCGGAGAGCGAGTTCTTGAAGCAATACAACTTGCTTGGATAAGTGAGGTGGATTAATTACACTATCTTTCGTAATAGTCTCTCAGATTGCCTTTGCTGGGCTGAAAATATCATCTATACTCTAAGCATCTATTAATTCGATGTATTTTCATTATTCATAATGTTAATAACAGAGCATATAAGCAGCATATACTAATGACTAAAAGCAAGCGCCCTTTATATATTTCCTACGCTGGACCTTCTTTACTTGAAACTCCTTTACTTAATAAAGGCAGTGCTTTTGATGAGCAAGAGCGTATTAACTTCAACTTAACGGGGTTATTACCGCCAAGGTTTGAAACCATCGATGAACAGGTCGCAAGAGCATATCGCCAATTTAGTTGTTTTCATAATAATATCAATAAACATATCTACTTACGTGCTATTCATGACAATAATGAAACGCTTTTCTTTAAGTTGGTACAAAGTCATTTAGCTGAAATGATGCCGATTATTTACACGCCTACCGTAGGTGATGCTTGTGAGCAATTTTCAGATATATATCGTAGCTCTCGTGGTTTATTTATTTCCTATGCAGATAGATATCAAATAGATGACATCCTACGAAACGCCACTAAAAATAAAGTCAAAGTTATTGTCGTGACAGATGGTGAACGTATTCTAGGCCTTGGTGATCAAGGAATTGGTGGTATGGGCATCCCTATTGGTAAGCTATCTTTATACACTGCTTGTGGTGGGATTAGCCCAGCTTACACCTTACCTGTGATGTTAGATGTTGGTACCAATAATCAAAAATTGCTCGATGATCCTATGTACATGGGGGCAAGACATAAACGTATAGGACAAGCCGAATACGATGAATTTTTAGATTTATTTATTACTGCTATAAAGCGTCGCTGGCCGCATGTTATGTTGCAGTTTGAAGATTTTGCCCAACCTAATGCCATGCCGCTTTTACAGCGCTATCGGGATAAAATTTGTTGTTTTAATGATGATATTCAAGGTACGGCATCAGTCACTGTAGGTACATTGCTCGCAGCGTGTAGAAGTCGAAACGTTAAATTATCTCAATTGAAAGTTGCGTTTGTCGGCGCTGGCTCAGCAGGATGTGGAATTGCCGAGCAAATTATTACCCAAATGAGCAGTGAAGGAATATCTCCAGAGCAAGCACGCAGTCAAATATTTATGATTGACCGCTATGGTTTACTAACCCAAGGTATGGCTGACTTAAGAGATTTTCAAGAAAAACTGGTGCAAAGCCAAACTGCAGTGAATGATTGGAGTATTGAAGGTGAATATGCATCACTTTTAGAAGTAATGCACGGTGCGAAGCCTGACATTTTAATTGGTGTTTCAGGGCAAGCGGGCTTATTTAGCGAAGAAGTTATTAAAGCCATGAAGCAGCATTGCACAATGCCGATAATATTTCCGTTAAGTAACCCATCTAGGCAGGTAGAAGCAACGCCAAGCCAAGTAATAAACTGGACAGACGGACAAGGGATTATGGCCACTGGTAGCCCATTTGAGCCAGTTGAATATCAAGGAAAGATATTCCCTATTGCGCAATGTAACAATAGTTATATATTTCCAGGCATTGGTCTTGGTGTTATTGCTGCAAATATTAATCGTATTACAGATAAGATGTTGCAAGTTGCTAGTGAAACGCTTGCCGCAGCTTCACCTTTAGCGAATACGGGAACTGGAGAATTGTTGCCACCTTTAACGGGGATCGCTCAACTGAGTAAGGATATTGCCTTTGCTATTGCAAAAGTGGCATATGATGAAAAGTTAGCATTGGCATTACCAGATGACGCGTTAAAAGCAAAAATTGAACGAAACTACTGGCAAGCTGAGTACCGTCAATATCGAAGGATTAGTACGTAAAGCGAATCCTATAGGAGAGTAATAATGCCTAAAGTAAATGAATTAACTGATATCATCAGCCAAGATGACATTGATAGCCTATTGCGCATCAATGAATTTATTGAGCCTGATGATGAAAACTCCTTAGTCGAAGAGTTAAAGCAAGCGATTTTAGATTCGGGAAAATTAGAGTTAGATCAATGGCAATCGTTAAGGGAACACCTTCAAGAAATTGAGGCACTGATCCCACATATCGATCTAATCATTAAACTGAAAAAAGAAAAGTAATAATTTCAACTGAGTATAAACATTGTTCCTACAAGGTATCCCTTACCTCGGATAATATTAGTCTTTTGGCTTATATTCGTCTATAATCGCGCCAAAATTTATAGCTTATAAAAATTTAAGCTATAAATACCAAAATTATTCAATTTTTTAGTTTATTAAATGAGGGCTTATCATGGCTATCGAACGTACTTTTTCAATTGTAAAACCTGATGCAGTAGCAAAAAATGTTATTGGTCAAATCTACAACCGTTTTGAAACTGCTGGTCTTAAGATCGTTGCTTCAAAAATGGTTCACCTTAGTAAAGAAAAAGCTGAAGGTTTCTATGCAGAACACAGCGAAAGACCTTTCTTCGGTGCATTAGTTGAATTCATGACTTCTGGTCCTGTAATGGTTCAAGTATTAGAAGGCGAAAACGCTGTTCTTAAAAACCGTGAAATCATGGGTGCTACTAACCCAGCTGAAGCATTAGCCGGTACAATCCGTGCTGATCTTGCTAACTCAATTGATGAAAATGCAGCTCACGGCTCAGACGCATTAGAATCAGCAGCACGTGAAATTGCTTATTTCTTCTCTGATGACGAAATCTGTCCACGTACTCGTTAATATTCCTTAACAATTGCTACTTTGAGAGATATTTTGTCGCAAGTGCATACGTAGTAAACTACGCTCCGTACTAGCTTCTCAATATTGAACAAATTAGTGTCTTGTTAATTCAATATTAATTGAAGTAAATTTGAAAGGATTTTATCTAATAAGGTAAAATCCTTTTGTGTTTCTATCTTAACAGTAAAATTGCGAAACTCGCTCAAAAAGCGTACAATTCGCGACCTTGTACTGATTAAATTTATACGTTTAATTAGCATTTATATTTTTCCCCGTTGTTTGAGAGTTAGTTGTATGAGCGCACCCGTTGCCAAAGATGTCGTTAAAGAAGTCGCCAAAGAAAAGGCCAAAATTAATTTATTAAATTTTGATCATCAAGGCCTGCGCGAATACTTTGCTGAAATTGGTGAAAAGCCTTTTCGTGCTGATCAAATAATGAAATGGATTTACCATTTTGGTTATTCTGACTTCGAGAAAATGACCAATATAAATAAGAAGTTAAGAGAGAAACTACAACGTAATTGTGAAATTAAGGCACCTGAAATTTCACAAAAACAGGTCTCTAGTGATGGCACAATAAAATATGCTTTAGTACTAGAAGGCGGTCAAGAAGTTGAAACTGTTTGGATCCCTGAAAATGATCGCGCAACGTTATGCGTGTCATCACAAGTGGGTTGTGCTTTAGAATGTACTTTCTGCTCAACGGCTCAACAAGGTTTTAATCGCAACCTATCCATGTCTGAAATTATTGGGCAAGTATGGCGTGTTGCCAATGACATTGGCGCTACTCGCATTACCGGCAAACGTCCCATTACGAATATAGTTATGATGGGAATGGGTGAGCCGTTATTGAATATGAAAAACCTTATTCCTTCTCTTGATACCATGCTTAATGATTTAGGCTATGGCTTGTCTAAGCGCCGTGTTACCGTGAGTACTTCAGGGGTAGTCCCCGCGCTTGATATGCTCAAAGAAAAAATTGATTGCGCCTTAGCTATTTCTATTCATGCACCTGATAATGTATTGCGTGACGAGTTAGTACCAATTAATAAAAAATACCCATTAGAAGAGTTTTTAGCGGCAGCCGGGCGTTATATTGACGGCTCTAAAGCGAATAAGCAGGCGACTATCGAGTATGTCATGCTTGATCATGTCAATGACTCAACAGAGCAAGCGCACGCGTTAGCTCATGCATTAAAAGACTTACCGAGCAAAATTAATCTGATCCCTTTTAATCCATATCCCGGCTCACCCTACAAACGCCCGAGTAATTCGCGTATCGATCGTTTTGATAAAGTATTACAAAGTTATGGTCTAACGGTTATCACCCGAAGAACCCGCGGTGAAGATATTGATGCCGCTTGTGGGCAACTGGCAGGGGATGTTTTAGATAGAACTAAGCGCACCCAAATATTGTCAGAAAATCAATCATCTGCAAATAGTGGAAAAAAACAGGTGAAAGCTGATGAAATTTCAGTAAAAATAGTCTGAGATGAAATACCTGCCTATAAAAGGCAACTAGCATAAATACTTATGCAATTTAGGGGATAGCTTTTTGGTTAAGAATCAATTTAGCACTGTATTGGCATTAGCTGTATCTTTTGCTCTTTCGGCTTGTGTAACACAAAACTTTGAAAATGGTGAAACACCGGTTGTTGAAAATCAATCTAATCGTAATGATATGGCGGCCACGCGTATATCTTTAGGTTTGGGTTACTTAAAAATGGGGAATATGCCCCAAGCTAAGCAAAACTTAGAAAAAGCTAAAAACTTTTCCCCTAATATGGTGCAAGTTTATACTGCTTTCGCACATTATTACGAAACAGTTGGTGAGCATAAATTAACGATTGAATCCTATGAACATGCCTTATCAATAAAAAGTGATGATGCGGATACGTTAAATAATTATGGTGTCTATTTATGTCGTCAAGATCAAATAGATGCCGCGGAAGAGCAGTTTCTAAAAGCCATAGCAGTACCTACTTATTTATTGGTATCTAAAAGCTATGAAAATTTAGCATCATGTTTTTTACAAAAAGATAATTTTGATAAAGCTGAACAGTATCTTAATAAAGCGATAATGCACAGCCCAAGTAATGCATCGATTTTATATCAAATGGTGCGCCTACAATATGCAATGGGTGAATACCAACAAGCCAAACACTTTGAACAGCGTTTTGAAAAAGTTACCCGACGTTTTACGCCACAATCATTAGCACTGGCATTTAAAGTGTATTCTAAATTGGGGCAAAAACGTACCGCAAAAAACTACGGGACTATGTTAGTAAAAATGTATCCGCAGTCTTGGGAAGCTCAGCAATATTTACTCAATGAACTTGAATTAATTGATGCTGACAATCTAGCGAAAAGGTATTTGTTAACACAAGCTAAAGAGCAAGATAACAAACCGAAGAAGCGTATTGTTAAATTATCACCTAAAAAAACAGCCCCTAATAATACTGTAGTTAATGCTCAAAAATCTTCTCAGGCTCCGTTAGCTACTCAAAAAGGCACAGTACAGAAATCTGTTGCCACGCCTGTATTAGTTGCTGCACCTGCCATAGCCTTGACACCAAAACCTTCAATTTCTATTGCCAGTACGCAATCAATTAATGACGCACTCTCAATGGCACCAGTAACCGATACACATGGTAAAACCGTATCAACAACCGTCGAATCAAAGACAAACCTTGTTGATAATACCCAAAAAGCATTAATCGCTGACGGTAGCGAGAAACCTGTGATGGTGTTAACCGCAGCAGATGCTGGCTTAAATAACGAAGCTAAGACAGTCGGGCTAGCTACGAATACCTCGGCTGAAAATACTGAGTTATTAACAACAGATAATTCGATTGATACAAAAGCTCAGTCCGTAGAGCCAGTTGTGGATACAGCAGCTGGAAATGCTGAGTTATTAGAAGCGGATGCAGCTATCGGCACAGAAGTTCAGTCCGTAGAGCCAGTTGTGAATACCACTGCCGATAATCTTGAGTTAGTTGACTCACAAGTTGTTAGCGAAGAAGCTGTAGAGGTTAAGTTAGAAGATATGGTGAATACTAGCAGTGCTGAGAATGAAGTTTTGCAAGAAACGATTATTGCAGAAAGCACTGCGCAAGAATTAATTCCTGCTGAAGATAGAGAAATTTTTCATGTTGCTAAAAAGCCTGAGCCAATTGTAGAAAATAGTGCTAAAGAAGAGTTAGCAAACGCACAAGCGTCAGGAAGTCACTCGTCAGTTAGTGGTAAGTCACCTGAAAAAGTTACTAAGAAGCCAGCAACACATACTGTTGCTAAAGGCGATACTCTATACGGTATTTCTATCAAGTATAATGTTAAAATCAAAGCAATACGTAGTTGGAATAACCTATCTACTAAAAAGAAAATTCGTATTAATGATACTTTGTTTGTCGAAAACCCAACAGCGGTGACCCAAGTTAATGAATAAAGATGTACCAACAACTCAGAAAAGCAAGCCAGAAGAAGAGCTGAGTGAAGATATAATTGTGGTTGGCCCAGGACAAATGCTTAGTGAAGCACGTCAAAAATTATCATTAAGCCTTGAAGATATTGCTGATAAATTAAATTTCAAAAAATGCTTGGTTGATAACATAGAGCAAGATATTTTTGATCAAAAATTACCCGCTACTTTCAATCGCGGTTATTTACGTAGTTATGCAAAGCTCGTTAATATTGATGTTGAAGAAGTATTGAGTGCTTACGATATGCTTGGCATTGCTGAAGTGCAGCGTAGTGAGATGCAAAGCTTTTCCAATTTAACTGAGAAGCAAGCTGAGCACAGCCGTTTAATGTGGGTGAGCTATTTTATTGTTGCCATTCTCTTTGGTTTGATGGTGTTATGGTGGCTACAAGCGCCTGAAAAAAACACTGCTGAAGAAACTGCTCCTTTAACATCTTTACCGGCTACTGATACAGAGCAGCCAGCGACTGAAAATGATTTGGTCACTCAAGTAGATAACGTATTAAAACAAACTGCAGATACTACACTAGCTCTTGAGGCTGACACCGAAAGTGTGATTGATGAGGCAACAACAGCATTACCACAATCAGCAGACGTAATAGAGATACCAGAAAACACTAATGAATTAGTAGTTGATTCTGCTCAGTCAGTTGAACTCAACACTTTACCAGTAGAACAAAAAGATGATGAAAAATTACAAGTGGATGCTGTTAGTACTGCGGTCTTTACTTTTTCTGGTGATTGTTGGGTAAATATATATGATGCGACAGGTGAGCGTATTGCTTGGGGTGTAAAAAAATCGGGTTATGTGATGACTGTTTCAGGTAAACCGCCGTTGAAAGTAACATTAGGTAAGCCAGAGTTGGCAACCATCATGTTTAATGATAACCCTATAGATATGTCGGTATTCAATGTAGGTAATATTGCCAAATTTACCTTACCATTAACCTTATAGTTAGCCATTAGAACTATTACTTAAAAATTGTAAATAAAATTATGTTTAAAGAATCTCCTATCATTCGCCGTAAATCTCGTCAAATAATGGTAGGTAATGTACCTGTTGGCGGTGATGCTCCTATCACAGTACAGTCAATGACTAATACTCAGACAACAGATGTCGCTGCTACTGTGGCTCAAATTCAGTCATTAGAAGCCGTTGGCGCTGATATTGTTCGAGTAAGTGTACCAACCATGGATGCTGCAGAAGCATTTCGCGAAATAAAAAAACAAGTCAATGTACCCTTGGTAACCGATATTCATTTTGATTATCGTATTGCCTTGAAAGTTGCTGAATATGGCGCCGACTGTTTGCGAATCAATCCCGGTAATATCGGTAGAGAGGATAGAGTTCGCAGTGTTGTAGAATGTGCACGTGATAAGAATATCCCTATACGAATTGGTGTTAATGGCGGCTCTTTAGAAAAAGACATTCAAGAAAGATATACCGAGCCAACACCAGAAGCATTACTTGAATCAGCAATGCGTCATGTTGATATACTCGATAGACTGAATTTCGATCAATTTAAAGTCAGTGTTAAAGCTTCTGATGTATTCCTAGCCGTCGAATCATATAAGCTATTGGCCAAGCAAATTGACAATCCTTTGCACCTTGGTATTACTGAAGCCGGTGGTTTACGTTCTGGCTCGGTTAAATCATCGGTAGGTTTGGGAATGCTACTCTCACAAGGTATTGGTGATACCTTACGTATTTCTTTAGCAGCAGATCCTGTAGAAGAAATTAAAGTAGGCTTTGATATTCTAAAGTCATTAAAACTGCGCAGTCGTGGTATTAATTTAATTGCTTGCCCCAGCTGCTCCCGTCAAGAGTTTGATGTGGTCGCCACGGTGAACGCTTTAGAACAACGTATTGAAGATATAATGACACCTATGGATGTTTCTATCATCGGCTGTATTGTTAATGGCCCAGGTGAAGCAATGGTGTCAGATCTTGGCCTAACAGGTAGTAGTAAAAAAAGTGGCTATTATCTTGATGGCATTAGACAAAAAGAACGTTTTGATAATAATGATTTAGTAGATCAGCTTGAGCACAGAATACGAGCCAAAGCGAGTGCTATGAAAGAAAGGTTAGATAAATCAAACCAAATAGACATTAAAAAAATAGACGATTAATTCTACTTGTTTATTAGGTACAGATTATTAGGTACAATGCGCGTTCATTATTGATGTGACGTGTCACGAGAACACATTTTCGAGCCATTTAAAAGTTTAAAAGAGATATAACTAAGTGTCAAAAAACAAGACCTTACAAGCAATTCGTGGTATGAACGATTGCTTACCTAGTGAAACAAATATTTGGCAAATGGTAGAGTCAGTATTACGCCGTGTTGCCAGTAACTACGGTTTTGCTGAAATTCGTATGCCAATTGTTGAATCAACAGCCGTATTTAAACGTGGTATTGGTGAAGTGACCGATATCGTTGAAAAAGAAATGTACACTTTTGATGATCTCAATGGTGATAGTTTAACCTTGCGTCCAGAAGGTACCGCTAGTTGTGTACGTGCCGGTGTGCAACATGGTTTATTATATAACCAAGAACAACGCCTTTGGTATATGGGCCCCATGTTTCGTCATGAACGACCACAAAAAGGTCGTTATCGTCAATTTCACCAATTTGGCCTAGAAGCCTTTGGAATTGCGACACCTGACATTGATGCAGAAATTATTTTACTGACTTCTCGATTATGGCGGGAACTTGGCATCAATGAATTTGTCACACTAGAGTTGAATTCTTTAGGAAGCAACGAAGAACGTGCAAATTATCGCGAAGCTTTAGTGGTATTTTTAACTGAGCGAGAAGCCCTGTTAGATGAAGACTCGAAACGCCGTATGCATACTAATCCACTACGTGTTTTAGATAGTAAAAATCCACAAGTGCAAGAAGCGTTAACTGATGCGCCTAAGTTGTCTGACTATTTTGGTGAAGAAACTAAAGCGCATTTTGACACGCTTTGCCAGCGACTTGATGCAGCTAACATTAAATATAAGCTGAATGAGCGATTAGTTCGTGGTTTAGATTATTATAATCGTACTGTGTTTGAATGGGTTACCGAAAGCCTAGGTGCTCAAGGTACTATTTGTGCTGGTGGCCGCTATGACGGTCTAGTGGAGCAACTTGGTGGCAAAGCAACGCCGGCTTTCGGTTTTGCATTAGGCATTGAACGTTTAATTTTAATGCTAACTGAATTAAACAAAGCAACAAATGTGCGTCCACAAGTTGATGCCTATGTGGTTATATTGGGTGATGATGCACAAGTTAAAGCAAATGCATTAGCAGAACAGTGGCGTGATCAAGTGCCGAATATTCGTTTGCAATGTCACTGTGGTGGCGGCAATATGAAAAAACAATTAAAGCGTGCTGATAAATCAGGCGCACAAATCGCGTTAATATTAGGTGATAACGAAATTGCTGAGCAACAAGTTATGGTTAAATATTTACGTGGTCAACAAGAACAACAAAGCGTAGCATTTGAGCAAGTCTCAAGCTTATTAGCGTCATTAATTTAAGACTTTTAGTCGAAGGTGAAGAAGTGGAAGTTTATCAAACAGAAGAACAACAAGTTGAAGCAATAAAAGGCTATTGGGCCGAAAACGGTAACACTATTATTGCTGGTATCGTGCTAGGTTTTGCAGGCTTTATTGGTTTTAACGTATATCAAGATAATAAATTAGAAAATGAATTAGCCATTTCTGACAGTTATCAAGCTTTAGTAGACAGTGCGACAAGTGATAAAGCAGCTTTTAATGACAATGCGGCTAAATTTATCAGTGATAATGCGCAAACAAGCTATGCATCACTTGCGGCACTAGCTTTAGCTAAAGAAGCGGCAGCGAACAATGATTGGGCGGCAGCAAAAACACAACTAAGTGCTGCAATTGCCAGTGCACCTAGTGACGGTGTTAAAGGTATTGCAAGTCTTCGTTTAGCACGTGTACAAATACAATTAGCTGAGTATGAACAAGCCTTAGCAACGTTAGCAAAACCATTACCTGAGTCTTTTACCGCTTCAGTTGAAGAAATTAAAGGTGATACTTACCTTTTACAAGGTAAAAAAGAATTAGCACGTAATGCTTATCAAGCAGCCATTGCTGCAGACGGTTTAGCGAGTAGTCCTGCATTACAGATGAAGCTAGATGATTTAGCGACCGTGGTAAATTTGCCAACGACTTTACCAGCTGAACCTGTAGTTAAGTAAGGTTATTGAATGGCTTATTCTAATATAAACACTGGCGCTGGCTTATTTAAAAAATATCACAAGCTGTTAGCTGTATTTCTGCTTTCAGGGATTTTAATGAGCTGTTCATCATCAGATGATGAAGAAGATACTGCTGATTTA
The DNA here is from genome assembly GCF_057551365.1 of Colwellia sp. KS18-150. Taxonomy (NCBI): domain Bacteria; kingdom Pseudomonadati; phylum Pseudomonadota; class Gammaproteobacteria; order Alteromonadales; family Colwelliaceae; genus Colwellia; species Colwellia sp. KS18-150. The sequence continues at coordinate 360,390 of NZ_BAAJMC010000002.1, read as the reverse complement.
GTGGCTGAATTGACAGACATTGAAGAAAAATTTGAGCCTGAGGTTTTGTGGGACAAAAGTGTTGGTGACGGCAGTGAAGATTATTTCTCTCGTTTAAAGCCAATTGTTGCTTACGACAAAGTTTACAGTGCTAGCCGTGCCGGTGATGTTATTGCCTTTGATGAGAAAACAGGCAAACAAGTTTGGAAAGCTGACTTAAGTGATATTGAAGGCAAACGCAGCTTTTGGGATAGCCGGTTATCTGCATTATTAGCTGGTGGCCCTGTTGCAGGACTTAATAAAGTCTTCATTGGAAGTGAAAACGGTAAAATATTTGCTTTAAATGCCGAGACTGGTGAGCTTGCTTGGCAAGCAAATATCAAAGGTGAAGTGATAAATGCACCAGCAATTGACTCGGGTATTATCGTGGTCAATTCAGCTTCGGGTGTCATGAAAGGCTTTAATGCTGATAATGGTGAAGAGCTTTGGGAAGTTGATCAAGATGTTCCTGCGTTAACTTTACGTGGCATCAGTGCCCCAGTTATTGCTTCAGGTGGTGTTATTATTGGCACAGGCAAGGGCAGTGTCGATGTATATTTACTTGAAAAAGGTCAGCAAGGTTGGTCAACAGAGGTTGGTGAGCCAACAGGGTCAACAGAGCTTGAACGTGTTATTGATGTAGATTCTTCTCCTGTTGCTTTTGGCGACAAGATTTATGCGGTGTCTTCACGCGGTAATTTAGCCGCGATTGAACTAAAAAGTGGTCGAATATTGTGGAAACGTCAATATTCATCATATCGTCAAATAGCTGTGTACCGAAATACTATTTTCTTAACTAATAATCGTGGCCATGTTTATGCTATCGATAGAGTTAATGGTATTGAGCGCTGGAGTAATCTAGCGTTAACTAACCGTGGTGTTACTGGCCCTGCAGTAGTAGATGACTATGTTGTAGTAGGTGATTTTGACGGTTATTTACATTGGTTAGATCAAGAAACCGGTGAAATCGTTGCTCGACATAATGTCGATGGCAGTGGTATTCACTCAACACCAACTGTGGTTGATAATGTTATCTATAGCCAATCACGTGACGGTGATTTACAGGCAATACTAACACCAGAAATTATAAAAGCTGAGCTTTAAACCTTACGCTTTTAACTAGTCTTTTTAAAATAAAAGACTAAAATTACATACGGCTCCAATGCTTTTGCATGTGGGGCCGTTACTTGTTTTTATGCTGGTGCTTTTTCTCAATTAAAAAGCACCAGACTATATTTGAATTTTGAGGTTTTCATGCTTCCTGTCGTTGCCTTAGTTGGCCGTCCAAATGTTGGTAAATCAACATTATTTAATCGCTTAACACGCTCAAGAAATGCTTTAGTTGCCGATTACCCTGGCTTAACCAGAGATCGTCAATACGGTAAGGCGGAAGTTGAAGAGCATCCTTTTATTGTTATTGATACCGGTGGTATTCAAGGTGATGAAGAAGGGATTGATACCTTAATGGCTGAACAATCATTAATGGCGGTTGAAGAAGCTGATGCTGTACTTTTTCTAGTTGATGCACGTGATGGCTTAACTTCTGCTGATTATGGTATTGCTGATTATTTACGTAAGCAAAATAAAAAAGTATTTTTAGTGGCCAATAAAGTGGATGGCATTGATGCTGATTCTGCCGTCGCTGAATTTTATTCTTTAAGTTTAGGCGAAGAAGTTCATAAAATTGCTGCAGCTCATGGACGCGGTGTTACGCAATTATTAACCTTAGCGTTAACTCCTCACATTGAAGAGCTGGGACAGCCAAAAGCTGACGGTGAAAATGAAGAATTCGACGGTGATTATGATGTTGAATTATCAGAAGCTGAACTTGAACAACAAATAGAAAAAGCACCACATGAAAATGACACCATTAAGTTAGCTATTATCGGTAAACCTAATGTAGGTAAGTCAACACTTACTAACCGTATTCTTGGTGAAGAACGTGTCGTTGTTTATGATATGCCAGGTACAACACGCGATAGCGTTTATATTCCAATGGAGCATAATGGCCGTAATTATACCTTGATTGATACGGCTGGTATCCGCCGCCGTAAAAATGTCACTGACGTGGTTGAAAAGTTTTCCGTTATTAAAACATTGCGTGCTATTGAAGATTCAAATGTATGTTTATTGATTATTGATGCACGTGAGGGGATCACGGATCAAGATTTAAGCTTACTTGGTTTTATTTTAGAGTCTGGTCGCTCGTTAGTATTAGCGGTAAATAAATGGGATGGCTTGGATGATCATGTTAAAGATAGGATTAAAACTGAGCTGGATAGACGCTTAGGTTTTATTGATTTTGCGAAAGTGCACTTTATTTCTGCTTTACATGGCACGGGTGTAGGTCATTTATATGAATCAGTAGAAGAAGCTTTTGTTAGTGCAACCAAGCGTATTTCTACGGCTATGGTAACTAAAATACTCGATATGGCAGTATTTGATCATCAACCTCCTATGCACCAAGGTCGCCGTATAAAGCTTAAGTATGCTCATGCTGGTGGTTACAATCCACCTATCATAGTTATCCACGGTAATTTAGCGAAAAAATTACCGAGCTCATACAAACGTTACTTAATGAATTACTACCGAAAATCATTGAAGATCATGGGTACACCTATTCGTATCGAGTTTAGAGAAACCTCTAATCCGTTCGCCGGTAAGAAGAAGCTAACCTATACCGAGCAGAAGAAAATCGCCAGAGCAACGCAAGGTTATAACAAAGACAATAAGTAGTTTATTGTCATTTCCTAGTTGCGAGGTGACTACTCACTTTAGCAACTAGGTACTTATAGTAACCTGCATAAGAAAGTGATCTCTTAGTGAAAATTTAAAGGCTTGTAGGCAAGGCATTGATTGTAGCGAATGGTATTATATATTGCTTTTAATCGTGTCATTGGCTAATGTGACTTTATAGAACTTAACTCGTTTATTTATTGTTTATGGCTGAAAAACCAATAAAAATTGACACAGCTACTCGCCTTAGTCGTAACTTAGGTTTGTTTCATGCTGGCTCAACGGTCACTATTGATATTGCGACTCCTGCGGGCCAAAAAGCAAAATTTAGAACTACCTTTATTGGTTTTTTGCCTAAACAATATGTCTTAATTCAATTTCCTGATTCGAATAAATTAGGGCAATTTTCACAACATATTAAGCAAGGTACAGCCATCACGGTTCGTGGGTTAATCGAAGGGCATGAAGGTGCGGTTGTTGCCTTTCTAAGTACCATTAAGCAAACCATACAAATGCCATCTCGCATTATGGTGTTAGATTTTCCTCGCAGTGTTAGTCTGCAAAACTTACGATCAGCCATTCGAATTGATACTAATATTCATGCTAAAGTCAAAATAGATCAAAACTATTGGCACACCACTATTACAAACTTATCAATCAGTGGTTGTCAGCTGAGTATAGTTAACGGCGAAAAACTAGTGCTATCAGAAAAGAAAGAAATTGAAATCGTCGTAGAAGATAAACAAAATAGCAGCAATATTAAACTCAGTGGCGCAGTTTGTAACCTCAAGCAGCAAACGGATGGTTTATCGTTTGGTGTTAAATTTAACGACGCTAGTCATAATTCTGTAAGTCAGTTATTACTGGATACTGTGAGTACAGAAAATAATGAAGGTTAATCTTCCTTTATAATGTTCTCAATTCTTGCCTGAATTAATCCATCAGATACTTGCACGCTCATTTCATCATTTATCGCTAACTCAGTTACTGAACTAATGACCTTTTGATTAACGTCTCGACTTACACTATATCCTCTAGCAATAGTTGCTAATGGACTTACCAACTGTAATTGCTCAATTAAGTGAACAAATGACTCTTGCTTATGTTGCATAGTATTTTGCAAGGCGATGTTTAACCTTTGCTCTAGTTGCTTTGTATGAGTTTGTTTATCGTTAATGCTTTTTAAGGGAGATAATTGACTTAGGCGCTGCTGTAATTGGTTCGGTGTTTGCTTAGCTTGTTGCATTACACGCTTCATAACTTGCGTGAGACGAAGGCTTAATTCATCTGACTTTTGCTGTTGTATTAATAATTGTTGCTCAGGATGAACTTGTTTTAACCTGTGTTGAATATAGCTATGCCCTTGATTAAGTAATGATAATTTTTGCTTGATAGTGTTAACTAGTCGGCGCTGCAAGACACTAATTTTATCGAGTAATTCACTACTATCATTAGAGACTAGTTCTGCAGCAGCAGAAGGTGTTGCTGCCCGTAAATCGGCAACATAGTCACTTAACGTGGTATCGACCTCATGACCAACAGCACTGATAATGGGTATCATAGAGTCGTAAATGGCCTGAACTACACTCTCTTCATTAAAAGACCATAGATCTTCTAAAGAGCCACCACCACGGCCAACAATTAACACATCACATTCTTTTCGAATATTTGCTTGATGGATTGCATGGCAGATATCATTGCAGGCAAACTCACCTTGAACTAAGGCAGGGTAAATAATGGCATTGATGTTAGGGTTTCGGCGTTTTAATACCGTCAATATATCTTTTACGGCAGCGCCGGTAGGTGAGGTAACTATGCCTACTGTTTGAATATGCTCTGGTATAGATTTTTTGTGGTCTTGTGAAAATACACCTAGCGCATTAAGCTTATTTTTTAATTGCTCGTATTGTTGGCGTAATAAACCTTCACCAGCATCTTCCATTTGTTCAATGATTAATTGAAAATCGCCTCTAGGCTCATAGAGAGAGACTCTGGCCTTTACTAATACTTGTTGTCCATTACCGGCCTTGAGTCTAACTCGGCGGTTATTGCCCTTGAACATAGCACAGCGAACTTGTGATCTACTGTCTTTAAGTGATAAATACCAATGGCCAGAGCTCGCAGCAACAAAATTAGATATCTCACCTGTTAACCAGACAGTATTGAGTTCGCTTTCTAAAATAAAGCGTACTTTTTTAGTTAACTCACTGACTTGTAATATATGCTGTGCTGCCATAACTATTTAAATTTTTGGTAAAAGGATCAAAAAAACGATTAACCTATTATATATTTACTAATTCAATATAGGGTAGATATATATTTGTATGAGTTAATTGAATCATAGGTAACATTATCGTTAACATAAATTTACCTCTCTTAGGTAAATTTATGTTTACCTAACCAGAGAAAACGGTTAAAATTCTGCCGCAATATTTGATACCAAGTTTTACTTATTTTGTAAGTGTTTGGTGTCCACTCTACTCTTAACTCTGGTGATATTGCGATGTTACGAATTGCCCAAGAAGCGTTAACTTTTGATGATGTTTTATTAGTACCTGCTCATTCTAAGGTGCTACCTCACACTGCCGATTTAAAAACCCGTTTAACCCGAAAAATTAGTCTTAATGTACCTATGGTCTCTGCATCTATGGATACAGTAACTGAAGCACGCTTAGCTATAACCCTAGCGCAAGAAGGCGGCTTAGGTTTTATTCACAAAAATATGACTATCGCTGAGCAAGCCAGCAACGTTAAGCAAGTAAAGAAATATGAAAGTGGTATTGTTTCTGATCCCAAAACAGTCAGTGCTACAGACTCTATTGAACAAATTATGCATAAAGCAGATGACTTAGGTTTCTCTGGTTTCCCTGTTGTTGATGCTGAAAATAATCTAGTAGGTATTATCACAGGTCGTGATTTACGTTTTGAAACCGATTTAACTAAGCCAGCGTCGGCATTAATGACCACTAAAGAAAATTTAGTGACAGTTAAAGAAGGTGCTGCTCGTGAAGAAATCCTTGGCCTGATGCATGAAAACCGTATTGAAAAGATTTTAGTGGTTGATGATGCTTTTAAGTTAATGGGACTTATCACAGCAAAAGATTACCAAAAAGCTGAAAATAAACCCAATGCTTGTAAAGATGAGCTAGGTCGTTTGCGTGTTGGTGCAGCTGTTGGTGTTGGCGCAGGTACTGATGAGCGTATCGATGCCTTAGTCGCTGCAGGTGTTGACGTATTATTAATTGATACTTCTCATGGTCACTCACAAGGTGTTATTGACCGAGTTAAAGAAACTCGCGATAAATATCCTGATTTACAAATTGTCGCAGGTAATGTCGCTACGGGCGCTGGTGCGAAAGCCTTAGCAGATGTTGGTGTTGATGCTGTTAAAGTAGGTATTGGCCCAGGTTCAATTTGTACTACACGTATTGTTACTGGCGTTGGTGTACCACAATTAACGGCTATCTCAAATGCGGTAGAAGCCTTAAAAGGCACAGACGTTCCTGTTATTGCTGATGGTGGTATTCGTTTTTCAGGTGACATCGCTAAAGCACTGGTTGCGGGTGCACACTGCGTCATGGTAGGTAGCATGCTAGCAGGTACTGAAGAGTCACCAGGTGAAGTTGAACTTTATCAAGGTCGCTACTATAAATCATACCGAGGTATGGGCTCTTTAGGTGCGATGGATCAAAAAGAAGGCTCAAGTGATCGTTATTTCCAAAAAACAGATGGTGAAGCCGACAAACTAGTTCCTGAAGGTATTGAAGGTCGTGTTGCCTACAAAGGTCCTGTGGCAGCTATTATCCACCAGCAAATGGGTGGTTTACGCTCATCGATGGGCTTAACGGGTAGTGAGTCAATTGAAGTGATGCGTACTAAGCCTGAGTTTATGAAGATTACTTCAGCAGGTATGGGTGAATCCCACGTCCATGACGTGACTATCACTAAAGAAGCTCCAAACTACCGTATGGGCTAAGCCGAATATCTTATTTCTTTGCTATTTAACGTAATAACTGCATCAGAAGTGCTCACCTAGTAAACTAGGCTCCGCGCTTCTTCTTTGTTCTGACGTAAACTAGCTTTGAACTAAAATATTCTTGTTTATGCCGTTTTAGATATACGAAATTTTTAAACTCGCTGAGTTGTGATTCATTTTAATAATTATGTTCAGCTTGTTACTCACATAGATACAGCTCTATATGAATAGGCTTTAGGCAAAGCCGTCGAGTAAAGAAATTAATGAGTTTATATTTATAAATGAGTTGGTTTCATTACGAAGACAATGAAGCATAAAGTTTATTCATGACGAGCAATCACAAGTAGGAAAACAAACATGAGTAAAGACATTCATGATCACCGCATACTGATTTTAGATTTTGGCTCACAATACACCCAGCTTATTGCTCGTCGTGTTCGTGAAATTGGCGTTTACTGTGAGCTTTGGTCATGGGATGTGACAGAAGCTCAAATTAAGGAATTTAACCCAACGGGTATTATTCTAGCTGGCGGCCCTGAGTCGGTTACCGAAGACAATTCACCGCGTGCGCCAGAATATGTATTCAATGCCAATATTCCTGTATTAGGTATTTGTTACGGCATGCAAACAATGGCTGAACAGCTTGGTGGTGGCGTTGAAAGTAGCGACCATAAAGAATTTGGTTATGCGGCAGTAGAAGTTGTTGAACAATCAGCATTGTTTAAAAACATTGAAGATAGCATTGGTGCGAATGGTAATGCGCTATTAGACGTTTGGATGAGTCATGGCGATAAAGTGTCTGCCATTCCTGCTGGCTTTGTTACTGTTGCTAAAACTGATAGCTGTGCCTATGCGGCGATGGCCAATGAAGACAAGCAATTCTATGGCGTACAATTCCACCCAGAAGTAACTCATACTAAGCAAGGTTTGCGTATTTTAGAGCACTTTGTGGTTGATATTTGTCAGTGTGAAAAACTTTGGACATCGGCATCAATTATCGAAGATGCTGTTGCTAAAATGAAAGCGCAAGTAGGCGATGATGAAGTTATTCTAGGTCTTTCTGGCGGTGTTGATTCTTCCGTAGTTGCCATGTTATTACAACGCGCTATTGGCGATAAACTTACCTGTGTATTTGTTGATAATGGCTTACTTCGTTTAAACGAAGGTGAGCAAGTTATGGACATGTTTGGTGATCACTTTGGCTTAAACATTGTACACGTAAACGCTGAAGATCGTTTCTTAGATCGTTTAGCCGATGAAAGCGACCCAGAAGCTAAACGTAAGATTATCGGTAATGTTTTTGTTGAAGTATTTGATGAAGAGTCAAAGAAACTTAAAAATGCTAAATGGTTAGCGCAGGGTACTATTTACCCTGATGTGATTGAGTCAGCAGCCTCTGCCACAGGTAAAGCGCATGTGATCAAATCTCATCACAATGTTGGTGGTTTACCTGACGATATGGAGCTTGGTTTAGTAGAGCCATTACGTGAGCTATTTAAAGATGAAGTACGTAAAATTGGCCTAGAGCTAGGTTTACCTTACGATATGCTTTATCGTCATCCGTTCCCAGGCCCAGGCTTAGGAGTTCGAATCCTTGGTGAAGTTAAAAAGGAATATGCTGACTTATTACGTCGCGCTGATGCTATTTTCATTGAAGAGCTACATAAAGCAGACTTGTACCACAAAGTTAGCCAAGCCTTTACAGTATTTTTACCGGTTCGCTCTGTTGGCGTTATGGGTGATGCCCGTAAGTATGACTGGGTAGTAAGTTTACGTAGTGTTGAAACAATCGACTTTATGACAGCGCGTTGGTCACATTTACCGTACGATTTCTTAGGGTTAGTATCTAACCGCATCATCAATGAAATTGATGGTATCTCACGCGTTGTTTACGATATTTCAGGTAAACCACCCGCGACTATCGAATGGGAATAACTTTGTTATAAACTGGTTATAACATTCAACTTCATCGTTGTCAGTACTCACCTATAGTCATAGGCTCCGTGCTTTCTCCTTGAATTTGTATGTTATTCCTGCGTTTTCAAACTAAGTTTAAATTATGTATAGATATAATGAAAACCCCAATGTTGTATAACCTTGGGGTTTTATTTTGACAAGTAGGCGGGAACTTGTTCGCGCTAATATTAATATCAATCGGATAACTTAGCCGATTTTTATCATTTCAACTTTGTAAGAGCGTCCTATAAATGACTATTGAAAGACTAGAAACCAAACAACGTATGAGCCGTATCGTTAAACATAACGGTACAATTTACTTATGTGGACAAGTAGCCGCAGATGCCACAAAAGATATTACTGAGCAAACGCAAACCATGTTGGATAAAGTTGATGCTTTACTAATACAGGCTGGTAGTGACAGAAAGCATATCTTATCAGCGACAATTTATGTTAAAGATATGAGTTACTTTGCTGACATGAATGCTGTATGGGATGCATGGGTACCCGAGGGATATGCGCCGGCGAGAGCTTGTGTTGCGGCTAAAATGGCTCGTGAAGCCTTATTAGTGGAAATTTCGGTGGTTGCTGCAGAAATATAAACTGGTTACTTCAATATTGTATGATACATTGAAAGAAAAATAGGAAAACCAGTGTCAAACACAACTTCAGAATCAAGCAATGAACGAGGCTTTACCTCACAAAAACTTAATTTTATCTTAGCCGTTTGCGCTATTTTGATTTCAGCTGCTTCATTTTACGCGACTTATCTACAAGCAAGTGCCGCAGAGAAGCAAGTAAAGGCAATGACATTGCCTTTACTGCAATATGAAACGAGTAACTTAGAAGAAGGGACTAATAAGCAAGTTCTTCAGTTTACTATCGCCAATGGTGGTGTTGGCCCTGCGCTTATTAAAAGTGTGGATTTTAGTTATAAAAATAAACCCTATAAAAGTTTAATTCACATTTTTAAAGCGTGTTGCAATACAGAATACGAAGGCTTCCTTTCAATAGCAACAATGGACTTTTCTGAAGGGGCTTATATCACTAGCTCTGTTATAAATACCATTTTACCAGCTCAAGAAGAAATCAAGTTTTATCAACTTTATGATGGTAGCCGTAGTCATGCACTATGGGAAAAACTCAACGTTGAAAGAGATTATATCGACATCAGTATTTGTTATTGTTCATTACTTGATGAGTGCTATCAAACAGCAGGGAATGGCCAAGTAAATGCTATTCAATCATGCCCTGTAATCGAGTAAGTAATAGAGTAAAGCTTTTATGCATAACGATTCAACCATCCAAGGCTCACTGCAAGCTACTTTTGGCTTTGATGGCTTCAGGGATGGGCAAGAGCAAACCATTAGTCAGCTGTTGGCAGGTAATTCCACACTGTCTATTTTCCCTACAGGCTCAGGTAAATCGCTGTGTTATCAGTTAACCGCGCTACATTTACCGCATTTAACATTGGTGGTATCGCCCTTATTGGCATTGATAAAAGATCAGTTAGAGTTTTTAGCTGAAAAAGGAATTTCCGCAGCAAGTATCGATTCCACGCTAAAAGGCAACGAAGCACAAGCAGTGATGTCGGGTGTGCGAAACGGCGACATTAAAATACTGATGGTGTCAGTAGAGCGTTTTAAAAATGAGCGCTTTCGTCAGTTTATTCAATCTATTCCTGTCTCTATGTTAGTGGTCGATGAGGCCCATTGTATTTCCGAGTGGGGACATAATTTTAGACCTGATTATTTAAAGCTACCCAGTTACCGTCAGGCATTAAATATACCGCTGACTTTATTATTAACGGCTACCGCCACCAAAAAAGTTAAGCTTGATATGGCGCAGAAGTTCGCCATAAATGAGCCACATATTGTACAAACGGGGTTTTATCGCAGCAACCTGGACTTATCGGTTTTGCCAGTCAGTAGTGCCAATAAGAACCGTTATTTGCTTGATAATATTAATGGTTTAAATGGTGCGGGTATTGTTTATGTAACTTTGCAGCACAGCGCTGAGCAAGTTGCTGCGTATTTACAACAAGCAGGTATAAATGCCAGTGCCTATCATGCAGGTTTTGAAAGTGATAAACGTAACCAAATTCAAAGTGATTTTATGGCGGGGAGTACCCAAGTTATTGTCGCCACTATTGCTTTTGGTATGGGGATAGATAAAAGTGATATTCGCTTTGTATTCCATTATGACTTACCTAAATCTATTGAAAATTATTCGCAAGAAATTGGCAGAGCAGGGCGAGACGGACAACTTTCTCATTGCATTACTTTGGCAAATTTAGATGGCTTAAATACCGTTGAAAATTTTGTTTATGGTGATACTCCTGAGCTTAGTGGTATTGAATATGTTATTGAGAATATCAAAACAGAAACTAGTTTCGGCAAATGGGAATTGCAAGTATTGCAGCTTTCTAACGCTTGTAATATCAAACAACTACCCCTGAAAACTTTGTTAGTTCAATTAGAGCTTTATGGTGTTATCGAGCCCAAGCATACTTATTTTGCCGATTTTAAAATTAAGTTGCTAAAGCCTATCGAGAAAATACTGGCTAATTTTGATCCCCAAAGACAAGAATTTTTATCAACAATTTTCCAAGCCACGGCTTTTAAGAAAGTGTGGGGGAGTTTGCATTTTGATGACTTATTGCAAGATCCTTCTGTTGATCGAAATCGAGTTATCGCCGCGCTTGACTACTTACAAGAGCAGAAAATGATTATTGTAGAAACCTCGAAAATGACGGAGGTTTTTCAAGTAAATACCAATGAGCTTAATGACCCTTCTTTAGCTCATCATTTATATAATTATTTTGTCGATAAAGAAGAAAAAGAAATTAAGCGTATTGGGGCATTAGTACGTTTTTTTCAGCTTGAGACTTGTTTAAGTACTAATCTAGCTCGTTACTTTGATGATGCTATGACGTTTGATAGTTGTGGTCATTGCAGTGCATGTCGAGGTCAAATTGCCAAACTTAACTATTCTCAGCATAGCGACTGGCCAACAGATGATGTTTTACAAAAATATGCTCGGGGACTTAAGGAGCATTTAGCAAATAAAATATCTCAGCCACTTTCACTGGAAAGTTATTGCCGATTTTTTGCTGGTATGACAGTGCCCTTATTTGGACGTAATAAAGTGAGGCAATTAGCGGGTTTTGCATCTTGTGAGCAGCAACGATACCAAGAGATAAGAAAAAAACTCACTTCATTAAATGTTTTAACATAACCGATGAAATGTATATAGATCGCTAAATTATCCTTGATATCTGTTTAAAATAGCTTGGTAACCACCATCTTTTTTTAAATTTTTTAGGCAGTTATCTGTTTCAATAAGGAAAGCTTTACCATTGGCAATATTTTTTGAACGTTTTGAAATAGTAATAAAATAATCTTTATTTTTCATGGTGAAATCTAATACTTTTACCTGTTCTGTAACGCCAGTTTTTTGTGCGAACCAATGAAATGTTGCTTTAGAATCCGCCATGATATTAAAGCGAGGGTTTGGCGCTAATAACTGGTGAAACATGGCTTCTAAAGAATGGCTTATGGTAACTTCTTTTTTAGCTATTTTCTCATTCACAATTTCTAAGTATTCAGGTGAATAAGTTAAACCCGCTAAGTGGCCTATTTGGTAAGGCCTAACATCATCTATAGTATTTATCTCAATATTGCTATCAGCGCGTACTAAAAAACCGTATTCCGAACTAAAAATAGGCTCTTTACTATAGAGTAAAAAGTCTTCTCGACTTTTATTATAGGAATACACTGTGATGTCGAGTATTCCTTGCTTCATATAATGATGGGTTCTTTTTATTGGCAAGCGAATATAATTAACCTCATATCCTGCCTGTTTAATACAGTGATTTAGTATTTCTTTACCTATGCCAAGCGTGTATTGTTTTGTTTGATTATCGATGAAAAAGTAAGGTGGCCAGTTTATATCGTTAATGTTAACTATTTTCTGATTCGCCCATGCTCCTTGGTTCAATACCAATAATAATATTACTGTGAACCAAAGCTTTTTAGACATTTCATTGTATCCAACAACCACTACATAATTAAGCTATAGCTTAGTTTTAGTCTTTCATCAACGTTCATGGTTTTAAGTCATAGTGGCCTATGAGTAACTGTCACGATACATATTTGGCTAAGCTTAGGATTTATAGACTAATTAAAAAAACAGGCTCTGTGGATATCATTCACAGTAATAAACTTAAACTTAAACTTAAACTTAAACTTAAACTTAAACTTAAACTTAAGTTTACGGTTACTCAATGGAGGCAGTCGTTGTAGGTTTCATAAAATGGCTGAGACTGGTTATATTATGTATAGTTAGCTTTATGTATTGTGAAACAAACTATAACTATAACTAGAGCATAAGTTTGCTCATAGGTCGTATTTTATGTTTAACCGTATTGTACTCAAATTGTCAGTCATACTATTGCTTGCCTTTAGCATATCAAAATCAATACATGCGGCTGATAAGGTTAAGGTGTTAAAACCAATTTTAGGTTTTGATAAACGTGTTATGCATAAAGATGAAGTGATACTTAGAGCATTGCAAGTGACTGAATCGGAATATGGTCCATTTACTTTAGAAGAAGTGAATGTCGATATGACCACAAGTCGAGCATTTTCGTCGATGAAAAGCGGTGATCTGATCAACATCTTTATCGCACCAAGTAGTGAATTATGGGAAAAAAATACCATTGCCATTAAGGTGCCAATTAGGCAAGGACTACTAAGCTATCGTTTATTACTCGTTAATAAAGCAGACTTACCTAAGTTTAAAGAAGTTAAAGATTTTGATGACCTTACTAAACTTACTGCTGGCTTACAGAGTGGCTGGGTAACCGCAGAGGTGTACAAAAAACTTGCTGTAGATGTCATTATTGGCCATAACTTTGAAGGCCTGTTTTTAATGTTAAATAAACATAGGTTTAATTACATTCCACGAGCTATCTATGAAATTTATGATGAATACGAGAGTAGAAAAGATAAGTTAACGGATGTTGTTATCGAACCGACCTTAGCGCTGTATTTACCTATGGCAACTTATGTTTATGTTTCACCCAGTGAGCCTCGACTTGCTGAAAGGGTTGAAGCAGGGTTACGTAAATTAGTCTCCACAGGGGAGATGAAAAAAATTCTCTTTAAATACTATGCGAAAGAGATAAATCAAGCCAATTTAAAGAGCCGACGTATCATAAAGATTGATAACCCTTACTTTAATGAAAAAGAGTTTTTAAAAAATACAGACTTATGGTATGAAAATTAACCTAAGTCTTCTCAGGAAATTTTTTCAGCTATTTAAGTTAAGGCGTTATATTTATCTTTTATTTTATATTGACCCAAGTTTGTGATTGATGACTGGCAAAAATAGCGTCAATAACTTTCATGTTAGCGAGTGCATCGCTTAGTGGAGTTGGCGTTACTTTTTGTTGTGTGATGGCTCTGGCTAATACATCGACTTGCTCAACATAATGATCACAGGCATCAATTACTTGCGTATTTGAAACCTTACCTGCTTGCCATATAAGTTTTGTTTCCTCATTTTTGGGCGGATTAAAAGGGATCTCAATGGTTAAACTGCCTTTTTCGCCACTGACATAAACACTTTGTTTTGGCTCACTTTGGGTTGAACAATAAAATGAAGTACGAACATCACCAAAATCAAGTATTGCATTAGCATGTTTATCCGTTTGAAATTTCTCATCAAAAGTAAGTGTAGCAATTACGCTTGTTGGCTCTTTATCTAATAAGTATCGAGCCACAGATATACAGTAACAGCCAATATCCATTAAACCACCGCCGCCTATCCCTGCTTGGTTACGAACATTATTAGCATCGACATTATGGTAAGTAAACACTGCATCTATACTGTTTATTTTACCTATTCTACCGTCTGCAATTTGCTGTTTTACACTTTGCCATTGAGGATGGAAACGATACATAAAAGCTTCCATCACCTTTAAGTCTGGTTGAGCACTCGACGCTTTAATTAATGTTTCAACTTCCGCGACATCAAGACCAATGGGTTTTTCACATAAAACATGTTTACCTGCTGCGATAGCTTTCAATGTCCATGGTACATGTAAATGATTTGGCAAAGGGTTATAAATAACGTCAATACTGTCATCCTCTAACAAGGCTTGGTAACTTGCGTAGGCAACTGGAATATTGGTTAATTTAGCAAAGCTATCTGCTTGCTCTTGATTTCGAGAGGCACAAGCTGCAACCTCAGATGTACTTGATGCGTGAATTGCCGGGATCATCTGTTCACGGGCAATTTTAGCGGTACTTAATATTCCCCAGCGTATCTTGTTCGTGTTCTTCATACCATTACCTATTTCGTGAGTGTAATTATGTTAGCTTGTTCGTATTCAGGTCAGTTGATCTTACAGAAATTATTATTTTGCACCATTAAATTGAAACTTATATAGGAAAGCTTAATTTAAACTGACAACCCTTTATTTTAGATTTTTTGCTGCGATTTGACTTTATTATACTGATTTCCCCTTTATGGGCTGAAAGCAATGTGCTGATGATCGCTAAGCCTAACCCTGTTCCACCATGCTGTTTCGCGGTAGTAAAAAAAGGTTCAAATATGCGTTTAGCATTTTGCTCAGTGATCCCTTTACCATTGTCGCTAAAGAGTAAATGAATAAACTGTCTTTTTCTAATTAATTCAATCGTGACTATGTCGCCTCCGTGTTGAATGACATTTTTGAATAAATTACTGACAATACTCGTGAGTAATTCTTTATTCATATATACCATGAAAGCCGCTGTGGGCTTATTGAAATGTATTTCAGTCAACGAGTCTTGGAAGAGTTTCGACTGTTCTTCGATAACTTTTGATAAGTCACAAGGGGCTTTAGGAATTTTTTGAATATCAGCTTTAGCCAGCTCAGTTAACTGCCGCATTAATAACTGCATACGATTACTGTTAGCATCAATGTTGTTCAAAAACTTTATTTGTTCTTCTTCGGATAGATCATGGATATGATCTTGCAAAATTTCTACTGCGCCTTTTATCGCAGTAATCGGAGTTTTAAATTCATGAGAAACATAGGAAGCAAAGTTCTTAATTTGTTCAGCTCTTTGAATTTGCTTATTTGACATTCTTACCAGAGTTTCTGACAGTAGTTCAAATTCAGACGTTACTGGATGCTTAAGTACTGTTAGCGATTTCTCATCCCCATGAATAGCTTTTTTAGCCTGCGCTACTAATGCTTTTATCGGTCGAGTAATAGCATAAGCAGTAAAAAATGATATTGCTAAAATAAGAATAATAAGAAAGGAGCCATAGAAGATAAATAGATCCATATTTTGATAAATATGTTGAAATACACTAGCGGGAGTCCGTATTAAATGAATTGCACCTATGATACGGTGCTCGATAACAATAGGGTAAGCGACATGAATGCGAATGTCTGATGTTCTACTGATAGGCGAGAAAAACCTATCGTCTGTTGGCTTCGCCCATTGCCTAATTACTCTACTTACCTCACCTTTTAATGCTTGCTGAACTTCTATTCTATCAAGTATCGACTTTTCTTTTACCCAGCTAGTAGAGGAAACAATAATTCCGTTAATATCAACAATGCGCATACCTGACAGGGTAGTTAATTGCACCTCTTTGAGTAATTCATCAAATCCTTTTCCTATGCTTAAGGCGATAGGATCTACTGTAATGTCGGTGTCCTGAGGATTGTTTTCTATCGGGTAGATGGGGCTACTATTTAAATCGAGTGTTGGTGGCACGGGACGCCATTTACCGAGGATAGGATCATCTTTAGGCCAGAGTTTTTCAGGTAATGGTTTACCGTATTCTTCTATTGATAAATTCGGGTGCTGATCTTTTAATTGTTTGGTATAAATACTGGCAAGCATTACCGCTTGGGTAATTAAAGCATTTTCCGTTTGATGAATGAGCGTGTTGTCATATAGCTTCATTAACGCTATGCCCGCAACAGGCAAGGATAATATAACTGAATTTATCAGGATAAAAACATGACTTAATCGTAACCGTATTTTCATTTTATTATTTTCACAATCGAAGAGCAGTCTAGGTAACCTGAATTCAGGTTAGGTAATATTTATACGTGATAAACTTAGCTAATTGATTGATGCGGTTAAACATTAATTAACTGATCACAAATATTCACTCGATAGCCTACACCATGAACGGTATCAATTGGGGCACCGCCAACTTCTTTAAACTTGTTTCGAATACGTCGTAAATGACTATCAATAGTACGGTCGCTTACGGCAACATTATGAGAATAACTGCCGTCCATTAATAATTCACGACTAAAAACATGGCTAGGCCGTTTTGCCATTGTAAATAGCATTTGAAACTCAGTTGCTGTTAACTCAAGTTTATTTTGGTTCCAAAGTACATCCCTAGTATCGGTATTTATAAACAAAAATCCGTGGTTTATTTCACTGCAAACTTCTTCTTGTTGGCTAATATTGCTACGTCTTATAATTGTTTTTATTCGGGCCACCAATTCACGGGCACTAAAAGGTTTGGTAATGTAATCATCAGCGCCAAGCTCTAAGCCAATGATCTTATCTATTTCTTCATCTCTAGCAGATAAAAACACTAAAGGAACTTGCGACTCTTGACGTATTATCCTGCAAACATCCGTGCCTTCCAATTCCGGCATACCAATATCGAGTATGATGAGATCTGGCTGCTCAGCTTTAAACTTTGCTAATGCTTGTTTACCATCTTCCGCTTCAATAATGTCGAAATTAGCGCGGGTTAAGCTAAATGAAATAACTTCTCTAATATGAGGATCATCATCAACAATCAAAATTTTACTATTCATACTTAGCTAACCTTCTTTATGACGCTTTAAGTGATAAGGGCCTGTTGAACTTTCGTGTTAAATTTTGTTCGAGCTAAAAGTGTTTTATTCGCGGCGAGTAGTGTGTAGCCTAGTTATTCTACGCAAACACTGCTCAACAATGAAAAAAGCGCTTTTAGCCGAATCCTTCGGACAGCATTTGTTAGTCAGTTTTACCGCGTTATCGCTTTTTTATGTGAAATAACCACACTACAAAAGCTCTGCCTTGTATAACTTCCCAACAATTTACTGCAAAAGCTATCCCGAAAGATCAATATGCCCTAACTGAATATCGTTATTTTGTTAGCAAAACACAAGACCTTTTTCATAAATGGGATTAATTGCGCAAAATTTGCAAAAAAAAGACGGGGTAAATGTGTTTTTTTGTACTTCTGTAGGCAAATTACCTCCCTAGAGTATGCAGCATTAAAGTGACATTTTTTCTGTGGCGATAGATACATCTTCTCTTTTGTATTCTCTTTTGTTTGCAGGCTCTTTGATCTAATCAATTTAGTTTTATTTGTGAAAAATTATATATATGTTTAACCGTTATTTTATTTTTAAAAAAAGAACCTTCTTTACCTACATACTCAGTATTCTCATCGGTGCTATGTACTTACAAGGTTGTCAGCCTAATCTATTTGGTAATAAGTCGCTGAAACTTGAGGAAAGTTTAGCGCAAAAAATCATGCTGGATTTTCGCTACTATTGCCCATCAGCAACACCACATGAGGCTGCTCAAGAAGGTTATCAGTGTAAAACGCCAATGACTGAATTACCTATAGAACTGGCGCAATTAATCACTGATTCCTCACTTGGCGGCGTGATCCTCTTTGCGGAAAATATTGATAGCATTTCTCAAACCGTAAAGTTAACGCGCGATTTGCAAAATGCTGCGTTGAAATCAGACGTTGCACAACCATTGTTTATATCTACCGATCAAGAAGGTGGACGAGTCGTTCGTATACCCCGTGATATAGGTACTTCATTCACCGGCAACATGTCTATTGGTGCTACATATGGGCAACACGGTAATAAGTTTGCTTATAACGTTGGCAAGGTTCTGGGCAGTGAGTTAAAAGCTTTAGGCATTAATGTTGAGCATGGCCCTGATGTTGATGTAAATGTAAATCTGGATAATCCTGTCATTAATGTCCGCTCTTTTGGTGAGGATCCAAGCATGGTTGCTGATTTAGGTATCGCAATGCTAGAAGGGATAGAGTCAACTGGTGTTATGGCAACGCTTAAACATTTTCCTGGCCATGGTGATACCAACACGGACAGTCATACGGGGTTGCCTAAAGTGATGCATGACTTAGCACTTGCTAAAAAGGTGGATTTATACCCCTTTCAAAAAGCAATAAATAACGCTCAAGTTAATATGATCATGACGGCGCATATTCAATATCCCTCTTTAGATAGTACTGAAATAGTAAATATGCATGGTGAATCAATGATTAAGCCCGCCACTTTATCTAAAAAGATCCTAACGGACTTGTTAAGAGATGAAATGGGCTATCAAGGGTTAATTATTACTGACGCATTGGATATGGCAGGTGTTAGTCACTTTTTTACTCCTACGGAAGCGGTTTTGGCGACATTTGATGCTGGTGCTGATATCGCTATGATGCCAATAAAAATTAGAACAAAGGGAGATATTGAACGCTTTAAAACTTTTATTAACTATTTAGCAGCGCGAGTAAAAGAAGATAGTAATATGCTCGAAGAAATTTCACGCTCTGTTGAACGTATTATAAAAGGAAAACAGGTATTTATAAGCCATGTTGTTAATGATGATGAGTTAGCAATTAAAATAATAAAAGCTGAAGAAGTACTAGGGAATGAGCAGCATAGAAGCCTTGAAAAGGCACTAGCAGAGAGTGCTATTGTCGAGATTAAGAAAGCGAATAGTTTGACGTCATTCGCCATGAAAGACAGTAAAATACACTTGGTTTTTCCTACCCTTGAGCAGTCTTCGGCTATGGCGAATTATTTATCAACTGACTCTTTAACAGGCCATATAAGCCAAACTAACCTAGCAGAATATGATGAGAAAAATCTGCTTAATGCTATTAACAAAAGTGATGTTGTTATTGTTGGCTATGATAGTCAAAAGTCGGCAGTGGAATTGGGCGGAGCTGAAGATATCTCCCATAATCAAACACTAAGCCTTGGACTATTAGATAAAAAAAATCATGCCTTAACAATTCTTAAGTATGCCAAACAGCAGGGTAAGGTTACTGTGTTTATCCCGTTAAAGCTTCCTACAAAAATATCAGTTTATCGCCCGTTTAGTGATTGGATATTGGCTAGCTTTGATGGTCAAACTTATATTGATTCTAAGAGCAATTTACCTATATCTCCAAGTCTATCAGCCTTGGCAAAGGTGTTATTAGCGAACCATAAAGCATTAGGCACACTTCCTATTTCTTTGTAGCTATTTTGTTTACGAAAGACTTCCTTCTGTGGTTGATTATGTTGTATTTATCAACCACTTTTTTTTTGAGGGGGAGCAGTATTTTTTGGTATGACTGTTATTAGACACGCACAACACAAGTGAATAATATTTTAAGTTGAGCTTATTATGATCACTCATGCATTTCCCTATCTAGCCATACTCTTAATGAGTGCCGGTATTTTGAAATTTTTCGAGTCAAAAAGCCAATTAAAAATATTTAGCCTGTTACCGGCTATCGTTATTTTATATTTCTTAGTAATGCTCATGTCCACTATAGGCTTATGGCAAAAAACGGCAGAAATAAATGCTGCTTATCAAGGCGTGAAAACGAGCCTTTTGCCAGCGATGATATTTTTAATGTTGTTAAACGCTGATTTGAGACAAATAAAAAAGCTAGGCGCTAAAATTATTTTTGCATTTCTTACCGCATCTTTCACTATAGCGATTGCTTTCATCATCGCTTACGCGCTATTTCTCCCTATGTTAGAAGTGGGTAGCTGGAAAACCTTTGCGGCATTAAGTGGCAGCTGGATGGGAGGCACGGGAAATATGGCTGCCATTCAATTAGCCTTGGATGTTCCTGATAGTTCCATGGGGTACACCTTACTCATTGACTCTATCGATTACGCGATTTGGGTGATGTTGTTATTATCATTAGTACCTTACTCTAAACGCTTTGATGATTGGGTTGGTACAAACTCTGATAAGCTTAATGAAGTGAGCAAAAAGCTAGCAGGTAAACAAGTAAATGCTCATAAAGATCAAAGTGCTTCGTTATTATTATTACTTGGTTTAGCTCTCTTTATCTCAGCAATTTCACAGCATCTAGCAGGTATGTTACCTAGCACAACCTTTTTCACTGTCACCACGTGGACAGTATTAATGGTAACCATGCTGGGTGTGGTCTGCGCCATGACACCTTTAAGTAAGTTATATGGCGCCAATGAAATATCGACTATTATGCTGTATTTTATAGTAGCGTTAATTGCTTCTCGAGCTAACTTTGCTGAGCTTACTCAGGCACCAATGTATATTATTATGGGGTTAGTGATATTACTTATTCACGGAGTGTTGATGTTACTGGCAGCAAAACTATTTAAGTTTGATCTTTTTACTTGTGGGATCGCCTCACTTGCCAATATTGGTGGTGTAGCTTCGGCTCCCATTCTAGCGGCGGCATACTCTAAGGCATTGATTCCCGTTGGTGTATTAATGGCACTGCTTGGTTATATTCTTGGAACAGGCGGTGGTTTATTGGTGGGTAAAATATTATACCAACTCCATTAAGTTAGTTTCCACTCAGAGCTTGCTAGGGGTTTGAGAACAAATAGGTTTTCTTTTCATATAGTCATTCTATATGAAAGAAACTTAATGAAATTGGTATTATCCTTTTGTAAATTAACTAATAAGTTGAACACGATGAAAATATTTTCTTTATTAACAGCCCAAAGACTTTGTTTATTTTCGGTATTGTTGTTGATACAAAGCTTCACTCAAGCAGCAGACTATCAAACCGATGTGATTGATATTCGTGAAATGCATTTATCGCCTAATTATTGGTTAAATAAATTACCAAAAGATGAAAGCTTGTTAATGTCGCAGCAAGATATTAACGCCTTTAATCAACAATTAGTCCAAAAAAGCCCGTACATTACTTTACCCTTGTCAGTACAGGGAGAGTTATCTAAAGAGCAACTCGTTAATAAAATCAATGAGATAAGTAAACCATCAAAACATCCTCGATATTATACCGATGGCAGAGCCGTAACTCAGCAGGATTATCAGAGCTATATTCAGGCTACAGATCAAGGCGCTATACAGGTTAAAAATATCGTTCAATATGGTTTAGTGGTTAAACGTACTTCACTGAGAACATTTCCAACCAAAGACAGAATATTTAAACAAGGAAAAGATCGCGATCTCGATAGGTTTCAAGAAAGTGCATTATTTCCGGGTGATGCCGTCGCTGTTTTACATACCAGCAAAGATAAACAATGGTATTTAGTGCAAGCCTATAATTACCTTGCTTGGGTACAGCAAGCTGATGTGGCTATTGGCAGTAAAGCTGATATAGCTGATTTCCTCAACAGTGAAAATTTTATTGTTGTCACCGGCAGTAAAATATTCACCAACCATGTTCCTAACCATGAAGACATTTCCAATCTTCAGCTTGATATGGGGATCCGTTTACCTTTAGCCAAACGTAGTGATGTTGGCGATAATTTGTACGGACAAAACCCTTTTGCCAATTATGTAGTTCGGCTACCGGTGCGAACTGAGCAGGGTAAACTGGCACTAAAACTTGCGCCGATCCCTAGAGGACAGGATGTTAGCGTAGGTTACTTACCATTTACCAAAGAAAATTTAATCATCCAGTCATTTAAGTTTTTAGGAGAGCGTTACGGTTGGGGGCACGATTATAATGGCCGTGACTGCACTGGCTTTATTGGTGAAATCTATAAAAGCTTCGGTTTAATTATGCCAAGAAATTCAGGACAACAAGCCAAGAGTACTTATGGCATTAATCATTTCTTTAATAAAGACTCTTCCACCGTAAGTAAATTAGAGGTGATTGAGAATTTACAAGTAGGTGATCTTATCTATATTCCTGGTCATGTCATGATGTACTTAGGTGAAGACAATTCAAAACCATTTGTTATTCATGATGTTAAAGGTTTAAGTTACCTTGACGCACAAGGTAAAACCTACCGAGGTACCTTAAACGGCGTTTCGGTAACAAGCTTGTTACCGATGAAAGGTTACGTGAAAAGTATCACCAACATTAAACGTATTAGAGTGAAATAATTATGATGAAAATTACCAATATTCGCTTTGCGAAATTGATTGTGCCGTTAGTTACACCATTTAAAACGGCAATTCGTAGTGTCGATAATATTGAAGATGTCGTGGTGATTATTGAAACTGATAGTGGCGATATAGGCTATGGATCAGCCCCCGCAACACCTGTTATTACTGGTGATACCCATGGTTCAATCATCTCGGCTATCGACACTGTGCTAAAACCTATGTTAATAGGGCGATATATTGAAGACATCGCTGATATTACCAGCGCAATTCAGTCTACTATGGTTAACAATTATAGTGCTAAAGCTGCGGTAGAGATTGCCGTTTATGATTTGTGGGGCAAACTTTATCAAGCACCCTTGTATAAATTGTTAGGCGGAGGTCAAAACCAGTTAAAAACTGATATCACCATTAGCGTTGATGACATTGATAAAATGGTCAGCGATTGTAAAACGGCTTTAGCGCAAGGTTTTGATGTTCTCAAAATAAAAATTGGTAAAAATATCCATCAAGACATTGAACGAGTGACCAGTATTTATGATGCGGTTCAAGGACAAGCGAAAATTCGTCTTGATGTGAATCAAGGATGGACAGCTAAGCAGACGGTTTTTGCTATCCAAAAACTTGAGTCGTTAGGGGTTGAATTGGAGTTAATTGAGCAACCAGTAAAAGCGGATGATATCGCAGGCATGCGTTATATTAGTGAGCGAATATTAACGCCGGTAATGGCGGATGAAAGTGCTTTTGGGCCTAAGGAAGTTATTGAGCTAATTCATACCAATGCTGCTGATATTATAAATATTAAACTGATGAAAACCGGCGGATTATCTAAAGCGATTAATATTGCCAATATTTGCCAAGTGTACAACGTCGAGTGCATGATAGGTTGTATGTTAGAAGGCAGCATAGCTGTTGCTGCGGCGGCACATTTAGCGGCAGCGAAATCGAATATTATTACTAAAATAGACCTTGATGGTCCTGCTTTAGGTACGTTTGACCCCGTTGTGGGCGGGGTTGATTTTACTTTATCGGATATTCTTTTGAGTAACGCGCCAGGTTTAGGTATAGAGAAAATAAACGGTTTAATTGAATGCTAACTTAATAACTAACCTGAGCTCGGCTTAACACATGTTTCTCTAACGGCTATTTTTACTGACTTCTGCGTTAAATTGTCTTGCAATAGGCCAGCTATTGACGCGAAATTTGCCTTGAATTAAGTCAAACTATCACGTTAGAAATTGATTGAAATATTTATTATTTTATTTCAATGAGTTAAAAATCTCTTAAACCGAGTTCAGGTTAACTATGACTTACGAAAATTTAAATTCCAAAGTAATCGTTATTGTGGAATAATGTATTCCTGTTCTGGTTAAGTATATACTTTTAAGTAAGGCCTAATTTATGAGTGCGCAGTATACAGGTTTAGATTGGTTAGTATTTATTGCCTATGGCGCAATACTCTTATTGTCTGGCTGGTGGGTAAATCGGAAAAAATCGACAAGCAGTGAAGATTATTTTCTTGGTGGTAATGCCATGCCTATGTGGATGGTTTCTATTTCGGTATTAGCCACTTCTCAATCAGCGGCTACCTTTTTAGGCGGACCGGATATGGGATATCGTGGAGATCTCTCTTATTTAGCTACCAATATTGGTGCTTTTGTCGCGGCCTTATTTGTCTCTATTTATTTAATTCCTAAGTTTTATCAATATAAAGTTTTTACTGTTTATGAGCTGCTTGAACGACAGATAGGTCCTAGAGCCAAAAAGCATGCCGGCATAATGTACTTATTTGGTCGTGTATTTGCTAGCGGTGCTAGGCTATATATGGCGGCAATTGCCGTCGCGATGATCTTATTTGGTGATATCGCTGCCGTCAGTATTATCTATGCAACCATCATCATTACGTTAGTCGGGTTATTATTTTCGGTTTTTGGTGGTGTTCGTTCTGTTATTTACAGTGATGTTATTCAAGCGGTTGTGTACGTGAGTGCAGCCTTATTTGTTATCTATTTCCTTTACATTGCAATTCCTGCGGACTTTTCAACTATTGTTGCCACCTTACAAGAGCCTTCTGTCATAGCTGCAGGTTTTACTCAGTCATCAAAACTAACCTTGTTAAATTTTGATTTTGATTTTAGCAGTGCCGGCATGTTTGGTTTTTGGTCTGCTATTACAGGTTTCTTATTACTTAATATTGCTGCATTTGGACTTGATCAAGACATGACTCAA
This sequence comes from Colwellia sp. KS18-150, assembly GCF_057551365.1. Classification (NCBI taxonomy): domain Bacteria; kingdom Pseudomonadati; phylum Pseudomonadota; class Gammaproteobacteria; order Alteromonadales; family Colwelliaceae; genus Colwellia; species Colwellia sp. KS18-150. Next base: position 335,343 of record NZ_BAAJMC010000002.1, on the reverse strand, counting down.
CGAGTATTAACCTGTAAAACACAGGCTGAAGGTAGCAAAGCCATGCTATTTTCAGTGGTGATGGTGATCCCAGTGATGTTCTTATTTTTAGTGATAGGTTTGTTGTTATTCATTTTCTATCAACGACCAGACATTATGGGTGAAGGCGCAGCAACAGCAATGGCGTCTTTTGATGGCGCTAAAGTCACGGTATTTATGTCTTACGTACTAAACCAAATTCCTGCAGGAGTAAGAGGCTTGGTGACAATTGGTATTATCGCCGCGGCATTATCGACACTTAATTCAGGCCTTAGCTCAATGTCATCAGTGTTAGTGCAAGATCTGTATAAACCGTTTAAATTACAAAAAGGTGTAGCGCTTGCCGATAGCCATTATGTGTTTGCAGGTAAAGTGAGCATGGTTATTGTCGCGTTTGCGTTAGCAGCGATGGCGGTGCTGTGTTTCTATTGGCAACAGTATACAGACACCCCTTTATTAGCATTTGCACTTAGTGTAATGCTATTTTCATACAGTGGTTTGCTCGGCGTATATTTCACTGCCTTGTTTACTAAGCGAGGCAGCGAAAATTCTGTAACCGCTGCCTTAATTACCGGTTTCGTTATCACTTTATTGTTTCAACCTTATGTGCAAAGTTTATATTTACCAGAGCGTATGCTGTTTGATTTAGCATTTACTTGGAAGCTTTGTATCGCCACCTTTATTTCAACGCTTGTATGTTTAATGGGCTCACGTAGCTCGCAAGTTGAGAATAACGAAAAAGCAGAAAATAAACTTGAGGCTCATGCTTAATGGAGTCATTGAAAAAACAAAACAAGATTGAGTATGTACTTGGAATTGACGGTGGTGGCAGTAAAACTATTGCTCGATTAGAACACCTCGCCACTCAACAGTCATGGCATGCAGTTGCAGGACCATCTTCGTTAACAAACGATTTTGCGGGTGCAGTAAAAGTAATAAAATCGTTAGCAGAGGATTTAGTCAATCAAGCTGAATGTCAAGCAAGTGAAGTTTCGACAGTGTTCGGTTTAGCTGGTGCATGTAATCAAGATAAAGTGGCTCAATTACACGAAGAGTTTAACCAGTATTTTGCTATGCTGAATATCTTTAATGATGCTAAAACCTCGGCATACGGTGCAAATGACGGTGCTGAAGTTGCGGTTATTGCTTTAGGTACTGGCTCTGTCGGTATGCGATTGCAGAAGAACGATGCTGGCGAATTAAAAACGACGTTAGTCGGGGGCTGGGGATTTTTGATTGGTGATGAAGGTGGCGGTGCAAAATTAGGTTATCATGCAATAAAGGCTTTAGTGGCTGAACTTCATCATTTTGGCGAGCTGAAAAGCCCGCTATGCCAATCAATTGCGCAGCATTTATTTACTAAGAAAAACTCTGTTACTCGACAAGATATTTCCGTTTGGCTTGCTACTGCAAAGCCTATAGATTTTGCTAAATTCCCCCCCCTAGTAGTTCAGCACCAGTATGACTGTACTGTTGCTAAAGACATTATTACCAAACATATGGCTCATGTAGAAGCGTTGATCGCAGATACAAGGGGAAACAGTGACTTACCTGTTGTTGTTGTTGGTGGGCTTGCTGAATTTACTCGACAACACTTATCAACTAGCAGTAAACAATTAATTATTCCTGCTAAAGGAAGCTCTCTTGATGGAGCTTGCTTACTGGCGAAGACACAAACTGGTCATCATTAGTAAATATTAGTTGTGAAAATTTGCTCTCAATTTAGCTCCTGTTTAATCCTTTTTTACTGAAATTAGCTTTTTGCACAAAATTTGCAAATTATTTATGGTTTATTTGCTCCATCATTGTGGTTATTTTGCGCAAGTATTTATTTTACTTACGGTAGACTCATTAAATAGTAGTTTTATTTTTATACTATTGTACCAAGGGAAGAATAACTTATTACTAATTTAGTTTTCGTTTTGGCGCTTTTATTCTTTAGACGATTATCTGGAAAGTCATAGTTAAAAATATCTGTTTACTATAAGAAAACACATGAAGCATTACTAAAATATGTCGGAGTTTCTAACATGAAAACACACAATAACAAAAGTAAATTTAAGCACTCGCTATTAGCGGTGGCGGTTGGGGTGAGTTTGTTTGCCGCAATACCAGCTGTTAATGCATTACAAGGCGGCGCAATCAAAGGTAAAGTGACCGAACAAGCAACAAGCTCGGCACTAGAGGGAGTATTGGTTACTGCTACCAGTAATGTGATGCCAAAACCTCGTTCAACCACGACCAATGAAAATGGTAGCTATAACTTACCATTACTTATTCCTGGTACTTATGAATTAACCTTTACTGCTAAAGATGGTTCGGTGTCTAAGTCCACAGTTGAAGTAGTACTGGATCAAACCACACGTTATAACCAAGCTATAACGAAAGATAGCGTTGAAATTATCACTATTACAGGCTCATCTATTGTCCGTGAAGGTGACTCCTCTTTGACCAATTCCATTGGCGCAAAAGTTGTCGAAGCTGTGCCAATTGGACAAGATTATCGTAGTTTAATGAAATTGATCCCAGGTGTTCAATATTCAGAAAACAGTACCTTAGGACCATCAGCAGGTGGTTCGGGTCGTGATAATAAATATGGCTTTGATGGCGTTGATGTATCGTTACCTATGTTTGGTAATTTAGCATCAGAGCCTTCTACTCACGATATTCAATCGGTATCAATGGACCGAGGTGGCGCAAAAGCTGTAGGATTTAACCGCTCCGGTGGTTTCTCTATGAATACGGTATCAAAATCAGGTACTAATGAATTTCATGGCAAAATTGAATATAAAGCGCAACCAGAGTCACTTTATGCGGATAAGGATGACGACACAGGTGAAACTTATGACACAGACAAATCATGGTTAACCGCTAGTGTTAGTGGCCCTATCATTGCAGATGAACTCTTCTTTTATGGTTCGTATTACCGCCCTGAAGTTACCCGCTCAGATAAAGTAACTGCGTATGGGCCAGCGAAAGATTATAGTGATGTGCGTGATGAATTATTTGGTAAGTTAACTTATGCCCCTATTGATGACTTACTCATTAATTTAAGTTACCGAACCTCTGATCATGAAGTTCGTGGTGACTCTGTGGATGCTTTTGGTGCTGACAGTACCTCAACTGGCTCTGATGCGACTCAAGATATTTTTACGTTTGATACCTCATATTTAATCAGTGATTACACCACCATTAGCTTTACCTATAATACTTTTGAAAATAAAAATAAAAGTGGTCCAGATACTTTGTTTCCTAATGTCGTTCCTGCTTTTGGAGATTCATTAGACTTAGCAAACCTAGATTCACTTGGACTATTTAATGTCCCGAATGCAACTAGCGAAGATCCTGCGTATGATACCGTAGCTGCGCAAGCCTTAATTAACCAATATGGTTATGTAGGTGATGATGGCTTAATGCACGGCGGTGGTAGTGTTGGAGGTGGCTCGACTATTAATAATCAAGATTTCTATCGAGACACAATAGAGTTTGCTATCGATCATGAACTTGAATGGGGTGATGCTTATCATACTCTACATTTTGGTGTGCAGTGGAAGGAAGGAAAAGAAGAGTTAAGCCGTTTTTCTAATGGTTGGGGTAGCATCTCTTACATTGGTGGTACAGTGCCTGATGATTATACTGGTACTGAAACGGTTTATTATCAATCAACCACACAGCAAATGAGCTTTGTCGATGATTCAGGTAGTGTTGTTGATACTATCACCTCACGTAGTGAAGCTATTAACTTTGAAATTAACGATACTATTGAATGGGATAATTTCACCTTTAATATTGGTGTTGTAGTCAGTCAAGACACTTTATATGGTCAAGGCTTGAAAAAGAATTCAAGCAATGTTTCTGGTTACGAACTTGCCCCAGGTAACGAATATGAAATGCATAAAACGGATTTTGCAGACATGATTCAGCCTCGTTTAGGTGTTATTTGGGAATACCAACCAGATGCCACTATCTTTGCTAATTATGCTAGTTATAACCCTGAAGCAAGCTCGCTAGCTCGTGCAGCATCTTGGGCACGAAACACGCAAAAAACGTTGAAAGTATTTTTCGATGAAAATGGTGATTATTTAAGTAATGATCCAGCGAGTGGTTCATCTGGTAAGTTCTTTCAAGAAGGCATTAAACCGCGCCGTATCGATGAAATCACCATAGGTACTTCAAAATTAGTAACCAGCCAGTTAAATTTGCGTGGTCATATGCGCTATCGTGAAGGATCACATTTCTGGGAAGATACTTGGAATGGCTCTCGTGGTTATGAATATGATGGTCCATTTGGTGGTGTGCCAGAGCATATTGCCGCGAAGGGATTATATATCCCTGAATTAGATGATTATCGGGCTGAAGTAGGCGGTTCATCTTATGTTATTGCAGAGCTTGATGATTCTTACACTAAATATTGGGAATTAAGTGTTGAAGCCGAGTGGCAAGGTGAGCGTAGTTATTTAAATGCTTCATATGTTTACAGTCATTATTACGGTAACTTTGATGCTGATAATGTAAGCGGTAATAATGATGGTAACTTATTTATTGGCTCATCTAATTTAGCTGATGGTATTGGTCGTCAATTATGGGATGGTAAAGATGGTGATTTATCAAGTGATAAACCTCATATCTTTAAAATGTTTGGTTACTATACCCTTGATTGGGAAGCACAAGTTGGTTTCTATGCCTTGTATCAATCAGGTAGCGCATGGGAGTCTTGGGATGGCTCTTTATATGGCTACTCAAGCTCAACTATACGTTACGCAGAAGAAGCGGGTTCTCGACGTGAACCAAGCCATTGGCAAGTAGATTTGAACTATACCCAAGATTGGAATGTTTCAGAAACTTTTACAGTGAAATTCCAAGCGGACATATTCAATATCTTTGATAACCAGACTGGTTATAATATGGACCCGTATGTATCAAATGAAACATTTGGTGAAGCACGAAGCTTAATTAATCCACGTCGTGTGCAGTTAAGTGCAAGTATTGAGTTTTAATTATACTTAACAGCTAAACTGTATTTGATAAAATGCCTGCTATTGATAGCAGGCATTTTTTTATGCCTTTGATAATTACTAAAACTTGAATTACTCTTTAGGTAATATAATAAGTTGAATTATGTGTGTAAAATAACGATTAGGTAAGTTTGAAAACTATTATTAATATTTAGGTAAGAATGAAATTCTCAACACACGGCAAAGTATCGGCGGAATATAACGTTGATAGCGGCATAGTACATATTTATATTACCACGCCAGTAAACGAAGAGTTTATGGTTGAATATGAATCAATCTTAGTGCCGATAAGATCTAGGATAGAAAAAAGAAATTGGACGAGTATATTGCATATTAAAGGGGAGGCATTAATTCCGGCCTCAATGCTCGCTCTGGTTAAGCAAAGTATATTAAAGGCAGTAGAACATGGTTTATATGCAACAGCTATCATATTTTATAGCCAAAGCGGAAAATCAGTTTTTGAAGATTTCTGGGATAAAATATATGGCGACTTGAATGTTAAACATGGCTTTTTTGATAATGAAGAACAAGCAGAAAAATGGCTGTTGGCATCACTAGCAAAACTTAATGAATAACTTTAAGTACTTAACTTGAGTTCAAGTGACTTAACCTGAACTCCGTTTAATAAATTTTTAACCTGTTGAAATAGAGTATAAATTATCTTGCTAGCTCTCTAGCTTAATAGTACTACTTTTTAGGGTATAGCTATTTATTCAATCCATCTAATCGACATTGAAACAAAATAACTGTCGATTCTTTAATGATTTAATACCGCCTCATAGACGAGTGAAATAACACTACCGTATTTACCTGTTTCAAATTGCTTACCGGTAAACTGATAATCTTTTTCATCGCCTTCAATTTCGCTGTGACGGGCATTAGTCAATAATATAATCGCTAAGTCATGTTCAGGATCGATAACCGTTACTGTACCTGTCCAGCCAGTATGTCCATAGGCAGAGCTACTTGCATAAGGGCCAAAGTGCCATTTCATATCGCCATTGTACGCACGTCTCCAACCTAAACCATAGGTACCATTACTACCGACAGGCTTAATAAATTGGTCAATAACCTTGCCAGAAAATAATTGTTTTTCGGCGTACCCACCACGGTTGAGTAATACTTGCGTTAATACCGCTAATTCTTTTGCTGTGGTAAATAAACCTGCATGGCCGGCAATGCCGTCAAATGAGTGATAGGCTTTTTCATCATGTACCTCTCCTTGTAATACATAAGTGCGCACATTTTCAAAGTCGACACGATTACCACGAGTAGTTCCGTGTATTTCTGTAGCAGCAAATTGGTTTTTTCTAAAGCCTTTTTGCAGTGGATTAAATACTGTCTTTGTTAGTCCTAACGGATGAAAAATATCATATTCAACATACTTGTCTAAATCCATGCCCGTAACTTTTTCTATTATCATTCCGAGCAGCATGTAGTCAGTATCACTATACATATGCTTAGTAGCTCGACCGACTTCAAAAGGGACTTTAGTGAGAATTAAATCCTTTGTTCTTTGGGCGTTTTGAGAGAAAAAAGCGCGGCCTAAATTATTATCCTTGGTAAAAAAACGTACTTGCGGTGAATAACCTGCGTTATGAGTTAAGATATCTTTGATGGTGCGAAGATCACGTCCTGCACCGCGGTACGTCGGTAAATAATGATTAATGGGCTTACTGACATCGAGTTTACCCTCATTAACAAGCTTCATCAGAGCAAAGTTGGTGGCAAACATTTTAGTGTTTGAGGCGATATCGAACATGGTTTCAGTCGTCATTTTTACGGGGCTTGGAAGTAATTCACCACCGTCGGCATATTTTCTAGCATATCCATAGGCGCTGTTTTTAATGATTTTTCCGTCTTTAACAACCACTAATACGGCGCCTGGAAAGCCTTGCTTAACATCGTCATTAATCAAGCTATCTACTTGGTTAAAACCTTGTTGATACTTAGCACTGTCATCTTGTAATTCTGGGTAGGGGATAGTGATGTTTAGTTGCGAATTTTCCGGCAAGATATTTTCTACCCTGAAAGTGTTTTTACCATTTTTTGTGCGTTTCGCTAAGCTATATTCATAGGTGTTGTATGCTTGTAAGGGATCGGCAATATTCAGTCTATCGCCGTTAATATAAATATCAGCAGAGGTGGCATCTTGGTTATCAATAATGATTCTTCCACGGCCTTGGTAGCTTTTAAAGGTTGCACGATCATTGACTAATTCTCGGGTGCTGCGCTCTGTTTGCGGGTAGCTTTGATCTATTTGTCCATGTTTAATATCAAACGAATCTTGCTTGGCGACAGCATTTTTTTCTTGCTGATAACGGGCAAGTAGCGCCTCAGTACGCTCCGGCATATACTTTTCGAGTAAGGCGAATAGCGTTGCAACAGTTTGTTCATCAATTCTGTCAGTAATTCCCCATGGGATAAAATGCGTTTGAAAAGCATGTATGTAGGTTTGAGTTTGTTGATCAAACTCACCGGTTTCAATAATACCGTAACCATAGTTTTTCAGGGCTTGTTGAATAAGGCCAGCATTGGGCATTTGTTGATCAAATAACTGCCAGTATTTAATAACAGTTTCTTGTTCATACCAAGCGCCAATACCTTCTTTATAGAGTTGATACCAAGGGAATCTAGGTCCGGGATCACCTTTTCTTTCTGGGGTAATATCACTATGACCCACAATACGTGTTGGAGTGATATCAGGGTTGTTTCTCAGTATTTCTTTAGATAACTCAACTAAAAGCTCAATTTGTTTCGGATCATAATCGGGATAAAAGCACATTTTTTTGGGGCTTATATCTTTTTCAGTTTCCAAAACAAATTGTTCATTAGGCAATGTTTTGCAAGTAGGTACATTAACAACTTCTATCCCGACAGATTGATCATTGATTGCCTTTCTACCTTGCCAATAACTTTTGCCAGCATGCCAAGCTCGTTTGTCTTCATCAACGAGTTTGAGTACTTTTAACTCATCCTCTAAATAAGATTTATCATGGCTTTCAGGGATCAAATAATGTGAACTAACGCGATTATTGTTTACTAACTCCTCAACAGCTCCTTGATAATCCACCGCGGTATAATGCATCACTAAAAATTTAATGCGTTGACCGTGATTTTTTGAAGGCATGGTTTCAATGGGAAGTGAAGATGAGGTACAGCTGACAAGCAAAAAGCAACTAAGAAGATTTAGTGATAGCGATAAGGTTTTTTTAAGACTCATTTTTTTCACTAGTTTAACGTTATTTTTCATTTGAAAATCTGATTAATTGAGTTAATTCAATGTGCCAATGTATTTTGAGCACAGACTAAGTTATATAATTTAATGCTACACCTTTATCGTGAAAAAGTTGTGCAATTAAAACGCAAATTTAGTGGAAAAATATGACAAGCTCTTTGTCGAATAAGGTACTTTTCCACTGAAAATTAAAACACTAGTTTGCTGTTATCCGCGTAAAACTTAAGTCGATATAGTCAAAGCTAGCATCTACTTTCGAGGAGCTTGGCTCCATAGTAAAACCGGTTACCTTGTTAGCAGAGTTAATAATAAAGTTAGCAAAAGCATCCGCTTCGAGTGTTCTGTCGTCCCAATGAACAAAAAATTGCTGATCACTTTTTGCAATGAGCTTTCCTTTCATTCTGATTGATTTTAATGATTGAAAGTATAATTGTTCATTGTTTAAACTAATTTCAACATGTCCAAACCAAGGGTCTTTATACACGCCAACGAAATTTGTTAGCGGTAATTTTGGGGTATGGGAAACCTTGGTTTTTTCTGGAGTATGTAACTGATTTTCTTTTAACTCTTGCTTAATTTTATTATGCCTTTTTTGGCGTTTTTCATAATTAATAGCAATCCAATCTCGCTGAGCAATAGGCATAAATGATTTTACAATACTGGTCATAATGGCTTCACGTGCATAGTAGGCATTTTGATTGACTAAGATAACAACCCCTAAATTTAGCTCTGGGATCATGGTGATCATTGAGATATTACCCGAGAGTGAGCCAGTATGTGAGACACGTTTAAAGCCATGTACATCCGCGAGTCGCCAACCTAATCCATACGCTTTGAAATTGGTATTATCAAGGGCTTTTGCTTCTTCTGAAACTGATAAAATAGTATGTGGTTGCCACATTATTTTATTTTGAGCTTCGCTAAATAGTTGGTGTCCCTTATTAGAAAGACCTTTGTTTAGTTGAGTTTCCACCCAAACTAATAAATCATCGACACTACATTTTATGCCACCCGCAGCAGCTAATACGGTTGGTTTATCGTAAGTTTGGCTGCGTTTAATAATTTGTAGTTTATCATCCACAATACCGTGCGGCTGAGCAATATTGGTCATAGCTTTTGCTGGAACAGGGCCTGCAAAACAATGGTTCATGCCTAGCGGCTTAAAGATTTTTTGCTCAACAAATTCTTCCCATGGTGTGCCCGTTACGCGAGGGATGATTTCACCGGCAACAATATAAAGTAAATTATCGTATGCATATTCACTTCTAAAACTAGAAGCGGGTCTTAAGAATTTTATATTGTTTATGATCTCATCTCGGCTAAAACCAGCAGGCTCTGGCCACAACATTAGATCACCGGCAAATCGAGCCAAGCCACTGCGATGTGTGAGTAAGTCGATGACAGTAAATTCTTTAGTCACCCAAGGATCGTATAGAGAAAAGTTTGGAATAATATCAACAACTTTGCTGTCCCAACTGAGCTTTTCTTGGTCTACTAAAATAGCTAAAGCAGCAGCAGTAAATGCTTTTGTTGTTGATGCTATTTTAAAAAGTGTTTTTGGATTAATCTTCTGTGTGTCATTAACATCCGTTAACCCGTAACCTTTGCTCAATAGCACCTTGTCGTTATGAATAACTCCTACTGCGACGCCAAGTACGTCAAACTTATCCATAGTACGGTGAACAATTTCATCAAGTTGTTGTTCACTTGGGTATTCTGTTGAGCAATAGGCTACCGATGACAGTAATAGTAGCGTGATTAGTGCAATTTGTTGTTTTATATTCATTGTTATTATCTTTTGCTTTAATTAGTTACATTTACAGAAAAGCTATCCCATAAACAATATACAGAAAGAAGGTTAATACTCCACCAAAAACAGCGTAAGGTAATTGTGTTTTTACATGTTCTAGTAAATCACATCCTGAGGCTAATGAGGATACCACTGTGGTATCGGATATTGGCGAACAATGATCGCCGAATACGCCACCACCTAAAATAGCGGCAATAATAAATGAAGGAGGTAAACCTAATGTTTGAATTAAAGGGACACCGATGGGGATCAAAATGGCAAAGGTTCCCCAAGAAGTTCCTGTGGAAAATGCAATAACGCCTCCGGCTAAAAATAGCATTGGAGCTATCATAAACAAGGGTAATGAATCGCCCACAACTTGCGCAATAAAAATACCTGTTCCTAATACTTTTAAACTAGCGCCTAAAGTAAGTGATAACAGTACTATTGTCACCAAAGGGAGTAATTCACTCATACCATCAAAACCGATTTTCACCAGTTGATTATGACTAAACCTGCCTGAGCTTAACATCATAAAGTAGGCAACTACACAGGCACAAGTTGTGGCATATAACACTGATTTAGAGCCACTACCGTCTGCTAATACGCCATTACCTGTCCATAGCATAAATGCGACCATGCCGCCCACCATAGTAAGTAGCGGCACAATCATAAATCTAGCTTTGGTAGGCGTAAATTCATGCTTGTGTTCTATATCCTTTGAGGCACTTACCTCAGATCTAGCTAATGGACCATGCAAATTGCCAGTAAAAGCGGTATACCAAACCATCATTAACGCAATAATAGGGTAGAAGTTTAAAAAGATGGTTCCCCACATTATTTCAGCAGCACTTTGTGAAAACTCATAGTTACTTAATAAGCCCAAAACAAAAGCGCCCCAACCATTAAGCAATACTAAAATACATATCGGCGCTGCACTACTATCAATAATGTAAGCCAACTTAGCGCGACTCATTTTGTATTTGTCAAAAAGGCCGCGAGATAAAATACCTGCCGTTAACACCGATAAGTTAGATTCGATAAAAATGGCCATGCCGGTGAAGTTGGTGAGAAAGGCAACTTGGCGTTTATTTTTACCCACCCCTTTACTAATGATGTATTCCACCATAGCAGTTACTCCGCCAGAGTGCCGCATATAGGCGAGTACAGCACCAATCATTAAACTAAATATGATAATACGGCTGTTGCCTTCAGAGGAAAATATACTGATAACTCTTTCTAGGGTACCAATAAATCCTTGAAATAATACGTCAAGGCCTGAATTTGCTAATAATACTTCGGCAGTAAATATTGCTAATAGTAAGGCTAAAATAACTTCCTTTTTCCACAATACAACGAATATAGCGACCAATGGAGGTAAAATAGTGATCCAATCCATACAGGAAACCCTTAAATAATAGTCAATAAAACTTGAATATATTGACAAATGCGAATAAATTATTCATCCACTATAGTTTATATGAAATAATAATGTAATGGTTAATTCGAATAATTTCACTTATATAAAAAGTGATTTGCATGCAGAGGAGGTTTCCTTAACGGAAATAGCAAATAATATTGGTACTCCTTTTTATTGTTATTCAAGCTCGGCAATAGCAGAAAATTTTATCGATTATGAAACGGCTTTTTTTAAACTCGATGCGTTAATCTGTTATGCCGTGAAAGCTAACTCCAATCAAGCGGTATTGAAAACACTCGCAAAAATGGGCGCAGGTGCAGATGTTGTTTCTGAGGGAGAAATAAGACGAGCTCTGCTCGCGGGCATCCCAGCACAAAAAGTTGTCTTTTCTGGGGTAGCCAAAACCGCTTCAGAAATTCAATTTGCCTTAGAGAAAAATATACTTCAATTTAATGTTGAATCTGAGCCTGAGCTTAAATTGATCAGTGAAGTTGCGACTCGTATTGGCAAAACTGCTGCCATTTCTATTCGAGTAAATCCAAATGTTTGCGCGAATACTCATGCCAAAATTACGACTGGTATGTCTGAAAATAAGTTTGGTATACCTATTAGTAAAGCCGTCGATATTTATAAAACTGCTAGTGACTTATCAGGAATAAAAGTACAAGGGGTTGATGTTCATATTGGCTCGCAATTGACTGAATTAGCCCCATTTAAAGAGGCCTATAAAAAAGTAGCCAAACTAGTCTCTGAGCTGAAAAGTCATGGTCATGATATTAGTGTCATCGATATTGGTGGCGGTTTAGGTATTGATTATGATCAAAATACAGATCTGCCGACTAAGGATGAATACGCGCAAGTTGCTTGTGATGAACTGTCACATTTGAACTGTAAAATAATTGTTGAGCCGGGTCGTTCAATTGTCGGTAATGCAGGGGTTTTAATTTCAAAAGTCGTTTATGTAAAAGAAGGAGAAGAACGGAAATTTTTAATTTTAGATGCTGGCATGAATGATTTAATCAGGCCAAGTATGTACGATGCCTATCATAATATATTACCCGTCTCTAAACATTCAAACCAAGAGTGTATGTACGATGTAGTGGGCCCGGTTTGTGAAACTGGTGATACTTTCTCTAAAAATAGAAGTCTACCAGAAATGCAAGCAGGTGATTTGGTGGCGATTATGAGCTGCGGCGCCTATGGAGCTGTCATGTCATCAAGTTATAATACCAGAATGCTAGCGCCTGAAGTCATGGTGAAAAACCTGCAATTTTCAGTGATCAGAAAAAGAGTTGATTATCATGACTTCATCAAGGCTGATATTATTCCAGATTGGTTAGATTAAAAAGCCTCTTGATAAGCAAATAAGCCTTGAGAGCCACCAGTGTGAATAAAAAGGATGTTTTGTTCTTTAGTAAAATGTTGCTTGCGACATAAATCTATCAGGCCAGACATTCCTTTTCCTGTATAAACAGGGTCAAGCAATACTCCTTCTAGCTGGGCTGTTAGCTTAACCGCTTCAAGCATTTCATCCGTTACTATGCCATAGCCATCACCATAATAATCTCCATTAGCACATACTTTTCCTTGTGCTAATACAGGATCTAAGCCAAGCATAGTTAAGGTGTTTTCTAGCAGGTTTTCTACTAGCTCAATTTGCTCTTTTGCATCTCTACTCACACAGATGCCAAGTACGGGTATATTTACTTTATTAGCAATAAGTCCCGTAAGTAAACCTGCTTGCGTACCAGCACTACCTGTAGCGACTACAATATGATCTACTTTAATATTTTGATCGGATATTTGCTTAATAATTTCAGTGGCGCATTGAGCATATCCTAGGCTACCTATTTCATTTGAGCCACCCATAGGTATGAAATAAGGCTTTTTACCTTGCTGTATTAACTCCTCTTTAAGCCCAGTAGCCACACTTATGGCGTCTTGGTTTTCTTTCACTTGGTGAAGAGATGCACCAAGTAGTTTATCGAGTAATACATTACCATTAGTATAATAATCTTGTTTAGGGGTACCAGAAACGTCTTCTAATATAAGGTGACAATCAAAACCAAATTTAGCGGCGGCCGCGGCCGTTTGACGAGCATGATTTGATTGAATTCCCCCCACGGTAATAAGAGTGTCGGCACCTTCTGCTTTTGCTGCTGCAATTAAGTATTCTAGTTTTCTTGCTTTATTACCACCACCAGCTAAACCAGTACAATCATCGCGCTTTATAAAGATATTACAATTAAGTTGTTTTGATAAATTTGTCATTGCTTCAATTGGCGTTGGAGCATGAATAATATTTTCGCGTGGATATAAGTTTAAAACAGACATTTGCATATAACCTTTTAAGGTGTGTTTATTTTATTGTCATTTATTCTCAAAGAGAATACTATATTTACTCCAAATTAATTTATATTTTGTAATAAATATTTCCTTTGATGTGAGAAGGAGCGGGAATAATAATGACTCAACGACGCGCGTTTATAAAACTATTAATCACCTCAGCTATTGCCAGTACCTTTACTGCTAATGTAACCGCCGCAGAAAAGGCCTCTTCTCAAGGCTCTAAAGCCATTATAAAAGCTAAACGACTAAAAGCTGGAGATACTATAGGCTTAATCGCACCCAGTAGTAATACTTGGGAAGATGAAGAAATACATTTTGCGATGGATGTACTTCGCTCATTTGGTTTTAAAGTTAAAGCAGGTAAATTTTTATTTCAACGCCATGGCTATCTTGCCGGTTTTGATGAAGATAGAGCATGGGATGTCAATGATATGTTTGCTAATCAAGAAATTGATGGCATCTTTTGTTTAAGAGGTGGCTATGGCTCACCACGAATTTTACCTTATTTAGACTATGGCAGTATCGTGAAAAACCCTAAGGCTTTAGTGGGGTATAGTGATGTTACTGCTCTATTGAATGCTATTCACCACAAAACGGGGTTAATAACTTTTCATGGACCTATCGCTAATCAAAACTTTACCGAGTACACAGTCAAAAATATTAAAAAGATACTAATCAATCCAACCCGTAATACAACGCTAGCTACACCTCCTGAATTTGAAGCGATTGAAGGGCAAGCCGAAAAGGAAAATAGACTAACACTAATTAATAGTGGCATAGCTCAAGGACGTTTAATTGGCGGTAATTTATCCTTAATGGTGAAATTAGTGGGTACACCTTATGAGCCAGACTATAAAGGTAAAATATTATTCTTAGAAGATGTAGAAGAAGCCCCTTATCGTGTTGATGGCATGCTAACTCACTTAAGGATAGCGGGTAGATTGGATAAATTAGCCGGCATTATTTTTGGTAAGTGTACAGACTGCTCAGCCAGTGGCGCGTCGTTAAGCTTAGAAACCGTCATTAAAGATAGATTAGGTGATTTAGGGATCCCAGTATTAAAAGGTGTGATGATTGGTCATATCGATGATATGGCGACCATCCCTGTCGGAGCACAAGTGACATTGGATGCCAATAATAAACGCATCACCCTTGAAGAAATGGCGGTAATTTAAATGATGATCAACACCTTAGCATTAGTACTATCCCAAGCGGTTGTTTTTCCACAGCAAGCTGATATATCTCTCGAAGTAACGGGAAGTAATAACCCAGAAAATAACTGGTATTTTTTTGCCCCTCATGAAAACGAGCATGTGGTAAATCAATACCTTGCTCATCAGGTACAAAATAAAGGTGGTGTGTTTGTTGTTCTACGACAGTCAGGTGATAGATACATTGAACTAAATATAGATAAAGACGTTGTTAGAGTAGACCCAAATCGTATTTTTACTGCTTTAGGAAGAGCATCTACCATCACTAAGCTCAACCCTGCTATTAGCACTGATTCTAAGGTATTTTTGCAAGCAAAACTTAAAGCAAAGCAATTGAGTGAGTTTATTCTTGTGGCTATTGGTGGTAGTGACAAATCTAATACCTGGGTTGCTATTCATAATAACAGTAATGGTTATGATCACGATGGTAAAAATGGTATTGGTAACGTGTCGATATCCTATTATCAACAAAAGTTATTAACAGGTGCTAAATACTTGATTGATGTCACTGCTAGTGCACATGATGAAGATGATCTTTTTTTTGTTACAGATAGCCATGATTTTGATATGATGAGAAAAAATGCATGGAATGCGGTATTACAAAACCCTGATGTGGCAACAGACCCTGATGAAGATGACGGTTCTTTATCTGTTTATGCTGAAATGCAGGGGATTAGGTATATTAATGTTGAAGCTGAACGGGTCACTGATGGCTTTGGTATTGACCATTTATCCGTGCAAAAAAGCATGGTCGATTTTACTTTTTCTTTGTTAGAAAAAAGCCAAGAAATCAAATAAATTAATAATAGCTAGTTAATTAGCGCCTTAAGTAATGAGTTTTTATGTCTACGTTTACAAAAATCAAAGCAATTAGAGATTCCCTTTCACACAGTGAAATCAAATTAGCTGATTTCATCTTAAACTCTGCTAATGCGATAAGAGATTTGTCTTCTCAAGAGCTTGCAAATGTTGCCGGGGTAAGCCAGTCAAGTGTGGTGAAGTTTACTCAAAAACTTGGTTATAAAGGCTACCCTAGATTTAAATTAGCGATTATCGATGCCATCAATAGTGAACAAACTACCGAGCCTTTGCATGGTAAAATCACTTTAAATGACTCTTTAGAGCAATTAGCTTCAAAATTACTCAGCAGTAAAGTTGCGGTGTTAAATGAAACTAAAGGCTTAAATGAGTCAGTAAATGTTGAGAAAGCGGTTGATTTGTTGAAATCTGCCAACCGTATTTTAATATGTGGTTTAGGTGGCTCAGCACTGGTAGGTTATGATTTTTCGTATAAGTTACAAAAGATTGGTTTAAGTGCCATAGCGAATTCAGACTCGCATGCGCAACTGGTTCTTGCTGCTACTTTTGGTAAAAGTGATTTGGTTTTCGCTATTAGTGAGTCAGGACATACCCATGAAATAGTGCAAATTTGTCAGCAAGCTAAACAATGTGGCGCTAACATAGTTTCACTGTCTAAATACGGTAAAACGCCGGTATCTGATTTAGCTGATGTAAAATTATATTCAGTTGCTGAAGGTGACTCATTACGCTTGTCTTCAATTTTAGCCCGTACGGCGCAAGAGTATATGATTGATATTTTATTTATTGCTCTGACACAATCCTCAAGACAAAGTCGTAAATACCTAGAAAAAACTAATAGCATAGTCACTGAGTTTAGAGAATCTAAGCGCTAAGTCGTTAATCCTATCGTGCTCATGTTTGTAAACTAAATTATACTATACCATTCCGCATAAAGAAGTGCTCATTTAGAATGGCATGGGCGACATTAGAACAAGCAATATGAGTAACTATATAGTCATTCTATATTTTACTCACATTGTGACGTTATTATGGTGCTCCAAGCATTCCCAAGGGCGAGTTTTAAAGGCTTATATCCTGCGTTATTGATTTCGACAAGGGAATAACCATTATCTTCAATCAATGCCTTGCCTATAAGCCTTTAAATTCTCGCTAACCGATCACTTTCTTATACGGATTGGTATTACTCAGCGTAAATCAGGTAAGGTTTACGTTGTTGTTTAAATCTCGTTAATCCTTGCTGCCAGCTTTGTTTGATTTCTTGCGAGGATTTACCTGCAACAATAGCCTTTCGTAATTTATCTGTGCCACTTAACTTGTCCATAAAGTCTGCGCGTGAGAAAAACGGTTCGCCTTGCCCTTTAAATTTTTGATGCCAGTTTATGATATAGCTAAGGTTAAGGCCTTTCTCTTGGCTTGCTCTTAAATCTTGGCCAACAAGTTTCTTATCCATTAGTTTAGGTTTAGAAGCTGCGCCTGGGGTGGATACTGGTGTAAAGGAAAAGTCGCCAATGTTGATAGTATTATGACCAATCACTTGAAAAGGGAAAGGGGTGCCACGACCAATACTCACAGGCGTTGCTTCGAAAAATCCGAGCGACGGGTATAAGTTAATTGATACTGAATTTGGTAAGTTAGGGCTAGGTTTTACCGGTAACGGGTAGGGCATAGAACGTTGATAATTTTCCATGGCAATAACGTTAAGCGTTAAATTTTTAGTGGTTTTTAACCACCCTTCACCGATAAACATATTTGCTAATTCACCAACCGTCATACCATGTAAAAGCGGAATTTCATGCATACCTACGAATGAGGTAAATTGCTGCTCTAAAATGGGGCCATCGACAAAAGCGCCATTGGGGTTAGGCCTGTCTAATACCAAAAATGTTTTGCCAGCGTCTGCTGCAGCTTCCATCATATAATGCATTGAACTGATGTAGGTATAAAAGCGAACCCCAACATCTTGAATATCAAAAATAATAACGTCGATATTGGTTAGTACTTCTGGGCTGGGCTTTTTATTTTTTCCGTAAATAGAAACAATCGGGACACCTGTTTTTTTATCAACACTGGAGTTGAATGTTTCACCGGCATCCAAATCACCACGAAAGCCATGCTCTGGTGCAAAAATAGCTTGAACGTCTATGTCATGAGAAATGAGAAAATCGACAAGATGTTGCCCTGAAACTTGTGAAGTTTGATTTATCACTAAACCAACACGCTTTCCTTTTATTAAGGGTAAATAGCTGGCGACTCTCTCTGCACCAACAATGATTTTGTTTTGTGGAGCAAAGGCGCTTGTTGGGTAGGCAAGAACAGCATAGGAAAACAGCGCGAGAATAAATAGGCTGTACTGTAAGAGAATATTTTTGTTAAAAAGTTTTTTTATTTTAAAGACAGTCATAGTACAACCTTAGCTAAAGTATTGTTGAACAAGAGGATTAAGATTCTTTGTGTTCTACTGCTTCACGTAAAAAGCCGTTATGACTTTTCAGAGATTCTCTCGCTTGTTCGACAGGCATACCGGTAAGGATCATAAGTGTCGCTAATTTGGCATTATTATTAGCATTTTTTAACGCCGTTTGGGCTTGATTATAATCACAACCCGTCGCTTGCATTACAATACGAACCGCACGTGCATAGAGCTTTTCATTACTAGCACTTACATCAATCATCAGGTTTTTATAACTTTTACCTGAGCGGATCATGCTAGCAGTACTAAGCATATTTAAAATTAACTTTTGTGCTGTACCCGATTTCATTCGCGTTGAGCCAGTTAATGCTTCAGCACCAACAACGGCGCAAATATTAATGTCATTAGCTTGATCAAACTTTTGGTTGTAACTACAGCTAACCCCAACAACACAAGCCCCGATACTTTTTGCATAGCTCATCGCTGAAATAACATAAGGTGTTCTACCACTCGCGGCAATGCCGACTAAAACGTCTTTACTCGTTAACTTGACCGCTTTTAAGTCCTCAACAGCAAGTTCTTTATTATCTTCAGCACCTTCAACGGCTTCTTTAATGGCTTTTTCGCCGCCAGCGATAATGCCAATGACTTGCTTATTTGAAACACTAAAGGTTGGAGGACATTCTACCGCATCTAATATACCTAATCGTCCGCTAGTACCGGCTCCGATATAGATTAAACGACCGCCACACGCGAGCGCTGTAACAACCTTATCGACGGCTTGACTAATTTGAGGAATAACTGTTTTAACGATATTTGCGACTTTTTGATCTTCATTATTGATCATGGCTAGTACGCCATCAGTATCGAGTAAATCTATGTCTAAAGTATCTGGATTTTGCTCTTCAGTTGAAATACTTTTAAGTTCGTCAATCATTAGAGACTGCTTATCCAGCAATGTTTTGTCCATCGTTTAATTTTCCGTCAATGTTTTAGCTTTAATCTATCGTGCATGATAAATAATAAAGTAAAGTTATCATAGTGTGTTTCAAAATACGCAAAGAATATATTATTCCTTAAGTTATGTAAATAAGGAATTTTATCTTTGCATTCTAGTCAGAGTGTTTGAGTGAAGTTCTATTATTTTATATCTCAATGAATCGCAAGGTTAAAGTGGGGGCTATTAGCGTGTATAGCTCAAAATGATATAACTTACGTTGTTCTACTCATAGTTAGTAGTTGATAATCAAGCTAATAGCTATAAAATTAACCGCTTTAGATTAGCAAAAACTGTGTTATGAATGATTTTAATATTTTGGTGGTTGAAGATGATGAAATCTTAAATCAGCAATTAACAGAATTACTTACCTCAAAAGGTTATCAAGTAGAACAATGCTTTGATGGCGAGTCAGGCTTAGTTAGAGCTTCATCACAACAACATCACTTGATTTTACTCGACGTGATGTTACCTGAGCGGGATGGCTTTTCATTACTAAAGGTATTAAGAAAATCATGTCAAACGCCAGTTATTATGGTGACAGCTAAAGGCGCAGAGCAAGAAAAAATTCAAGGTTTTAGCCAAGGGGCAGATGATTATGTCGCTAAACCCTTTAGCACTGCTGAATTATTATTACGTATTGAAGCGATACTGCGTCGAAGTCATCATAATATCGTCGAACCCTCAGAACAAGAACTCACAGTAGACGGCTTAACTATTAATAATAAAAGCCAAGAGGTTTATGTGGGAAAATCCGCCTTAGAGTTCACACCAATTCAATTTAAATTACTGTGGGAATTGCTACTTCATCGAGGTGAGGTATTAAGCAAAGCCTATTTATATCAAAAGGTACTTAATAAAAATATTGGCGCTTATGATCGTAGTTTAGATATGCATTTGAGCCGTGTTCGTAGAAAACTTAATGAAGCCAGTTGGCAAGGTGAACGACTACAAACTAGCCATGGCAAAGGGTATTGCTTGGTATGACAAATAAACTATTTTTAAAACTCTGTTTAATTATTGCTACCAGTATTGTCATTCTTTTCTATTTGCTTAATATTCTTACCTTGAAAACAGAAGAGGGGATGAGTTTTTTAGCCGAGGAAGATAAGAAAACATTAACAGCATGGGGAAACAAAGCCGAGCAGCTATTCGTCTCTGGTGATAGCGATGCCCTTGAACAATGGTTAACGCAACTACAAAAACAAGAGAACACTTGGATGGTGGTGGCGGCTTTTGACATTGAGAATATTGCCGGTGAAACACTAAAGTCAGAATATTACCAAGGGTATAATTTAGGTCGCAGTATTGATTGGAAGATTCATCTGTATTTTGACCGAAATCCGGTCATGCAAATGCAATTTAGCGATAAGAAAACCAGCCTGCTGGTCTATTTGCCAGATCGAATGAGACCCGGTGCTTATTGGCGATATATGCAAGTTACCTTGCAAATTATTTTGCCCGCTATATTACTGATACTTTTATCCTATTTACTATATCGCTATATCATGGCGCCGTTAATTCAACTTAAAAAGGCGACACGAGATTTCAGTAGAGGTCATTTTGGCGTTAGTGCTAAAAAAATGATGGGTAAGCGTAACGACGAATTTTCAGAGCTTGCCGTAACGTTTGATCAAATGGCTGCTCGAATTGGCGAACAAATTACCAGTCAGCGACAATTAATTGCTGATTTATCTCATGAACTAAGAACACCACTAACTCGATTAGACATTGCGTTAGACAAAGAGAATAATCTACTTAACCCCAGTGAAAATATTGATCGTATTGATCGAGAATCAAAACAAATTCGAAAATTGGTTGAAGACACACTTAGCTTAGCTTGGCTGGAAAATGAACAACCTGAATTACAACAAGAGTCGTTAGAATTAATCGACTTGCTTGATGTGTTGATTGATGATGCTAAATTTGAATTTCCGGACCGAGTTATTGATTGCCAATTTCCCGACTCGGCGTTAATTGCCAATTCTAGCCATAGAGCAGCAGGGCAGGCATTAGAAAATGTACTTAGAAATGCTCTGCGGTATACACCAATAGGAAAAAAGGTATCGGTATCCGTTCTTGAAAATGAAAGCTCATTCCAAGTAGATATTCTTGATCAAGGTCCCGGAGTCCCGGAGCAATACCTAGATACTATCTTTAAGCCATTTTTCAGAATTGATAGTTCAAGAGCAGCAAATAGCGACAGTTTTGGCTTAGGGCTCGCATTAGCAAAGCGGCAATTAGCAACCATTAAAGCCAGTATATATGCAATGAACATCAAGCCTGATGGGCTATGCATAACTATTAGCTTCCCAAAAAACTAAAGTTTTTTGTTACTTATTCTCAACGATAAAGTCACCAATTCAACTGATTGTTATACCCCTTTTTTAATTATTTAAATGTAACAAATGTAAAAATGATAGACTTTTTTATCTAAATGAGAATAATTCGCGTTTAATTTCGTATTATTAATAATAATTAACCATAAAGGTCAAACATGAAACTAGATAATAATCGCAGAGGATTAACACCTTTAGCTACAGCAATTGCGTTGGCTATTGCTACACCGATGGCATTTGCTGAAGATAGTAATGTCGATGTTGAAAACAAAGAGATGGAAACTATTGTTGTTGTCGGACAAACGACAAACACAGTAATAACTGCTGAAGAATTAGAAAAGTATCAAGCAAATGACCTGTCTGATATATTTCGTTTAGTGCCATCAGTTACTGTCGGCGGCTCATTAGGCATAGCGCAAAAAGTTTACATTCGCGGCATGGAAGATACTTTATTAAATGTTACTGTTGATGGTGCCCCTCAAACAAGTACCTTATTCCACCACATTGGACGACTTGCAATCGATCCTGACTTATTAAAAGAAGTTGAAGTACAAGCCGGTGCTGGCGAAGCAACGGCTGGTGCCGGAGCCATTGGTGGTGCTATCCGTTTTAAAACCAAAAGTATTAATGATGTATTAGAAGAAGATCAAAATTTTGGTGGCGCGGTAAAAGCGAGTTATTTTAGTAATGCTGGTTACCAAGGCAGTGCTTCACTATATGGTCGTTTCAATGAAGATTGGGGCGTATTGGCGTCATACGTTTATACAGATCGCGATAATATGGAAGACGGTAACGGCAATGAAATTTCAGGTACTGATCCTGAGCAAAAGTTAGGTTTTGTTAAAGTTAACGGTAATATTGGTGATAACCAATCGTTAAGCCTAAGTTATGAAGGTCGTGATGAAGAAGGTGAGTTTGTTCAGCGCCCTAACTGGCCTGAGTCAAGTTGGAACCCGTTATCGCCACTTGCTGTTGAACGAGACACTATTGTTTTCAACCACGCATTTGAACTTAATAAATTGCTTAATTTAGAAACTACAATTTACAGTACTCAAGCGAGTGTCGAGCAAACAACCACTCGATGGGGTACATACAAAGGCGAAGTGAAATCTGCAGGCTTTGATATTCGTAATACTAGTAACCTTTCTGAGCATCAAATTACTTATGGTGTTGAATACCGTCAAGATGAAGTGACTGCAGGAGCTCCTGGAGATAGTGGCGCCAAAGAAGAAGGTACCGTTGCAGGTATTTACATCCAAGATCATTGGCAAGTAAACAATGCGCTATTAATTAGTTTTGGTGGCCGTTTCGATCAGTACGACTTAGATCAAGTGACTTATGATAATAGCGTTGACAGCGATGGTTTTAGCCCAAATATTGGTGCGCAATATACCTTTAATGATAATTGGGAACTAAACCTTGGTTACGCACAATCGATGCGTGGCAAAGAAATTGGTGATTCATTCACGATTGAAGCAGGTTATATAACGGTTGACCCAGAGCTAAAAGCAGAAGAAGTGGATAATACGGAAATTGGCTTAACTTATCATGACGAGCATTGGAATGTTGTTGCCTCTGTTTATCAAAGTGATATCGATAACGTGATTTTAGATCAACTTGGTCAAGGTACGTATTATGAAAATGTTGGAACACTAGAAACAGAAGGCTTTGAATTAAAAGTTGGTTACTGGTTTGACGATGTGCAAGTGGTTGCAAACTATGCCTATAACGATGCTGAGTTAAATGGCAATAAAGTAGAAGGTTATGAGTTTATTGGCTTAGCTAATGTACGTGGCGATACTTGGGGCTTAAATATCAATTATGCCTTATCTGATACTATCGAAATGGGTTGGAACTATACCTATGTTGCCGATTTAAACAATATTGAAGTATTCCATCGATTAGTTGATATTGGTTGGGCTACCGAGACGCAAGTGATAGACAAAGAAGGTTATAATGTTCATGACATTTTTGTACAGTGGCAACCTATTGAATCCATTCTTGTAAATTTTGCCGTTCAGAACTTATTTGATGAAGCCTACATAGATCATTCAAGTGTTGCTGATTACAATGGTATTCCCGGTTGGGAAGGTGTATCAGGCATATACGAAGCGGGTAGAGACATTCGTTTATCGGTAAGTTATCAGTTTTAGATAACGAAAGAGTATTACTAACGGCTATTGTATTTCTACAATAGCCGTTTTGTTATTTTTTATCTTGAGCAAGTAAAAATTAACAATGTTGAGAGTAACAAATTGTTTAAAACAATTAAGGGTTAAAATGTTTCGAAAGTTCCTGTTTTGGTCACATTTAGTTGTGGGTATCAGTGTTGGTGTTGTGGTATTTATCATGGCAGCTACTGGTGTATTGTTAACCTATGAAGCACAAATAGAAGAGTGGGATGCCTCACGTCATAATGTAGTGATTCAAGAGGATAAAGCGACTCTTAGCACAGATGACATACTGGCAATTGGACGAGAAAAACATCCTCAAGAAAATCATTTTTATATACAGTGGGTTAATGAAGAAGGCCGAGCTATTCCTTTGTGGGCAGGCCCCAATAGTTATGTAATACACCCTTATACAGGAGAAATTTTACAAGAAGGCCAAAGCTGGGTTGTTGAAACTTTACATTTTATTACGGACTTACATCGCTGGTTAGCACTTGCTGGTAAACAACAAGCGATAGGAAAAGAAATAACCGCTTATAGTAATTTACTGTTCGTTTTTTTGATTATCTCAGGTTTGTATTTATGGTTTCCTCGTCGATTTAACCGTTCATCTTTTAAGGCACTATTACTGTTTAAAAAGCGTTATAAAAGTAAACATGCAAGGCACTATAACTGGCACCATGTTTTAGGCTTTTGGATGTTAATACCTTTGTTTGTCATTGTTATGTCGGCTACTGTTTTTCACTTTCATTGGGCAAATGATGCACTTTATGCCATTAATAATGAAGAAGCCCCAGCGCCACGTAAAAAACGAGAATATGTTGATATTGTTGACGGTAAATTGACTTACCACGCTTTGTTTGAAAAAGCTAAAAGTCACGCAGCAGAAACAGGTTATGAAAACTGGCACTCTATGTGGTTAGAGTTTGGTCGAGAAGCGGGAAATACACGCTTTTGGATTGACGAAAGTTTAGCAAACGATTATGCCGTGTCTTATGCTTTATTTTTAGATAATGATACCGGTGAAGTCGTTAAGGTTGAGCGTAACACAGATTGGCCCAAAGGGGCTCAAGCATGGGGCGTTGTACGTTTTCTACATACAGGAGAATACTTTGGTGTTATTGGGCAAACTATTGCAGGCTTAGCTTCTCTCGCAGCCTGCTTTTTAGTGTATACCGGTTTCACGCTTTCTTGGCGACGTTTAGTCACTCCATGGCTACGTCGTAAAAAGCAACCTTTGATGGCGCCAGTAGCGAATAAAGCGGTTGAAACTGAATGATGGTGAGCCTTTTTAGATAAGAAGAGAAAGAGTGAATCAGTACAAAGAAAAGCTACAAACATTAACGTGTTTGTAGCTTTTCTTTTTTATAAACGGCGCTGTTAATTAAGAAAATAAAATCACTTGAGAAAATTAAATATATTGTATACATTATATTTAATTTGACTTTACTCAGTAAATACCATGAAAATTAACAATGCACTCCTTTTTGTACTCGCCACCGTTTTTGCTATCAATGCCTGTAGTCATTCAGCGAATAATGAATCAGTTTTGGTTAAGCAATCAGTAGTTAGGATGCAAACCGATGCTTTGCAATCTCAAGCGGTACAAACTGTACTTAATAGCGACTTAGAAACGCTTTGGAGTCAAGAGTTTGATCATTACCAAGAAGGGTTATTGCTAGAGGTTAGCCAAGCTATCTCAGCGTTAGCTAAAAAAGGGGATTTATCCGATATAGATCTAGACAAGCTTAGCTTTTATTTGCGGGTATATAGCAGCTTTGGCCCAGATAAAGATTGGGTTGAAGGTAGCGCTCATGCACTTAACAATGCCTTGTTAGACTTACAAGATATGCCAGGGTTCTATCAAATATCCGCCACCACGGCGAGATTACATGAGAACTATGCTGTGGCGATTTATCGGTTGTACTTTTTAGAAGCGCTGCAGTTACAAAGCGCTGATCATATTAATTCGTTAACGAAGTTAATCGATTTATATGCCAACAGTGATTTAGCCTTAGGGGATGATCAGCAAGCAAATGAATATGCACTTTGGGAGCTTCTTCGAGCAAGTGCAATATTACCCTATGAAGCAAAACGTAAAAATAAAGTAGAGCATCTAGCCATTTATGGAGAAAACAAGCAGATACCACAATCATTATTGGCTTTCATCAATAGTAAAAATGCGATTGTCGATGGTGATAACTGGCCGAAACAACATGCTTTGTGGGCACTTGCTCAATATTACAATGTTTATAATAGCCAATATTTAACAGCATATTATGAGAAGAGTGAGGCAGAGCAAAAACAGTTGGACGATGAAGAAACTCAGCTACCCATTCAGAAAAAGATGACGGATTTAGACAATGCTATTTGGCTAGCATTAAGTAAACCGATTGATAATGCAGTGCACAGTTTAGCGCACCAGAAAACCTTATTTAGTATTCCATATGTGGTCAGTACCTTTAGAGGTAAATCTGAGTGTGAAAAAACGAGTTTGAAGGATCGATGCATCACTCCAACAGTAGAAGAAGCAACACCGATTAAACATGTTTGTTCTGATAGTTTGTTTATCCGTACGCAGAAAATGACAGAGCAACAATTAGACGCCTCATGCCGCCAGCTTATTTCACAAGAAGATGTCTTTCATGAAAAACTTGCGACTAATCGCCAACCGGTAGCGAATGACTTTAATGATAAATTAAGAGTAGTGGTATTTATTAATTCCGCTGAATATAACAAATATGGTCAGCTAGTCTTTGATATCAGTACCGATAATGGTGGTATGTATATTGAAGGTACAACACAAGATCCTGACAATATTGCGACCTTTTATTCTTATGAACACTTTTGGGTTAGACCTAAGTTTCAAGTGTGGAACTTGCATCATGAATATGTTCATTATCTAGATGGACGGTTTATCAAGTATGATACTTTTAATCATTTTCCTAGTCATTTAGTGTGGTGGTCTGAAGGTCTTGCAGAGTATATTTCTAAGGGTGACGATAACCCCAAAGCATATAAACTATTGCATAAAACAGCTGCAGAAGATTGGCTCACTTTACAACAAGTCTTTGAAACCAAATATCGTGATGGTAATGATCAAGTTTATAAATGGGGTTATTTAGCCACGCGCTTTATGTATGAAAAGCACGTCGAGACTTACCGAAAATTAGCTCACTACCTAAAAACAGACTTCTTCGAGGGCTATAAAAAATTATTAGATGAAAGTGGTGAAAAATATCAAGCAGAATTTAACGCTTGGTTGGTATCACACAATGATAGTTTTGTAGAAAAAACCGCTGTAACTAATCCTCATAAACCCCGACAGTTTTATCGATACACCTATAAAGACTATTTACAACCAGCAAAATTAATAGAAACACAACGTCATATGCATTGGCAATATTGGCATGAGAATGCGTTGAAAGCAGAAGAAAATGTGCTAGGGAAGTAGTTAAATCACCTTCATTTGGGCATTAAAAAACCGCAACTAATTGAGCTCTGTCATAGTTGCGGTTTATTTTATCTAACTTACGGTTGATAAAACGGTACTGAATACTCTAAATAGAATTTGTAGAAATAAAGTATTAAGTTATCTTTTTATAAACCAAGTACGCTGTCACTAAATCGCTAATTGCCGTACCCACAGATTTAAATAAGGTAATATCATCTGCAGATTGTCTTAGATTTTCAGGCTGGTTACACATAGTTGCTAGCTCACCAATAATATTTTCTGCCTTAAATACACCTTCTGAAATCGGTATCAGTAGCTCACCTGCTTCATTTAAAGTATTGGCTAAGCTATCGACATACACCCGAGACTTACTGACTAAATTACTATCGCATTCTCTGGCATCAACCATATGATTTCCTAAGCAATCAACATGAGTTCCGTTGGTGACGAACTCGCCTGAAAATAATGGCTTTTTGGCAGCGGTTGCACAGCAAATAATATCAACATGGGGGATTTCAAGCTCAACATCTAAACTGGTATAAAAGTCGATGTTAGGATAAAAATCACTGAATTGGTTAATTAATTGCTGAATTTTAATCGCATTTCTACCCCAGATAGTGACTTTGCTTAATGGCCTGACACTAATATGTGCGTGTAGTAAATACGCAGCTAGATTACCGGTACCAAATAACATTAAATGTTGGCTATCAGGGCTTGATAATAGCTGACTGGCTAAGGCCGAAATAGCAGCTGTACGCCAGTAAGTGACACTAGTACCATCGACTAAAGCGAGTGGTTGTCCGGTATCGCGTCGAAATAACATGATTTTAGAGAACAAGCCTGGTATGTCATGCTTAGCATTATTCTCTGGAAAATAAGTAAACATTTTATTGCCAATTACCTCATCATTCCATGCGGGTAATAGAGCAAAAGCATCGTGATTATTATTATCTTCAGGGTTTAAACTATGTACTTGTCGTTGCGGCATTTGAAAGGGCTGACTAAAACTGTTTTTTAGTAATGGTATTAGCTCTTCAAAGTTTAATTGTGCTTGTACTTGTTCATTGGTAATAATTTGCATGGCTGTCTCTTGGGTAATCTTAGATTAAAGTTCTATGAGGTTTCTTGGGAATTGTGTAAGTATGGTTAAACCTTGCTCGGTTAATACCACATCATCTTCTATACGTACGCCGCCCCAATCCGGTATATAAATACCCGGCTCAATAGTGATTACACAGCCTGGTTTAATTACTGTGTCACAATCACCGCCCAGAAAAGGTTGTTCATGTAATTGCAGTCCCACGCCATGTCCTAAACCTTCACCGGCAAAGGCTTTATAATCGCTAGCTAATAAAATATTGGCAGATTGCTGATATACGTATTCGCCTGTAATACTGCTATGCTGACCTTTGGCTAAAGCATCTATGGCTTTTTGTTGAGCTTGTTGTACCAATTGATAAATATGTTTTTGTTTAGTATCTGCTTGACCAAAAACAAAAGTACGTGTCATATCAGAGCGATAACCGTTAACCACGGCGCCAAAGTCAATTAAGATGAGATCGCCGTGAGTTAATGCACGATTTGACGGCACACCATGGGGCAATGCGCTACGTTCACCAAAGCCTAATATAGTCGCAAAAGACAACTCTTCAGAGCCAAGCCCCGCCATTTGATACTCAAGCTCATTTGCCAGCTCTCGTTCTGTAATACCTGCTTTAATTAAGGGGAGAATATTGCTCAGGGCTTGATCGCCTATCGCTGCGGCTTGTTGGATATCCGCAATCTCTTTAGTCGATTTGAACATTCGCAGTTTTTCGACACTTTGTGTGAGTGGTAATATTTTACTGATACCAGCTAATAGAGTGAATTCTTCTGCCATCTGCTGCCACAGAGCAACACTGATATGCTCACTTTCAAAATGAAGACTTTGGCAGTTTTCTTGAGTGAGTAGCTCAGCAATCAAGGAAGCTAATGATTGATTAGCACGATCTCGGCAAATAACGTTAAACCCAGTTGCTTGCTGCTTCGCTTGTTCAAAATATCGATAGTCAGTGAGCAAGTAATTGGTATTATTCGTTATTACTAGAGTAGCTGCATGACCTGAAAAGCTTGATAAATATCGTATATTGATATCGCTAAAAATAATCAAAGCGCTATTAAGCTCTATGAGTACTTGCTGTCTTAAAGTATTTATTGGCATTACTATTACCTCGGCTCTTATCTTAGTAAGAAGCCATGTTTTAGGGGATCATCTTGGTTTATTAGCCATTGTGCTTTTCCGCAGACAAAGGCATTTCCTGTCACCTGTGCGATAACCGCAGGGTAGTTGTCTTTCTCGGTGCCATAATTAAGTTTCTCAATAGCTTGAACCGTAAATTCACTGGCTAAAATACTGTCGATAACGATACTTTCATGTAACGCGATTTCTGCTTTAGCAACATGCAAAGCAATACGACCACTGACACCACTCCCCGTAGGACTTCTGTCTAGCTCACCATCAGCAAAAATACACACATTACGGCTGTGAGTGGTTTCAGTTGGCGACTCACCAACAAATATCACCCCATATAAAAAGCTTAAATCTTCCTCAAATGGGTGAGTAATGGTGAGACTTTCAACTATGGCCTGTTTTATTCGTCGACCATAATCGATAAGCTTACTTTGATGGACTGGAGTTAAGGTAAGGTCTAAGCTGTGCGCTGAGACATACGCATAAAAAGCGCCACCAAATGCGATATCAAAAGTAATTGCACCGATATCCTGCACGTTAATCGTCTGCTGCTGAGAAAAAACAAAAGCAGGTACAGAATCGAAACTAACCTGAGTAATAAGGTTGGGTTTCTTGTTATTTTGGGCAAAAGCTTTAGCGTGAATTTGTCCGCAAGGTACATCGATAATAACTTCAGTAACTGCTCCGGTTTGTTTAACTACACCTGACTCGACAGCACATTTAGCTAAAGCGATAACCGCATGACCACACATGGTGGAGTAACCTTCATTGTGGATGAAAATTGCACCAAAATGACTATTATCTCGTTCCGCTTGAGTAATGATCGCACCGTACATGTCAGCATGACCACGTGGTTCAAACATTAATGCTTGTCTTAATTCATCATGATGCACCTGACAATCACGCCGTTTAGCTAAGATAGTTTCTCCCTTGAGTATTGGAAAACCATCAGTGATGATGCGTAATGGCTCACCACCGGTATGACACTCAAGAGTATTAATGGTTAAAAACTTTTCCTGTGTTAAGTTTGGCTGCCAATGCTGAAACTTTTGTAAAGGTATTTTGTGCTTATTCATTAATTATACTCATTACTTGCTTGTGCTAATTGAAATGCCTGTTGCTGCTCAATATCTTTTACTAATGTGCGGTTAAACACAGCTAAAGCGATGCAAGTGAAAAAACCTAGTAAGGCGATAATTACCCACATTAATAAAGGGTTATCCAAATCAATGGCTAGAGATTGATATAACCAACCCGAAAGTAAACCTGCAAATAAATTACCTAATGCCATTGAAACAAAGTAATAACCCATAAACATGGCCGCTTTTTCTTTTGGCGCAAATGAGGCTACATATTCTTGGCTTTTAGGGGCAGCTGTCATTTCGCCAATGGCAAAGATAATCACTGAGGTTGCAACCAATAAACCGCCAAAAATAAAGCCGTGAGCAAAACCACCAATCAGCATCGCAAGTGACAAAATAGCGGTGCCAGTAATTAAAGTGGGTAATGCTTTAAATTTGCCGATAAAACGACTGATGCTGATTTGAAATAGTATGATCATTAAAAAATCGATACTTAATATAGTTGCGGGGTTTATTTGACGATAATCATTAGCCCATTGCTGTGCGATCACTGTACTGGTTTGCGTTAACGTTTCATTGTGTTGAGCGAGTATTGTAAAAGCATGGATAACTTCAGTTTCAGGTACGCGAATGTCTAGTGCCGATAATGTCTTAACTATCTCAGCAACCGAGGCTTTATCTGATGTTAAGTTAATGTGAGCATAGCTTTGGCTCAGTCGGATGATTTCGTTGGTTAGGGTATCTAGGTTGACTGCGGTGAGAAGTTCATGCAGCCAAGGGCTTAGGCTATGCAATAAATGTACGAGATCGCTACTATCGACGAAATCTCTAATAAATACTGGTAAGGTGACGAATATTTGTAAATATACCGTCCAAAATCCGGTTAATATCAGTAAATATACCATAAAGGCTTTATTACCGACTCGCATGGTTTGTTTATACCAAGGGGATATCATTTGAGAATTTTTCTTTTTACTGGCGGTTAATCGAATAAGAAAATCCCAGAAAAAAGCTGAAATAATAAGTATGGCGGCAATTATTGTTGTAACTTTACCACTGCTGATAATCCCCGAATAAAAAGACACTAATAGCACCAATAAAGGCACCACTAATAAAGCCAATCGGCCATTTCCTAGTACCTCTTGCATTTCAGTCATGACTTGCTTTAAGCCGCCGGTTTTAATTTGACGTGTTGGCTCTTTATAGAAAAATAATGCTGGAATAAAGTTAATCGCAATCCAAAGACTGGCAAAAATAAATACCCATTGCCAACCATAATTTTTTTGAATAATTGGCGCCAGAACAGGTCCTAAAAAGCCACCGATATTCACCATCATGTAAAAAATACCGAAACCTAAACCTCGATTAGAGTCATCAGTACTTCGGCTAATGGTAGCTATCACCACTGGTTTAAAAATACCTGCCCCTAAAGCGATAAGCATAAAAATACCAAGGAAACTGCTTAAACTACTGGCATAGCCTAAAAAGTAATAACTGGGCGCCATTAACGTGAAAGCCAATAAAAACATTTTCTTGTAACCAAAACGATCTGCTAACGCGCCAGAGATAACAGGAAATAAATATAAGAAAAATGGCACAACACCCATGATTAAGCCGCGTTCATTATTACCTAAGCCTAGACCACCTTGAGTACTGGGCGTCATAATATAACTAGCCAATAGCGTATACATACCGTACCAAGCGAGTCGTTCAAATATTTCCATCGTATTGGCGACATAAAAGGCGCTAGGGAAGGGGGTTATTGTATTTTTAGTCATACATGCTCATTGGTTTTATTGTTATTATTTAATCAATAGTAAATATTGTATACAGTATACTCTTATTTTTCAATAGATGCTTTTTTTTGGGGGGAGGTAATAAATGCCGTTCTTCAGAGTAGCTTTATTTTAGTAAGTTATTGATTAGAAGCTTTGGCTAAATAATAGGTTATATGCGCGGTTTTATGTTTATACAGTAGAGGTAAATGCGAGTCTGAAAGGTGTAATGCTAAACATAAATATTAAAATCAAAAGAGCAGGTGGCTCTTGGGTTAGCTACTTGATTTTTGGAGCTAGCTAGTGGCTTAGCAAAGTAAAAATGCTCATTAGCTAACATGTCGAAATTATTAGGGAAAATTACAAGCTGATAACTGGTGAAGGGCAAGGGGCGACTAATTTTAGTTGGAGTGCCGCCCATTTACTGATGCTTTATAAAGAGTTGTAATTCTGTGCTTAATTATTTGCCGATTCACGCTGTAACAAGAAAGCTTTAATCTCATCACGAGAGCTTAAAATATGTTGCTTTAATTTAGCAACAGCGTTATCTGACTCTCTAGATTTACAATAAGCTAATAGTTCAGCATGCTCTGGACCTGCTTTTGAGATACCACCAGCCCATAATAAATGCATACGAATATAGCGATCGGCATTCTTATTAAGGATGTTCACCAAGTCTGCTGTTTGTGGGCGATCGGCACCAGAATATAAACAATTATGAAAATCAGAGTTGAGCTCGCTCCAAGTGTTGGCGGCATTTTCTTTACCTAAGGCACTATCAAGTTTGGCTAAAATATCTGTGGCTTGCTCAAGTGCTTCATCGGTAATGTTGAGTAATGAGGCTCGAAGTAAATCGCCTTCAATCATCGCTCTAAGCTCGAATAGTTCATCAACTTGGTCAAGGTTTAACTCGGTTGCACTAGCGCCTTTGTGAGGCTCAAAAGTAACCAAGCCTTCGGCTTCTAATTGCAATAAAGCTTCTCTAACCGGTATGCGACTAACATTTAACTCTTCGGCGAGGGCTGCTTGACGAAGTGGTTGGCCGGCTACAATTTCGCCGCTAAGTATTTTTTCTCTAAGTATTTCAACTACTAATTGGGTTCTTGTTTTGTATTCTATTGCCATTTTTGATGCCGTATTTTTATTTTGCTTATTTTATACAATTGACTATAAAGAAATTACTCGCAAAAAAAAAGACTTAAGCGTGAACTTAAATCTTTCTAGAAGATAAATATTGTAGTAAAGCGAGTTATTTCACTACAAACCCAAACGCGTAGGGATCGTCATCGTCTATGGTGATGGTATTGTTACCAAACACTTGTGCCCACCCTTCAATACTAGGCATGATCGCTTGTATTTCTCCTTGAGGAGCGTTCAAAGTCACCACTTGTTCGATTTTGCCAATAAACTGGCTACCAATATAACTTTCATGGACAAAGGTATCGCCAAGCTTTAATCGTCCTTTGGAAAATAGTTGCGCCATTCTTGCACTGGTGCCTGTACCACAAGGAGATCTATCAATAGCCTTATCACCGTAAAATACTGCATTGGCTGCGTCTGAGCCCTGAGTTTTCGGTTTTCCTGTCCACAGTACATGAGAGATACCTTGAACCCTGTCATCTTCTGGGTGCACACAAGTTAATACTTCATTGGCTATTGCTCGAACCAGTAGACTCCAATGGATAATTTGCCCTGCATCCCATTGTTCAATGCCGGGATAGTTTTCCTGTGGCTCGACAATGACATAATAATTTCCACCGTAAGAAACATCGACTTTCAATGGGCCGAGTTCAGGAATATCTAGGATGACATCTTGATGAGCTAAATATGAAGCAACATTAAAAATTTTAACGGCAGTAACTTTATTTCCTTGCTGCTGATATTCAATAGTCACTTGACCGGCAGGGACATCAATAACTAATTGATTTTTGTCTGCTGTCGTAGGTGTTTTAGATGTGATTAAACCATGCTCTAGCGCCGCTGTTATGGTGCCAATTGTGCCGTGACCACACATGGGTAAACACCCAGATGTTTCAATAAAGAGGATAGAAGCGTCAGCATTTTTGCTACAAGGGGGGTATAAAAATGCGCCTGACATCATGTCATGGCCCCTAGGCTCGAACATCAGCCCTTGACGAATCCAGTCAAAATTATTGAGAAAATCGACACGTTTCTCACTCATGGTATCACCTTGTAAAATAGGGTGGCCGCTAGTGACTAACCGCACTGGGTTGCCGCAAGTATGAGCATCAATGCAATTGAAAGTACCTTTAATCATAGGTATATGTTTCCATGGAGAAATTTATACAAATCACACAGCCTTTAAAAGTGCTGTGTGATTTTAATACGTTATCTAACACTAGGTTAATGGCTGTTAATCAAGATTGAATTTACTTAAATTAATACGATTGTTATTGGCTTGGTTGAAAATACGTTCAACGTTGGCACGCTCGTCACCAGTTAATGGCATACGAGGTGCTCGGGTAAGTTCACTACCACGTCCCGCCAGTTGCTCACATAATTTAATGCATTGCACTAGTTTTGGTACTGTATCTAAGCGTAATAAAGGTAAGAACCAACGCCAAATTTCTAGTGCTTCTGTATAACGCCCTTGCTTAGCTAGTTGATAAATTGCCACAGACTCTTTTGGAAAAACATTGGTTAAACCTGATATCCAACCAGTACAGCCAAGCATTAATGATTCAAGCGCTATGTCATCAACTCCACCAAAAATAATGAATCGGTCACCAAAAGCAGAAAACAACTCAGAAATACGGCGGGTATCCTCTGTGGCTTCTTTTATAGAAACTATATTGCTCTCTTTAGCTAAAACCTTCATACCTTCAATACCAACATCAACACCATAAGTAATTGGGTTGTTGTAAATCATAATGGGTAAATTACAGTTGCGAGCAACTTGTTGATAGTGATGGATTGCTTCACCTTCGTCTGATTTATAAATCATGCCCGGCAATACCATTAAGCCATCAATACCAATTTCTTCACACGCTTGAGAAAATTCAACCGCGAATTGTGTTGAGGTTTCAGCAACGCCAGAAAGTACAGGCACCCTGCCAGCTACCACTTCTTTAACTGCTTTTAATATCGCTATTTTCTCTTCTCTGGTATGTGAAGCATTTTCACCAACAGTGCCAAGAGCAATAATACCGTCAACTCCCTCGGTAATAATGGTATCAATCATTTGCTGGGTAGCTGCAAAGTTAATAGATAAGTCGTCGTTGTATTGTGTGGTTACTGCGGGGTAAACACCTTGCCAATTTACTACCATAAAATTCTCGCTTAAAAAGTTAACGTTGTGTGTAAAACTATTACTAGTTAAAGTGAGGTATATTGTATACAATATTTATTGTCTTGCAAGTTTTAAGTGTTAATAAACACGATAGTTGAATTAACCTATTGGTTATAAAGGTAAATAAATGAGTGCTTCAATAGATCTCTCAACGAAAGAGAGTAAAACAATTGCTGTCATAGGCGCAGGTATAGTGGGTGTTAACTGTGCATTAGCTTTACAGAGTTTAGGTTATCAAGTGACTTTACTAGATAAAGAGGGGATCGGCTCTGGCTGCTCTAAAGGTAATGCAGGGCATTTTGCTACCGAGCAGGTTTTTCCATTAGCAGACCCGTCACTACTCTTGCAGTTACCAAAAATGTTGTTAGATCCCTTAGGTCCTGTTGCGTTGTCACCAAAACATTTCCTCAAAGCAATACCTTGGTTTATGCATTTTTTTAATAATATGCGAGCCCAGCAAAGGAGAAAAAATAGTGCCGCCTTATCAACGTTAAACAAACGGGCAATTGAATACTATAAGCCTTTACTTGCAGCGGCTAATGCAGAGCATTTATTGCTATGTAACGGTTCATTATTAGTATTCGAAAATAGCTCGTTTGATAAGGTGAAAAAAATTCACCAGCAGTATCAGCAAGCTGGTATTAAAGTACAGCTACTCAATAAAAATGAGGTATTCGCGCTAGAGCCTGAGTTAAATACTAATATTAATCATGGCTTATTTTTCACCGATGTTGCTCATACGAGCGATCCTTTTAAATTGTCTTTAGCGTTGGCTGACTATGCGCAAAGTTTAGGGATGACGTTTAATCAAACCAGTGTTGAGAGTATTCAACAAACTACACAAGGAGTGGTTATTCGTACTGAACAAGCAAATCTTAAGTTTGATACCTGTGTAGTGGCTACAGGCGCTTGGTCGAAAAGTTTACTGAAAAGTTTGGGTTATTCGTTACCCATAGAAGCTGAACGTGGTTATAGCTTAAGTTGCGCGATGGCATCACATGAATCATCGATGCTTTCTCGTCCAGTCGCCTCAGCAGAAAGAAAATTTATTATAACGCCGATGGATAAAGTTTTAAGACTTTCGGGCACAGTAGAGTATGCAGGTTTAACAACAGCAGCGAATTATCAACGAGCTTCAATGTTATTGAAAAATGCAAAATATTTACTCGCAAGGTTGCCAGAGCAAAGTAGTAGCGATAACGCAGAAGTAAATGAGCCATGGATGGGGTGTCGACCGTCACTACCTGACTCATTACCAGTGATTTGCCAAGCGCCACAACATGATAATATTTTCTTGGCATTAGGTCATCAGCATTTAGGGTTAACGCAAGGTGCCATCACCGGCAAATTAATTAGCCAGCTAATCAGTGGTGAAGAAACCGATATTGATGTTTCGCCATTTTGTATAAGTCGGTTTAATTAGTTTTATAAATATGGGTTGAAACTAGGGGCTGTTGATCTTTCGAGATTGTTTTTGCAACAAACGCTGTCCGCAGGATTCGGCTAAAAGCGCTTTACTCATTGTTGAGTAGTGTTTGCTTAGAATGACTAGGCTAAAAACTACTCGCCGCGATTAAAACGCTTTTATCTCGAACAAAATATAACCGTGAAAGATCAACAGTCCCTACTAATAAGTCACTGGCTTTGGAGTGCGTGGCAATGACTTATGATTGAAAAACATTTATTTCTCTAGACCAAATGGATCATCAACTGAATGTGATGGTTCGGTAAACCAAACGGGCCCATTTTCTCCCATATAAAAATGATCCTCTAAACGCACGCCAAACTTACCCGGTAGCACTAACATGGGTTCATTACTAAACACCATGCCTGTTTTCAACGGCGTTTGAATACCGCGAACTAAATAGGGCCATTCGTGAATATCTAAACCACATCCATGACCTGTTCTATGAGGTAAGCCGGGAAGCTGGTAGTCGGGTCCATAACCATGTTCAGTGATCACCGCGCGAGCGGCATCATCTACTTTGCCACAGCATACACCGAGTTGTGCGGCAGAAAACCCTGCTGCTTGAGCATCTTTTTCAACTTGCCAGGCGATGCGCTGTTCTTGAGTGGCTTCGCCATAAGCATAGGTACGAGTGATATCAGAATTGTATCCTTGCAATAAACAACCCGTATCAATTAACACCCAGTCATTTTCTTGTAGTCTTTGTGGCTCTTTTACGCCATGAGGAAATGAGCTAGCTAAACCAAACAATACAATGCAAAACGATGAGCCTGAAGCACCTACACGTTGGTGAGCTTCATTAATAAAAGCAGTAACTTCAAGGGTACTAATGCCGGGGCGTAAAATACGCGCAGCGGCTTTATGAACTTCAATAGTCATCTCTTTTGCTCGTTGCATTAAGGCTATTTCTGCACGAGACTTTATTTGTCGACACGGGGCGGTTATTTCAGCGCCATTTGTATAGTGCAAATGAGGCGCTGCAATTCGTAAACCATCAAAAATAAAAAAGCTGGCTGATTCATCTATCGCTATTTTCCCCTCGCTTATTCCCATGTTCTCTAGAACCTGAGCGAACAACGCATAAGGACTTTCATCTTCATGCCAGCCATTATAGTTACCATGAATAAGCATGTTTTCTCGCAATGAGCCTTCTTCAAAGTACGGAGCAATAAACGCTAATTCACCTTCTGCTGGTAATATAGCTCCCACCATACGTTCACTTTTATACCAATTTAAGCCAGTGAAGTAGAACAAGTTGGTGCCAGCGTCCAAATATAAGGCTGATATACCTTGTATTTTCATTAATTGCTGCGCTTGCATGATACGAGCTTGAAACTCGTTTTTACCAATAGCCGTAATATCCAGAGTCATGTTAGATAATTTATTAAGCTCTATCTCTATGGTTGAGCCGCCAACACCTATGGTCATAACTACCTCGTAAAATTGTATACAATATAAAAAATAGATGATAGCAAAGCATGAAGATATGTACAATTAGCTTTGTGCTGTATATAATTACAGTGTCTTATTTGTAGGGGAATGAATTGTTATGTCGTTATTTGCACAACACTTAGATGAGCCGATTAATATTTTACCTAAAGATGGCATGGTTAATTATTACGGTGAAATGATGGGGCTAGAAGAGTGCAGTTTTTATTTTAAAGCATTACTTTCAGAAGTTGATTGGCGTTGTGATCAAGCGGTTATTTTTGGCAAGCATATTGAAACCAAACGTAAGGTAGCTTGGTATGCTGATCAGGCTTTCAGTTATACTTACTCAAATATAACCAAGTCGGCGTTAGCGTGGACGCAAAACTTATCTGCTTTAAAAGCAATTGTTGAGCAGGAAACAGGAGAAACCTACAACTCTTGTTTGCTAAATTTATACCATAATGGTAGTGAAGGTATGGCTTGGCATAGTGATGGTGAGAAAGACTTAAAAGAGCAGGGAGCTATAGCTTCATTAACATTTGGTGCTACTAGAAAGTTTGCCTTTAAGCATAAACAAAGCAAAGAAGTGGTCTCTCTTGATTTAAAAGCTGGTAGTCTGTTAGTAATGAAAGGGCAAACTCAGCAACACTGGCTACACAGGTTGCCGCCAACCAAAAAAGTACATGATGCCAGAATTAATTTAACCTTTAGAACAATTATCTCTCGTTGAGATTCGCCAGTTGGACAATCTATTGATAAATAGCGCTGATTTGAGTGCTAAAGTTTGATCTTTACATTTTGTTGCTTGAAGTTGATAAATTATTGATAGAAAATACAAATTGTTAGCTTTTGTTATTAACTAAATTTTTACAAGTTTTTCTTATTATGAATTCAAGGTTGAGATCATTATGAAAACCATCAAATTTACTCCAATTAGTTTGGATGCCTTCTGTATTACTGCAATATTTTTTCTATCTGTTTTTTTAAGCTCTTTAGTTCAAGCGGCGTCATGGCCTCAAGAGCTTAGTGGTGACAAAGGTACAATTATTATTTACCAACCACAACCAGAAAAATTGCTTGGTAATGCGTTAACCGGCAGAGCAGCAATGCAGTTAGAGCTAACAGATAATGAGACGCCTATTTTTGGTGTGCTGTGGTTCACCTCTACTATTGAAACTGATCGCAGTACTAATTCAGTGATCATTAATAATATTAAAGTCACTAATGTTGCTTGGCCAGATTCAAATAATAATGATGAAGAGTCTTTTACTCAATTTGTTGAACAAGAGCTGCAAAGCTCAAGTTTTACTGCTTCGTTATCTAAGCTCACCGCAACACTGGCCAGTGCAGAAAAAGTAAAGCAAAGCTTAGATAATATTAAAAATGATCCACCGGTGATCCTTTTTGAAGATCAGTTAGCAGTATTACTCACGTTTGATGGCGAGCCTATTTTTAAAGAAATAGAGAACAGTCCCTACCAACGAGCATTAAATACTACGTTTGCCGTTATCAAGGTAAAAGAAAAATCACAATATTACTTAACGAGTGGCAGTTTATGGTATCAAGCGACGAATGAATTGGGTCCATGGCAAGTAACAAGCAACCCACCTCAAGATTTAGTTAAAATGATAGCGGCGTCAAACGCTTCTTCAACGCAGGAAAGTAGTCCAACAAGTAACTCTGCAAATCACTCAGCAAGTCATGTCACCAAAATCCCGGCAGTGATTACGGCGACCAAAGCAACTGAGCTGGTGGTGACCGACGGTAAGCCTGAATGGGAAAGTTTAGTTGGGGGCAAATTACTTTTCGTCAAAAATACTGAAACACCATGGATAAGAGATATTGCTAACGGTGATATGTACATTCTTTTATCTGGCCGCTGGTTTAGTAGTAAAAAGGAGCAAGGTCCATGGAGTTTTGTACGTGGCGATAAACTCCCGCAAAGTTTTCAAGAAATACCTCCCGAGTCAACTATAGGCGGTTTAAGAGTTTCAGTTGCAGGAACTGATGAAGCCAATCAAGCCGTTTTGGATGCGCAAATACCGCAAACAGCGGCGATAAAACGAAGCGAAGCTAAATTAACGGTACAATATGATGGTGAGCCAAAATTTGAAAAAATACCGAATACTGATGTTGAGTACGCGGTTAATACGGGCTCACAAGTATTAAAAATAGCGGGTAAATATTATGCTGTTGATAACGGTGTTTGGTTTGTCGCTAATTCCCCTAAAGGAACATGGCAAGTTGCTGATTCAATTCCAACGGAATCTATAGCGCAAATACCGCCTAGCTCTCCTATGTACAACACCACCTATGTGACGGTTTATGACTCAACTCCTGAGATAGTTTATGTTGGTTATACGCCAGGTTATATGTGGTCATACCCTTATTACGGTGTTCCTATCTATGGTACAGGTTGGTATTACCCTCCTTATTATGGTGGCTGGTATTACCCTAGACCTCCTACTTGGGGAATGCATGTGGGTTATAACCCTTGGCGAGGCTGGACAGTGGGTATGAGCTGGGGCAGCCCTTTCTTTAGAGTTGGCGTTAGCTGGGGAGGAGGTTATCACAATCATTATCGTCCATGTTGCGGCGGTTATTATGGCGGTGGCTATCGTGGTGGCCATAACACCAACATAAATATCAATGGCGATGTTAATATTGGCAATCGAGTCGGACATGGCCGAGATAATAAATTAGCTCGTAATGCACAGCCACGTAATATTTATAATAAACCTGCCAATAGACAAAGAAATGCGACGAAGGCCACGACCAATCGCAATGTAAAACAGGCAAGACCGACATACAACAGAGCGAATAATGTTTTTGCGGATAAGCAAGGTAACGTTGTTAGGCACCATGATGGACAATGGCAAAATCGTAACAACAAAAGTTGGAAAAATGTACCACAGCAGCGTAATAACACTATAAGTACTATGCCGCAGCGAAATAATAATTTGTCAACTAGACCTAATATTAATAACGCCACCAGAGCAAACCGCGGCGGCTTTGATCATTCTGGTATGAATCAAGCTAGACAGGCTCGAAGTATGGGAGGCTATGGTGGTGCTCGTCGCGGTGGTCGCCGATAGTAATGCGCCTACATAACCATGACGTTTGTTGTTTAAGTTAATGCGAAAATCAGTGCCTTTATTCGCTAAGCCAGTAACAGAAACTATAGTGATTCTGTTACTGGCATTGTGCTTTAGCCAAGTGGCAGCAGCGAAACCCTCTGGTAGTGTTAAATTAAGTGTTGAGCGTGTTGAAAACAGTAAATTACGAGAAACCTTAGTTTTACCTTATGCCTTTAGTACCGATGATCTTGGCTTTGTTTTTGGCGTCGGCGGTATGGCTACCGGTTTATATCAACAACAAATGTCTTTTGGTGGAACCGCATACGGAGGCGGTGAAACTAAAGGCGTTGGTTTGGGGTTATGGAATTATCGCCCTTTTGAAAGTAAGCGATTTTTTGTCAGTACTATCGGTATGTTAGGTCGTTTTCCTTTATTGAGAGCATACACGCCATTCCCTGATGAATTAACACCTGCAGATCAACCAAGAGCAGGCTCAAATGACTCCAGTTTTGATGATTTTTTACAAAGTAGTGGCAGCAGTAATTGGTGGGATGTTCGACTAGAATATGTATTACCTTGGGGGGCGGCGAAAGAACACAGTATGTCTCGCTATAAGTTACAAGGTGGTTTACTAGTCGACCCTGTTGAAGTTCAAGACTGGAATCCTTTGAAAACAGGCACCAGTGTTTTGGTAGCGCGTCAGTTTAATCGCTATCAAAAATTTCAAGATATCAATAATCACGAGGGTGATGAACTCTCTGGTGCTGTTCATGCATTAGAGCTAGGTTACCTCTACGATAATACCGACTTTCCTACTAACCCAAGTCAAGGTAGCTCGCAGTATATTGCCTTCACGTACAATCCAGACTGGTTAGAATCTACACAAGATTGGACTGTTCTCGAATTAGAAGCGAGTAAATACTTTTCATTGGGTGAAACGGCTTTTGCTAAACAAAATATTTTAGCGTTAAATATGTGGGGAGCATATTCTCCCAGTTGGACGGTTAACACGGACTCACAAGGGAATAGTCAAGTTACCCATAATGCTCCTTTTTTAGAAGGAGCGACTTTGGGAGGTATGTACCGAATGCGAGGTTTTAGACAAAACCGTTTCCATGATAAAGCGGCTATTTATGCGACAGCAGAATACAGAATGACGCTTAACTATAATCCAATTGCTGATATAAACTGGCTTAGATTTTTAAACCTTGATTGGTTTCAAGCAGTTGTTTATGTGGAAGGAGGGAGAGTCGCCCCAAGCTTTAATAGTGAAGTGCTGTTTTCAGATTGGAAGTCAGATGTGGGAGTCTCGCTTAGAGCATTAACTGCGGGTATTGTGGTGCGATTTGATATAACCACCTCTGAAGAAGGTACTGCTAGCTGGTTAATGGTAGGACATCCATTTTAGTGGTTATTGAGTGCTGCAAAGGTAAAAAAAATGGGGCCTAACAGCCCCGAGTAAACATGTTCTTTTTGCCTTATTAAATAATTAAACCGT
Organism: Colwellia sp. KS18-150; assembly: GCF_057551365.1. Lineage (NCBI taxonomy): Bacteria > Pseudomonadati > Pseudomonadota > Gammaproteobacteria > Alteromonadales > Colwelliaceae > Colwellia > Colwellia sp. KS18-150. The sequence goes on along the minus strand of NZ_BAAJMC010000002.1, from coordinate 292,239 downwards.
TCTAGTTGCTGTTGCTGGCGAAATAAGCGAGGCTCTTCTTGCCGGATAGAGAACCGCAAGTTGTCCGACAATCAGCAATGTAGCTATGCCAAAAAGTATCAATTCAATATTAATCGGTGTCAGATTAAAAGTTTTCACTAACCACATATTAAGAGCAATAGCGCCAATACAGCCAACCAGTACACCTGCTGCTGAAATGAGCAAATTCTCCATCATAAAGTAACGCATTATTTGTCCGCGAGTAGCGCCTAGAGCACGACGGGTACCTATTTGTTTCGTGCGTCTGTTAATGCTGAAAATTGCTAATCCTATGATGCCAAAGCCAGTAATAATGGTTAAGGTAATCACTACCGTGGTTAGTATTTTATTGGTGGCATTATGGCGTTGATAACTACGCTCTCGTGTTTCTTCCATAGTACGCATGCGACGTATTATTCTGCCTTTATCACTTTGCGCTAACATGGCTTCGATTTGTGGCATGAGTTCATCACGTTTACCTGCTTCGGTGCGAATAAATAAACGACTACCCTTACTCTCCATTTGAAATGGCACTAGCATGCTGCGTTCAACTCCATCCCAGCCATTCCAGGGTGCTTGAAGCTGCTTTAGAATACCGATGATCTCTATGGTTTGATTTTGAGCGATAAAAATAGTTTTCCCTAAAGCTGATTGCCAATCATCAGGATATAAATTTTCAGCTAAGGCTTTAGTGATAATCACCTTATCAGGCCATGTTGACTGACCGGATTTACGCCATTGAATATCAGTTTTACTAAAATTTTGTCCAGCAATAAGTTCTAAACCTAAGGCATTGATAGCATGATCATCTACCATGTAAATTGCAGTGCCAACACTATCTTTATCTTCACCCGCTTGCGTTTGTACTCCTGATGACCAGCCGCCACCACTTAATGGGATGGCATTGATCTGAATTGCATCGACAACCCCTGGTGTTTTACGTAAAGCGTCTAAGTCAGTTTGTAACGCTGATTGAATATTATAATCCTGACCAAAAATCGTATTGGTTAAATAGAAGGTATTGTTTTCATCAACACCACTACTGCGCTGCATTTGTGATTGTCGGTCTTGAATCATAAAGATAGCATTAACAATAATGGTCATGGTAAGTGCTATTTGTAGCGCGATCAGTAATGCGCCAATTTTATTGCGCATTAAGGCGCGAATAATAAGTCCAGTTTCTAACATGTTAATGCTCCTATTGGCTTTTTAATTGCTGAGCGGGAGAAATATTACAAGCTCGCCACGTAGGGTAAAGTCCTGCAATAATGGTACATATCAAGGCGAGAGCAATGGCCAAAATCATCATGGGAATATCTAAAGTGGCTAAACCTTGCATGTAGTCGCCATAGAGTTTCTCTATACCTATTAAACCTAAGAAAGATAACCCTAAGCCAAGTAAACCGCCGGCGAAGCCTATGCAGGCTGATTCAATGATGTACTGAAAAAATAGTGTCGCTTTGCTAGCACCTAAAGCTTGTCTTAAACCAATTTCAGGGGATTTTCCTAAAAATTTCGCTAGCAGTAAGCCTATGGTGTTAAGTAAACAAACAGTTAAAAACATCAATGACATGGCCATCATCATTCTGGCATCATCGGCAACCACTTCTTGATTTTCTAACCACTGCATAACATTGCTAAGACGATTATCAGCAGGTCTTTCAAAGCGACCATATTGCTTTTGCTCTTCTACATAGGCATTAAGAAAAGTCATGTAATCTGCTTTTTCTTGCTCATTACGTAATTCAACCCAGAACTGCGTCCAAACACATTCACCAACAAGGAAGGCTGCCATACCATCACCACTAGGTTTCCAACAGTTAGTATTACCTGAACGCCTAATTTTCTCTTCAGCAATTAAGCTAAAAGGTACAAAGACATCTTCAGACTCATTAAATGCGCCAGTGGTAATGTCATAAAATCTAGGCTTTGGTTGCCAGTCGTCAATAACTCCCAGCACTTTAAATAAATTATTATCAAATTTTATGGTTTTTCCAACTGAATTTTCACCACCAAATAATTGGTCATTTATTTTTTTACTCAGTACTATCACTTGCTCTTTGCTGAGATCAGATTGCTCAGACCAAGCAGCGCCATAGATAAAAGGCACATCAAACATGGCAAAAAAATCAGCTGAATTAGCTCTTGCAGTGACACTGATAGGTAATAAATCAGCATCATCAGGCTCAATGACACCATAGGCTTGAGCTTGAACATTTTGACGATAGGCTTTTTTCGCCTTCATCAGGTTCGTCGCATCTGTGTAAGTTAATTGATCCGGCGGGTTAGCACCTTCGTCATAAGGGTCGTTAACGTCCCAGTTATCAACTTGTACATAAAATAGTTGCTCGCTTTTATGCGGAATGGGATTGGCAGACATTAAATAATTAACGGTAATTGTGGTCATGGCTGCGCCAATCCCAAGACCTATTGCGCAAATCATCACTAAACTTAAACCCCAGTGACGTAGAATGCTGATCCAAGCTAGGCGTAAATAATAGGTAAACATAAATTTTTCCTTAATCTTACTTAACTAAAATAAGTTAGAGTAAACACAATAAAGTGAAATAGGTTAAGCGATAGCTTGCTGGTTGGCATTGGCGATATGTAGATCTAATTCGCTAACTCGTCCATCCATGACTTGAATAGTACGTGGTGAACGTTGCGCTAATTGGGCGTCATGAGTCACCATGATAATAGTAGTGCCTTGCTGATTAATTTCTTCAAGTAATGACATCACTCCTTGCGCCATAGCAGAGTCTAAGTTCCCAGTAGGTTCATCGGCTAGTAAGAATCGCGGGTCTGTAGCTAATGCTCTGGCAATCGCAACACGTTGTTGTTGACCTCCAGATAATTGACTAGGTAAATGCTTCATTCTTGAAGCTAGGCCAACTCGTTCTAAATTCTCAATAATCCTCTTTTTACGCTCACTGGCATTGAAACCGCGATAGCGTAAGGGAACATCAACATTATCAAAAAGGTTAAGATCTGGTATTAAATTAAAACTTTGAAAAATAAACCCTATCTTATGGTTTCTCATACGAGAACGGCCATTGTCATTCAGTTTACCAATGTCTTCCCCATCTAACGTAAATTCACCGCTAGTATACGTTTCCAGTAATCCGGCGATATTTAAAAAAGTGGTTTTTCCTGAGCCAGAAGGACCCGTGACACTAACAAAATCTCCTTCATTAACGGTTAAGTTGAAGTCTCTAAGCGCGTGGGTTTGTATGTCGGCTGTTTGGAAAACCTTGCTGATATTTTTCATTGTTAACATGTTGAAAATCCTTGTTTATCGTTTTAGTTATAAATACTTAGGGGCTGTTGAACTTTCGAGATTGTTTTTGCAGCGAATTGTTGGGTATTTATACAAGGCAGAGCTTTTGTCATGTGGTTGTTCCACATAAAAAGGCGATAACGCCGTAAAAATACCCAACAAACGCTGTCCGAAGGATTCGGTTAAAAGCGCTTTACTCATTGTTGAGTAGTATTTGCTTAGAATGACTAGGCTAAAAACTACTCGCCGCGATTAAAACGCTTTTATCTCGAACAAAATTTAACCGCGAAAGATCAACAGACCCTAATGTTTAAAATAAATAGTTAATTAAATAGCACTTGCTGTGCAGAATTAAATAGATCGGTATTTGAAATGATGATTTGGTCGTGTTCTTTAAGGCCACTGAGTAGTTCTACATGGCTTAAGCTTCTGGCACCAATGGCAATAGGCGTTTTTTCTGCGACACCCTCAATAACTTTATAAGCAAATTTTCCGCCGCTGCTATCAATGAATTGTCCACGTTTTACTTGCAGGATATCGCTTTTATGCTCGAGAATTATCTGAGTGCTAAGGCGCTGATTTTGTCTCAGTTTTTTCGGTGTTTCATCAATGAAGCGCACTCGCCCAGTAACCTGATTATTCAGTATTTCGGGGGAAATTGTTACCAGACGAGCGCTAAACTTTTGCTGCTCAAAACTGACATCGACATCCATGCCTATAGCTAAATCGTCAGCGTAGCTTTCAGGAATATCTATTTCTACTTCAAAGTTACTTAAATCAACTACCAAGAGAATAGGTTGGTTTTTAGCAAGAAAAGTTTTATTTTCAGTACTTAAGTTACCGACAATACCATTCACTGGTGAGGTGATAGTTAAGGCGTCTACTTGACGTTGTAGCTCGGCAACATACAATGTTTGTTGATGTAACTCTAACGAAATGGCTTTACTTTCAAAGCTAAGACTTTCTTTGTTCAACTCGGCATCTTGCACTGCATGTTGATATTGCAGTGAGGCATTTTCTAAATCGTCTTGAGCCTTTTCAAAATCGATTTGATTAATAACACTTTTTTCATAACCAAGATCAGAGCGTCGTTTTTCTCTTTTTGCCGTGGTTAATTTTACGTTGGCAAGATCCACCGCTTTTTGATCTATTAACTGTTGTTTTTTGGCTTGAATTTTTTGTCTTGCTAAGCTTGATTGTAATTTTTCTAAGATAGCTTGTTGCTGAAACAATTGATTCGTTAACTCAGGACTGTCTAACTGTGCTAACACTTGACCTTTAGTCACTTCATGACCAGCTTCCACAGCCAAGGTTATAGTACCGTCTGCTGGGCTATATACTGTTGGACGGACGGCTGCGATCACTCGCCCTAATACAGAAATGTCGCGGACGAAATCTCCACGGGTTATTGTGGCAATGCGTACTCTATCGAGTGAGACTGACTTTTGTGCTTGGCTCCATCGGCTAAAAGCCGGTGCGGTTTGCCAAATAAGTGCAATTAATAGTAAGACGCTAATTGAAATTATTAATAAGCGCTTGGTTTTTTTTTGTGGTGCTGCAATCGAGACATCTTGATTGCTCGTATCTTTAATCATAATAATTATTCCCCCGAATAGTTACTGTTAAGTAGTAAGGTTTACAAAAAAGGTTTAAATAAACTAAAAAATTAAATTTATTTACTTTTTATTGGGGGAGTAATAAATAGGTGATTTATGCCAAGTAGCGTGTCATTTTACTTGGCTGTAACCAGCAGATATAACGGCATTAAGGTTTGTTTTGGCGAGGTTAATCTTTGATTGCTAGAATAATTAAGACGTTTTTTAGAAAAATAATTTAGCTTGCCTATACTGAAATAGCTAACTAATAACATTTTCATAAGACTTGATTTACTAGTCGATAATTTATTATTATCAATAACTGGTCGGATGTTTGTTCTTTATTTTTTATAGAGTTGTTACCTATGCTTTTTAATATAAAAGTTTTAAAAGTTGCCCATAAAGTAATTATCGGATTTGCGGTGATTTTACTATTACTACTTTTTTCTAGTATCAGCTCTGTGGGAATTTTAAGTGATATCAAAACAGCAACCGCTAAAGTAGATGATTTCGCACTACCTATCCAAAAGCATGCAAACACAGTACAAAAACAGTTATTAAAACAGGCTAAATCTTCAGCTTTTATCGCTACATCAGCCACTGTTGATGACGTTGAGCAGTTGAAATCTTCATTTGCACAGCAAGGAAAAATATTAGCTGAGCAAGAAAAAATCATTGCACAAATGTTGTATGTATTTCCCAATATCACCAATTTGAATAGCTTTAATTTAGCCTATCAGCAGTATAAAGAAGCTGTGTCATCAATGTTTACTCATCGCATTGCAGAAATTAATCAAACGCAAGCCTTTGTTAAGCAACAGCAAGCTCTTGATGATGTTCTTTATGAAACAGGCGCATTTTTGGGGGACTTAACCTATTTAGAAGACCCTGACAATCAAGCTCAAATTGACCGTATAGTTGGTTCAGCCAGCCAAGTTGAAGGGTTTATTTTCAATTTGACCGATGCCACTAAAACCATATTTTCTATCAATACGATTGAAGAAGTTGCAGAGTCACAACAAACAATCGAGTTTGCGATTAGCAATGTAGAGCAGTATTCAGTGTTCCTAGTTAACTTAGGGCAAGAATATAATACCGATGGCTTAATTGAACAGTTTATCGATGAGTTTGATAAAGCAAAAACTATGTTACGTGGTGAAGGGAATTTATTTCAGTTAAAAATCGCCCAACTTGAACAAAGAAACTTACTTAATGCTGCTTTTATTGCTTCTGAGCAACATATAAATGCGTCAATAAATGCCATTGATATCTTCTTACAAGCGGTAGATCAGAACTTATCAAGATTACAGGCTGATATTTTCGACAATGTAGAACAAGGTAATTTAGAAACACTGATTATTTTCGTTATTTTGTTTGCGGCCGGTGTCATGATCGCTTTAACCACCATTAGAGCAATGATTGGACCGTTAAAAGGAATTAACAAAGTGTTATCGCAAATTGCCAAAGGAGACTTATCGCGCCAGCTTACCGTGCGTTCAGAAGATGAGTATGGCGAATTATCGAAAAACGTTAACTTAGTGGTTGCAGATTTAAGAGCATTAATCACTAATATTTCAGATAACACTCACTTGTTAAATGATGCTGCAGAGCAATCGAGTAAAAAAATAGCGCAGGTTACGGATTCTTTAGCGACCCAAAAACAAACCATTGAGCAAGTGACTATACAAACAGATGAGTTAGGGCAAAGTGCTGATCATATTTTAGCAAAAGCAAATAATGCCGAAGAAAAAATGACCAGTGCTTTGAAACAAAGCGATGAATTGGAAGGAACGGCGAATACCACTAACGAGCGAATGCAAAATTTAGTGGCAATGTTAGATAGCACTTCCAAGGTGATGACCGTTTTGCAAAAAGAGTCTACTAACATTAGTGGTATTTTAGATACTATTCGTGGCATTTCTGATCAAACCAATTTATTAGCATTAAACGCTGCAATTGAAGCTGCTCGAGCAGGAGAAGCAGGGCGAGGCTTTGCTGTTGTTGCTGATGAGGTGCGTTTACTTGCCAGTAGAACTCAGGAATCGGCCACTGAAATTCAAACCATGATTGAATCACTACAAAGCCAAACAGAAAAAGCGGTTTTAGATATTTCTCAAGGAAAAGATGAAGCGAATAATTGTCAAGATCACACCAATCAATTACTACAAACCTTATTACATATAACCAGTGCCATTGAACAAATGCATGAAATGAGTAGCGATATCTCTCAATCAGCTACGCAGCAAAACAGCTTAAGTAATGACATTAATCAAAGTATTCAAGAAGTTGTGAACTTAAGTCAGCAAAGTAGTGATAAGTCATCATCAACCTTAACTTACAGTAATCAAGTTGCTGATTTAGCCGCTAAGTTAGACGATTCTATCGGAACTTTTAAAGTCTCTTAACTTAGCAATAGCTTAAATGGGTTAAGATAATCAGCCCTAGGTTATTCATCGACGTATTTTGCAATTTAGTCTTAATTATCTGATTATTATCAAAAGGCATGCTAGTTTAATCAAGATAAAATTATTTTAGGGCTAATTAATGAAACTTCTAATAAAATTCAGTGTTGTGCTTTTCGCGACAAGTGTTTTGTTCACCCAAAATTCGCATGCGGAAAATGAGCGTACACTGGTTGTTGATGAACAACAAACTACCAAACATACCACCAAGATTAATGGTGAAAAAATTAAGTACTCTGCAACTACAGGAACTCAGCCTGTATGGGATAAAGAGGGGCATGCCAGCGCAAGTTTATTTTATACCTATTACCAGCGTACTGATATTGACAGTCAGGCAGAGCGTCCTTTATTAATCTCCTTTAACGGTGGACCGGGTTCAGCATCTGTGTGGATGCATGTCGCTTATACTGGCCCTCGAGTTCTTAATGTTGATGATGAAGGTTACCCATTACAACCTTATGGCGTTAAAACCAATCCTTATTCAATTTTAGATAAAGCAGATATTGTTTTTGTCAATCCAGTCAATACGGGTTATTCACGAGTTTTGCCTAACAAAGACGGTAAAATGCCCACCAAAGAACAACAAAAGAAAATGTTCTTTGGCGTCAATGCTGATGTTAGTTATTTAGCCGATTGGATCACAACATTTGTTTCTAGAAACAATCGCTGGCGCTCACCTAAGTATTTAATTGGTGAAAGTTATGGAACAACACGGGTTTCAGGGTTAGCTTTAGCGCTACAGCAAAGACAGTGGATGTATATTAATGGTGTTATCTTAGTTTCACCGACCGACATTGGTATTAAGCGTGATGGTCCGGTGAAAGCTGCTAACCGCTTACCTTATTTTGCTGCCGCCGCTTGGTATCATAAAGCGCTGACTTCTGAGCTTCAAAGCAAAGGTTTAATTGAGTTATTGTCAGAAATAGAAACTTATACTGTTAATACCTATATGCCTGCTTTGGCAAAGGGTGGTTTCATTAGCGAGGAAGAAAAACAAGCTGTTGCAACGCAAGTTGCAAAGTATTCAGGGTTATCCGTTTCTGCTGTACTGGCTAATAATCTTGATATTGACAATAATTTCTTTTGGAAAGAGCTACTGAGAACACGTAAACAAACGATTGGACGTTTAGATTCTAGGTATTTAGGCATAGATAAAAAAGTCGCAGGCTCGAGACCTGATTATAATGCAGAGCTAACCTCATGGTTGCACAGTTTCACACCAGCAATTAACTATTATTTACGTGAAGAATTAAACTACAAAACCGACATTAAATATAACATGTTTGGTGATGTTCATCCTTGGGATCGAAGTAATAACCATACCGGTGAAAACTTACGTTTAGCCATGGCACAAAACCCTTATTTGAATGTGATGATCCAATCAGGCTACTTTGATGGTGCGACTAATTATTTTGATGCCAAATATACCATGTGGCAGTTAGACCCAAGTGGTCAAATGCGCGATCGTTTATCATTTAAGGGCTATGAGTCTGGGCATATGATGTATTTACGTCGTGAAGACTTAAAGCAATCGAATCAAGATATTCGGGAGTTTATTCAGCAAACCTTACCAACTAAGACACAAGCGGCCAAATATTAATCATTAGGCGTATTCATAGCTAGTGGGTTGCAAAATCCGCTAGCTATTATTGAGACTGTCGCCATGTTCTTAGTCAGAGAATATACAATCTCATCGAATTAAAAGTCTCATCATTTACTTGCTATCATTGAGCAAAGTATCCATACCTCTTTACCGTTCTGGTAATATGTAACGCCTGAAAGGGAGAAAAGCTTCACTCGTATTGGCGTTTGTACTCAACATTCGCGAAGAATTACTAAATGGCTTTTCAGCTCCCCCATTTTAATAAGCCTTTCAACAGCGAATAATTTATTGAATGAAAAACTAGCGATTTACATCGAACTACTGGTTCTTTATGGTAGAGTATTCATGAGTGGGCAATTAGTGAGTCCAACGAAGTGTGAATTTTGAAATGTAAAATTACATGTTTTAAGGAAGAATAGCTTTGTTGTTTGCTTTTAGAGCGATATTTTTAATTATTATCATTACTGCTACTTCTGTCGTTAATGCTCAGGCATTAAATGATTTATCGAGGCTGAAAAATATGAGCCACGAATTAAATCAATACCCCTGGAAAACCTATCAAGAACTTTTATCTCAAGAACAATATAGTGCAGATATGTCTGCCAACTATTATCTTTGGTGGCTTTTACGCAAAGCCCAAGCTGAAAATATACTTTTCATTTTTGATGATTTCCAGAGCACAGTTGCCAAAGCGCAGCAGCTGATAGATCAAAACACACAAGCTCTACTTATCTCTCACTTTACTATTTATAGAGGTGTCATTAGCCAACGCAAAGGTGAGTATAAACGTGCGCAAATGCTACTAAATACCGCTATGAAAATTGCAGAAGATAATAATTTTACTTACCTTGTGGTGAGAGCTAAGCAAGAATTAGCTTACACCCGAAGCTTAACTGAGCTTTATGAGTTGTCATTAACTGAACTACAGCAAGCCTATGTTGAAGCTGTGGCTTTATCTGATGTTTACATGATTGCCAAAATTAATGAAGTTTATGGTGCCATCTATGGCTATATGGATGACTATGAAAAATCGATTGAATACAGTAAGAAAGCATTAACGAGTTATCAACAATTAGCCTACCCTTCTGATATATCTGAAGCACTTAATGGTATTGCCGCAACTTATCGTTATTGGAAAAAATATGATCTAGCTATCGAGTATTATCAGCGTTTACAAAAGGCCTTAGAATTTAGCCCTGAAAATATTGACGGTAAATTTTACGCTGCTTATGGAATTTCTATGAGTCAAGCGGGTCAACGACATTGTGATAAAGCCATCGCGTCTATTGATGAAACAATTGCGATGGCAGGATTAATTGATTATAAAGCCGAACTATATAAGCGCAAAGCTGAATGTTTAATTGAACAATCTCGGTTAGATGAAGCAGAGATTGCACTTGATAAAGCGTCAGTCATATTTGCAGATATTCCGGAATTAATTGGCACACATTGGCAAATTGATGTGCTGAAAATACGTGCTGAATTAGCTCAAGCGAGTGGGCATAGTAGCCAAGCTTATGAATTATTAAAAGATTTTAATGAAAAACAAGTGATATTAATTAAGAAGAACTCTTCTGATAGGTTAATTCGTGTGCGAGGAGCATTAGAGCAAGATAAGCAAAACGCTGAAATTGCTCTATTACAACAAAGAGCTAAAGTGCAAGACTTATTGTTTGAGCAACAAAAACAAGAAAATACTTTTCAAAGTTATGTGATTGCTTTTGTTATTTTATTAATTTTTATGGCGTTAATTTTTGTCTTTTATCAACGCCAACATAATAAAAAATTGTTAGCACTTTCAATACGTGATCCTTTATCAGATTTATTTAATCGTCGTTATGCTTTCAGTTTCTTAAATAAATTAGTTAGCTCAATAAACCATGATAAAAATAGTGTTTCAATTATGGTGATAGATATTGACAACTTTAAGCAGGTTAATGATATGTATGGCCACCCCTTTGGCGACTACGCTATTCGAGAAATAGCTAAGATTGGCAAAGAAACATTAAGAGTGGAAGATGTCATGGGTCGTGTTGGTGGTGAAGAGTTTTTATGTATCTTGCCGAGAATTAATGCTGAGCAATGTCTGAAAATAGCTCAGCGGTTTGTGGAAAATGTGAATAATCATCAATTTATTGTCGACTCAAAAGCTGAGAATATCGAAACAGTTAATATCACCATTAGTATTGGTGTTTCAGCCACTTCAGAGCAAGGAGAAGACTCAACTCAGCTATATGTTCAAGCCGACAAAGCACTATATCAAGCTAAAAGTAACGGTAAAAATTGCGCAGTACAATATCGTGACTATATGATGCTTTCCAGTACGATAGTTATGTAATGAATGCAGAACGAAAAACACTAAAAAACGATTACAACTTACCTACAGCTCTATTTAAAAGTGCCATTACATTATTGCAAAATTATCTAGAGCATCTAGGTTATCGAGCGCAAATTCATTTCGAGTTAGAAGGGTGCTATCAACTTCATAAATCAGCCAACCTTAATAAGGCTGAGTTGAATTACAATCTTATCAACCAGCATTTACAAAAACTAAATATTGATGGTGAACTGGTTAGCGAATACTGGCGTAATCAATGGGAATATGTGTCTTTATTTAATGGACAGACACCATTAAAAGAAGCAGAGAACCTTGCTCAAGCCTTACAACAAATACCACAGTTGCTACCCATATTGTACGGCTATCAAGGGCTTGAGAAGGCTTTAATTCAACCTGTTGTTTGGGGGGGAGATCAAGGGAAATTAGCTCTTGGCTCTGCGCAAATATTTAGTGATGATACGCGTGCCGTACATATTCCCAATGCAGTGCAACTAAACGTTAGCGTGTTAAATACTAATGCTGAAAACTTATTAGTTTGTGATGGCTTTGGCGAATACTTACAACATTGTTTTTTAAATACTAGTTTAGAAAGCGCTTTACTCTATTTACCAGAAGAAGCAGCTTTTGATCGTTTCGCTTTAAAAACGCGTTATGGCCTAGCACAAGAATTATGCTCCCCGATAGACATTTCTGGCGGTCATCAAGGGAGTGTTGCCTTATATAAAAAACTTGGCAAACATAACCAAGAAATGGGCGAAGAGCCACTGTTGTATAATCAATTTAATCAAGTTATCTCAGTACAGCAAGATTGGCATAAAACTGCTCGTATCGAGCACAGGTTAGGTGCTTCTAGCTTACAATATAATCCTTACCTTAATATTATTTATGCCTTAATAAACGTTGTTGATGCTGTCCATGCTTTTGAGCAACAAAAACTTTCTATCCCTCAAGCTTTTACAGCCATTGATTTACCGACAAGTTTATATGGCACTGACGAAGAGATGGGCGCTGTAGAGTTATTTGAACAAGGTCGTTGGTTCAACGAGAGCCTTAATAAGATTCAAGAAAAATATATTTATTTGAAATCAATGCCAAGACTTGACTGTCCTATACAATTAGGCGATAAAATAAAACAAGCTATTCTAGCTAAATACCAAGTTTCATTAGCTCACTAACGGGCCAATATAAATAAGATATTGAATATGGATGTTATTAATAAAAAAATCATTAGACCGCCGAGTCTCAATGGCAACAATATCAGCGATAAGCGGAGAGAATTAAAAAATTATTTTTTGCAAACTTGGGCTGATTATGAGGCTTTATTTGCATTAATTAATAATGATGATGCTTATTTTTTAAGACCCGAGCCGTTACGTCACCCGCTTATATTTTATTATGGCCACACCGCGACTTTCTATATTAATAAGCTCATCTTAGGTAAGTATATTACTCAACGCATAAACGGCAGGCTTGAAGCTATTTGTGCTGTTGGTGTTGATGAAATGAGTTGGGATGATCTGAATAGTGAGCATTATGATTGGCCAAGTGTTGCAGAAGTTAAGGATTACAGAAAACAAGTATCAACACTAATTGAAGAGATTATTGATACCATGGAGCTGACGCTTCCCATTAAACAGAATTCATTAGCTTGGATTATATTAATGGGCTGTGAACATGAGCGTATTCATATAGAAACATCCTCAGTGATTATGCGCATGCTACCGCTAACTCATTTAACCGCTGATGATTTATGGCCAACATGCAGCGAAACTGGGATGGCACCTGAGAATGAGGTTATTGACGTTGTCGGGCAAACAGTTTCTTTCGGCAAGCCCGAGAATGATTGTACTTTTGGTTGGGATAATGAATATGGTTTTGATGAAATTGATCTAAATACTTTTTCAGCCAGTAAGTATTTAGTGTCGAATCAAGAATATTTAGCTTTTGTTAAAGATGGCGGTTATCAAAGTAGGGAGTTATGGACTAAAGAAGGTCAGCAATGGCTAACGTTTTCTCAAGCGACTATGCCGCGATTTTGGCTTGAAAAATTAAATTGTGCTGGAGAAAAAAGCTATTATCAGCGTAACTTTCTTAATGAGATCCCATTACCACTAAACTGGCCAGTAGAAGTAAATTACCTTGAGGCGAAAGCGTTTTGTAATTGGAAAAACAATAGCCAAGTCGATGCTAATATTCGACTACCTACCGAAGGTGAGTGGTTATGTTTGCGTGAGCAAGTGCCGGGAGATTTAGCTAATTGGCAAAAGATACCCGGTAATGTCAATTTATCTCAGTATGCATCCTCATGTCCTGTTGACCTATTTGAGCAAGGAAATGGGTTTTTCGATATTGTAGGTAATGTTTGGCAGTGGACAGAGTCAAGCATTGATGGCTTTCAAGGTTTCAATGTACACCCACTGTATGATGACTTTTCGACCCCTACTTTTGATGGTAAACATAACCTGATTAAAGGAGGCTCTTGGTGTTCGACAGGCAATGAAGCGATAAAGCATTCTCGTTTTGCCTTTAGACGTCACTTTTTTCAACATGCTGGATTTCGATACGTAAGTAGCCCATCCTCAGAAATACCTAACTTAGCGCCTAATTATTATGAAACTAATATTGATATTTGCCGTCAGCTACATGCTCACTATGGCGCGGCTAGATCGGCAATGCCTTTGGCGGCTAAAAATTACAGTCAGCAAATTGCTGAGCATGCGTTAGCTTGTATTGATAAGTATCAACTCAACAAACAGAAATGCCTCGATATTGGTTGTAGTGTTGGTCGAGCGAGCTTTATTTTGGCGCAACATTTTGATTGTGTTGATGCCGTTGATTTTTCTGCCGGTTATATTCAACATGGCGTAAATCTTCAGCAAGGAAAATCAGTTCGTTATACACTTGAAAACGAAGGCGATATAGTTGATTTTCATGAAGTTAAACTTAGCGAATTAAAGCTCCCTAACCTTAATAATATTAAGTTTAGTCAAGGGGATGTTTGTAATTTAAAAAGTATATTTACCGGTTATGATCTTATTGTTGCACAGCATATTTTAGAACAAAGTTATGATCCACACTTGTTCCTACAAACGATACATCAACGACTAAATGCTGGCGGACTACTGATTATCGTATCAAATTATAATTTTGGTGAAAAACAAAATGCGAATCCTAGCAGGCTAGGGGGCATTAAAATAAACGGTGAGAATGTTACTGGTTTTGATGGTTTATCAACTATGTTAACACCTTATTTTAAACTGATATCACAACATCAGTTAACGCGCGCTTTAAAAATTAATCGTCGCAACTTTGACTTATCTTTTCCACATTTGACTGTTTGGCAATTGCGATAGTTGATACATTCAGTTTTTAGCCCCTTTTAATTCATAGCAAGTCAATGAACACTGTGTCGTTACTTCTAGAATTACTTATCGAAGAGTCATTTAGATATGCACCAAATCATCTCGCACGCGCTTTAGGATGTGCTATTTTGGTGCACAAATGCTATTCATATTAATTATACCCTCTATAACACATTGAAAAATAGTTGTTAATTATATTGGCACATGATTTGTACTATAGATGTCAGTAATTCAAAATAACTATAAAAAGAGGTCCACATGAAGATAGTTAACGCAATCATTAAACCATTTAAACTTGATGATGTACGTGAAGCCATTTCTGAAATTGGTGTTGAAGGTATCACAGTTAGTGAAGTAAAAGGGTTTGGTCGTCAAAAAGGTCACACTGAGTTGTATCGTGGTGCTGAGTATCAAGTAGACTTTTTACCAAAAGTTAAATTAGAAATCGCCGTAAACGACGATATCGTAGAACGTTTAGTCGAAACGATTACTAAAGCTGCTTATACAGGCAAAATTGGTGACGGTAAGATTTTTGTTTATAACCTTGAACAAGCCGTACGTATTCGTACTGGCGAGTCAGATTCAGAAGCTTTATAGGAGATAGACAATGGAACAAAATATTTTTCAACTTCAATATGCAATGGATACGTTCTACTTCCTAGTTTGTGGTGCGTTAGTTATGTGGATGGCAGCAGGCTTCTCAATGTTAGAAGCGGGTCTTGTTCGTGCTAAAAACACCACAGAAATTTTGACTAAAAACGTCGCGTTATATGCAATTGCTTGTATCATGTACTTAGTCGTTGGCTATGACATCATGTACGGTGGTGGTGTTTTCTTAGACGGTATCGCACTTGATGGCGCTGCTGATGCTGATGCACTAGTTGGTGCTGTATTAGCTGAGTCTGCTGAAGCCGGTTTTGGCGGTGGTGCAGTATACTCAAATGCTTCTGACTTTTTCTTCCAAGTAGTATTTGTTGCTACAGCAATGTCTATTGTTTCAGGTGCCGTTGCTGAGCGTATGAAATTATGGGCTTTCTTAGCGTTCACAGTTGTATTAACAGGCTTTATCTATCCGATGGAAGGTGCTTGGACGTGGAATGGCGATTCAGTTTTCGGTCTTTATACGTTAGGCGACCTTGGTTTCTCTGATTTTGCCGGCTCTGGTATTGTACATATGGCGGGTGCTTCTGCTGCATTAGCAGGTGTATTATTACTAGGTGCTCGTAAAGGTAAATATACTCAAGACGGTAAAGTAAATGCTATCCCAGGCGCTAACTTACCTATGGCTACCTTAGGTACATTCATTTTATGGATGGGTTGGTTTGGTTTTAACGGTGGTTCTGTATTGAAACTTGCCGATGTAAACAGTGCTAACTCAGTTGCAATGGTGTTTTTAAACACTAACGCAGCAGCAGCTGCTGGTGCAATTTCAGCGCTAATTTTTGCTAAAATCTTATTTAAGAAAGCTGATTTAACAATGACCTTAAATGGTGCATTAGCTGGTCTTGTTGCTATCACTGCTGAGCCATCAACTCCTTCACCATTACAAGCTACTATTTTTGGTGCTATTGCAGGTGTGATTGTTGTACTTTCTATCTTAGCGTTAGATAAAGTTAAGATTGATGATCCAGTAGGTGCTATCTCAGTTCACGGTGTAGTTGGTTTATTTGGCCTACTTATCGTACCTATTACTAATTCAGGTTCAACATTTAGTGGTCAGCTAATTGGCGCAGCAACTATCTTTGTTTGGGTATTCTGTACTAGTTTTGTAGTATGGTTTGCACTGAAGAAAATCATCGGTATTCGCGTAAGTGAAGAAGAAGAGTACGAAGGTGTTGATAAAGCTGATTGTGGTATGGAAGCTTACCCAGAATTCACAAGAGGTTAATAACTCCTTAAGTTAGTGGCTTCGTTAAGTCGAATTCACTAACTAACTCAAGAGTTAAAATAAAAAGCAGCTTATAGCTGCTTTTTTTGTGCCTGAAATTGGAGTACTTAAATTAACGAATCATTAAATATTGTGACAATTTTTTGTTGTGAATACGTATGTAAGACCATGATAATTTACTCAAAATCGGTATGCTAATTTCTATGAATTTTAATTTTACAATTAGGCAGCCATGAAAAACCCATTAATACTTCTATTATTGTCGCTATTACCGTTCAATTTACTCGCTAAAACAGTGCAAGTTAGTTCACCTGATGGTGAGATAAATTTAACGGTTAATGATGACGATGCTCAGCCAAGCTACCAAATAGATTTTGCTCAACAGGAAATTATTGCACCTTCCCAACTTGGTATGGAATTTAAAGACACTCATAGCTTTGCTCAAGGCTTTATTATTGAAAAAGTTGTGAAAGCTAGTGCTGATGATACGTGGCAGTTACCTTGGGGGGAACGCAAACATGTACTAGACAAGCATAATGAAATTGCGGTTACGTTTACCGCCAAGCATAGTAGTAATAGTTACACGGTACGCTTTAGAGTGTTTAACGATGGTATCGGTTTTCGTTATGAAGTACCGAAACAGCCTGGCTTAGAAAACGAAGTCAACATTACTAATGAACTGACACAATTCTCATTAGCAGATGCTGAAGACGCAACGGCTTGGTGGATCCCTGCTCGTGGTTGGAATCGTTATGAATATACCTATAAAACCACTACTTTAGAAGATGTTGATAGAGTGCATACGCCATTTACTTTTAAATTAAAGTCTGGTGTACATTTAAGTATTCATGAAGCAGCTTTAGTTGATTATGCCGCGATGACACTCGATCAGCGCAGGCCGGGTTTATTTAAAGCCGATTTAACTCCTTGGTCTGATGGTATTTTGGTAAAAACTAGCGGGGATTTCAAAACACCTTGGCGTACCATTCAAATTAGTAAAGATGCGATAGGTTTACTTAACTCTGATTTAATTCTCAACCTAAATGAGCCAAATAAATTGGGTGATGTTTCTTGGGTCGAACCAGGTAAATATGTCGGTATTTGGTGGGGAATGCATGTTAATGAAAATACTTGGGCCAGTGGCGAAAAACATGGCGCAACAACGAGTGAAGCAAAACGCTATATGGACTTTGCTGCTAAATACGGTTTTAGCGGTGTCTTAGTTGAAGGCTGGAACATTGGCTGGGATGGTGAGTGGTTCTTTAATGGCGATTTATTTAATTTTACTAAAAGTTTTGATGATTTTGATATCAAAGCCGTCACTGATTATGGCAAAAAGAAAGGTGTTGATTTAATAGGACATCATGAAACATCAGGTAATGTCAGTAATTATCGAGATCAAATGTCAGCGGCGTATGCACTATACCAACAACATGGCGTTAAACAGATCAAAACCGGTTATGTGGCGGATGGTGGCAATATAAAGCGTATCGATGAATCAGGCATTGTACGTAAAGAATGGCATGATGGTCAGTATATGGTAGCAGAGTATTTACACAGCGTAACTGAAGCTGCTAAGCATAAAATAAGCATTAATACCCATGAGCCAATCAAAGCGACAGGGCTGCGACGTACTTACCCTAATTGGATTTCTAGAGAGGGTGCTAGAGGTCAAGAGTTTAATGCTTGGGGCTCACCACCTAATCCACCTGAGCATACCGCTATTCTACCATTTACAAGATTACTTGCCGGGCCAATGGATTTTACTCCAGGTATATTTGATATGGGCTTTAATGGTTTAGGTGATGAAAGTAATCGACCGCAAACAACACTGGCCAAACAATTAGCTCTTTATGTTGTGTTGTATAGCCCGATACAAATGGCCGCTGATTTACCACGTAACTATGTTGCTAATTTAGATGCCTTTCAATTCATTATTGACGTGCCAACCGATTGGCAAGAAAGTAAGGCGGTAGCAGGTGAAGTAGGTGATTACGTGGTTTTTGCCAGGCAAGAACGCGATGGCAATGATTGGTATTTAGGAGCACTAACGGATGAAGAGTCTCGAGAAGTAACCATTAAATTGGACTTTTTAGCGACAGGTAAAAAATACCAAGCACAAATTTATCGAGATGGTGAAAAAGCGGAATGGAAAAATAATCCGTATGACATGATTATTGAGCAAAAGAATGTCACTGCAAAAGACATGTTAACGTTAAAACTTGCCACCAGTGGTGGTACTGCAATTCGCTTTAAAGCGCTTAATTAAAATTGCATAAATAGGCCTTAACCTAACTCGCGATGGACTAACATTTAGCCCATCGCAGTTTAAGTTATATCATGACGCTTTTTTTAAGATGACTTTTCTTAGAGAAATTAAAGATAAAATCAATAATGATACCCAGCCTAAAGAGCCACCGCCACTGCTATCACTATCAGGCGTAGTTGGCTCATCAGGGGTAGAAGGAGTATTAATTAAAGTATTTTTTATCGGCGTTAAATCTGCATCCGTAACTTCTGATGAATCGATAACGATTATTTGATTGATAACAACAAAATTTTCAATACCCGGTGTGCTTAAGTCGCTACAATTTTGACTAGTATAATCTGGCATTGGAATATCTTGGCAAAGATCTATACTCGCAATCTGCTCCACTACAGCCATACCATCACCAATAACTTGGCCAAAAACAGTAAAACCATCATTTTGCAAATCTAAATTACTGGCGTTATTTGCTAAATTAAAAAACCATTGATTCGTGGCGCTGTCAGGTTGACCGCCAACTTTCGCCATGGCAATAGTGCCCGTAACGTTGGAGTATATCGGCTCGTTTATTACTGAAGGGTTAGTGACTTTGGCTGTTAGTGGGAATTCACCATCAAAAGTAAAGCCGCCACCTTGCACAACAAAGTCTGGTACTGAACGATGTATTACCGTATTGGTATAGTGCTCTTCTTCAACATATTGAAGAAAATTAGCAACCGTCTCAGGGGTAGTTTGGTCAAATAGGTTTACTTGAATATTACCTTGTGAGGTTTGAAATTCAACGATGGTAGCATTAACTGAACTGCTATAAGTTAGTATAACTAGGATGAGAGCAAGTGATTTATTGAACATATGTTTATAAGTGTAATTTAAAGTATCCCCGCATCATAAAGAGTGTTGTTTGGTAATTCAACAATCATTCGCCTGAGTTACCAAACAATAACATTTTAAAAAATAACGATGTCATCAAAATTAGAGTTAACGTTATTTCGGTGTGATGAGCTTAATTAAAATCTCATCTGATAAGTAAGCTTCATCCACATCTTGCAATTTGTTGTAGCGGATCATGGAGCGTAGGCCATCAATATAAGCTTGGCCTCGCTCAGAGTATTTACCTAAAGTACCCGCTAATTCTAAACCTGTGATGGGCTTGTTTTCTTTTCTTAACTTAGCCCTTAAGGTTCGTAACTCTTGATAAGCAGAAGTGATATTAATATTTAACATATAGCCTTCAACAGACGCTAAAGGACTGTTAAATCGAGCTAAACCATAATTTCCTAACTCTTTACGTTGTTGTTTTGGGGCCATACCTTTGCCAGAGAAATCCCATTGACCGAAAAAGGCATTACCTTCCTCAGTAAAACGTGATGTTGCCCAACCACTTTCTTCTGCTGCTTGCGCTAATGCAAGCGAAGGAGGCATGATATCTACTTGAGATAATAGCTTATCCCGCTGCTCAGACGTGATTTTGGTGATACCAGCTTTGGCTTGACGATATTTAACAGCAATTGCTAATAGCTCAGGCGAATCTAGAGGGGCAGATTTAATAACAGCTCGCTCTTTTACAATGTTTTCATTAGACATTAATACGAGTGGCGCCATTAACCTGAAAAACACCGCTTTTTTTTGTTGTACTGGAATGTGGTTTGAGGTCTCCTTCCAGCGCTCGCTCACCGAGCTAAATGTTAAACGAGGTACTTCTCTATTGCCGGTCTGCCAGTCTTTGTTCGTGTAGTGGTGCTGCTTAAATAGTGAAATTAATTCATCAAGTGAATTGATTTCAATACTAATATAGTCTTTCGCCTGGCTGACATTACTAAAGTGTAAATTACTTATTAGTAGGCTAATGAGTAATGCTGATCTTTTAATCATGACTTCCCTCTCTATTAATATAAATTCTTTTTATCATCATTAGATGGTATAAATTACCAGTTCACTTTTGTAACGTTACATTACAAAAGCTAAATAGTGTTGTTTTAGGTTGAGTTAAGGTTGTTATATGCCTCGTATATTATTGTTGCTGCTGTTTGTTTCTGTTGAGTTATTAGCTCAACCGGAAGAGGTTAGCCTGCAACTTGATAAGTTAGCGCAACTCGAAGATAAAACGGTTGTCACAGAACAATTATCTCTATTACTGGATCAGAACAATCTAACTGTACCGCAACGATTTGAAGCCTTGTTACTCCAAAGCCAAAGTTACTTATCCTTGAATAACTTTGAACAAGCGATGCTTGTTAGCCAAAAAGCAAATCACTTAGCCAGACAAGGAAAATTATTTGCTCAACAAGCTAAAGCGAATAAATTACAAGGTGTTATCGCCTACTACCAAGGTCACTATAAAAAGGCGTTACATTTTTATCAAGCTTCATTGGCTTATTTTCAAAGCTTATCAAATTTTAAATCTCAACTTGCACAAGCTGAAATAGCAATAAGCCAAGCCAATCTATTAAATAATATTGCCTTAGTACAAACTTCTCAAGGAGACTCAATTGCCGCGCTAGCTAGTTACCAACAAGCAGATTCATTGTATCAACGTTTTGGTAATGAAGAGGATAAAGTAGATGTTAGGTATAATATTGCTACCTTGTATATCAGTTTGCGCCGCGATGAATTAGCAATCTCAATGTTAAAGCAAGTTATTGATAAACGTGTGGAGCTTGCTGATGATTATGGTGTAGCAACGGCATCGGCAGACTTGGGGGTTGCTTATAAATACTCAGGTCAATTACAAGAAGCCAAACAATATAATCTTGAGGCACTTCATTATTTTCAACAACATGAGCATGAGTACGATGTTGCGGCACAATTGCATAATATTGCCGAAATTTATTATGAATTAGAGCAAGTAGACAAAGCCGTAATTTATGCTAGCCAAGCGGCTAAAAAGAGTAAAGCAATTGGCCACCAAAAAGCTTATGGCGGCTCTTTACATACGTTAGCCAAAACGTATTTTTATCGAGAAAAAATCAACCAATCTTTAGAGCATTTGCAACAATCGAATATTGTCGCAGATAAAATGGGCTATCAAAAATTGCTTGATAATAATTTACGCTTGCAAGCCTTAATTTTTGCTGCTCAAGGGAAAGCGGCGCAAGCGTTAGAATCTCAATATAGTTATGAGAACAGACGTCTTGAACAAGTAAATGAAAAGTTAAATGAGCAGTTAGCTCGTTTTGAATCTGATCAATTGTCACAGCAGGTTGAAAGTTTACAGCAAAGTAAAAAATTACAGCAATTGCAAAATATTAAAGATGAACAGCAACGAAACTTTATCATTATTGCCGTTATTTTTATCATGATAGTGTTGTTCTTAGTTTACCGTAGGTATCTAGAAAGTCAGTTAACAAAGAATTTAGAAGCGGGTGTAAAGCAGCGTACTGAAGCATTAGAGTTTTTAACGAAAGAGCTGCAGCAAGCCAACCAAGTTAAGAGCCAGTTTTTGGCGAATATGAGCCATGAGATCAGAACACCGTTAACTGCCATTATTGGCCAATCTGAAGCCATCATTCATGGAGACTTTAACGGTGAATCACTCACTGAAGAAGTTGAAATTATCCATAGTAATAGCTTGCACTTATTGCAATTGATCAATGACATTCTCGATATAAGTAAAATAGAAGCAGATAAATTTGAACTAGAAGTTCGCCAACAGGATTTGCATGTCATCATTCATGAATTGAAGGATATGTTTACTAAGCAAGCGAAAAGAAAAAACCTAGCATTTACGGTTAGTCATCACCTACCAACACCTTTTCTTATTAATGTTGATGGTTTAAGGCTAAAACAGATTTTAATTAACTTATGTTCAAATGCGATTAAGTTTACTAAAGAAGGTTGGGTGACTTTAGATATTTCGTTGGTTGATAAAAAGCTCTTGTTCACGGTAACCGATACCGGTATTGGTATGAATGAAGGGCAAATTGCTAAAATCTTTAAAAGTTTTACTCAAGCAGACAATAGTATCAGTAGGCGTTTTTCCGGCTCAGGATTAGGTTTGTTTTTATCTATGCAGTTAACTAAGGTGATGTCTGGAGATATTAGTGTTACCAGTCAATTAGGGCAAGGTAGTACTTTCATATTGAAGATCCCCTTTAGTGATGATCTGCTACCTCAACAACTTCCTAATGCTAGCGAAACAATAGCATCACATACTAAAATAACTGGTTTTGTCGGAAAAATACTGCTGGCCGATGATCATGAGGATAATAGACGTCTTATTACTCGACTATTAACTAGTTTAGGTCTTGAAGTTATTGAAGCTAGAAATGGTAAAGAAGCCGTTGAGCAATGTATGCAGCATCAACCTTCATTAACCTTACTTGATATACAAATGCCAGAAATGGATGGCATTCAAGCTTTACAAAAACTAAGGGAGTTTGGCTGTACTCAACCTATTTACGCACTTACTGCAAATGCCATGTCTCACGAAATAAGACAATACTTAACCCTTGGTTTTGATGGTCATTTAAAAAAGCCAATTGAAAGAGATAAGTTTGTTGCCGCTATTGCTCATTATTACCCTAATATAGAGAAATCGACACAACAAATTTCTGAAGAAATTATTGATGTTGATATCGATGATTTGGTACTGACTTTTCAACAGCACTTAAATCAAGACAGCCAAGAGATAAGTGAATTCTTTGAACAAGGCGATAATATCAACCTTGCTCGAGTAGTGCATAAGTTAGCAGGGGCGGCAAAAATGTTTGGCTTTGCTGAATTGTCTCAAAGTGCACAGGAGCTAGAAATAGCCATTAAAACGCAACAAGATGAAAAAATTGCTGATTTAACTCACTGTTTATTAGATGAAATTAACATAGTAAAAATTTCATGATCAAGGTTTAAATAAATGTCCACAAAGTTTTCATATTCACAAGCCCTATTGGCTGTAGCTATTGCTTATTTTGCTTACGCTTTACTTAGCTTTACTAAAGAGATTCCTGATTTTATTAATGCGGTTGATAGAGCAACCCCTCATATTGAGGCCATTGTTAAAGAAGTGAATACTGTTAGTGATGAAGTGACTCAGGTTAGGCTGGTCGTCAATGAACAATTACCTGCTATTTTATTGCGAATTGATAATACTTTACCTTTGCTAGAGCGCGGGCTTGCTCAAAGTGATTATTATTCACAACAGTTACCAGAGTTATGGCAGCACTTGACGAAAATCGAAACTCAAATAACTCAAATACAGCAGGATTTACCAAATATATTAACCCGGGTAGATGATGTGGTGTTAATGACAAATAATACCACCAAGGAGTTAGCAAAATGGCGACCGCATTCGACTGAGTATTTAGCTGAATTAGAGCAATCTCGAACGGATATCCCTGAGTATTTAACACGTATTGAATATATTGTTAGCGATGCCAAAACCATGGGCAAAGAAGCGAGTAGTGGTTTAGTTTCAGGCTTCTTTAAAGGTGTTATATCATTGCCTTTTGAGGTTGTCTCAGGTTTGACTGGTATTGTAGACTCCGATTCAAAATCAGCTAAGTTATTAACTACAGCCGATGTCACTATGCTACAGGAGCAGACCATTGCACTGCTAGGAAATAGTCAGCAAAGTACCACGCATTGGCAAAACCCTCAAAGTGGTAATCGCGGACAAATTATCAAAGGCAAGCAATTTAAAAAATCAGGCTCAATCTGTCATAGAGTTACTTTTATAAATAACCTTAAAGGTCAGCAAGAAACATTAAAAGAACTTATGTGTGAAGATAACAAAGGTTTATGGCAGGTGATGTAAGCAAATTTATTTTTATTGTGTACAATAACGCAATATATAATTTTTCGATAGGAATCTCATATGGCTAGAGAACAATTTGGTATTTGCGCAGAGCCTAATTTACACGGTAGTTACTTATTATTTAACGCTTTGGATGATAAAAATTCTTTTATTCGCACTGCCTTGTCTCGGTTACCGGCTTTATTTGAAGATTACGCTGATCAGTTCTCTGAAGCGAACTTAACGGGTGTTATTGCCATAGGTGCAAATTACTGGGATGAATTTTACCCTCAAGCTCGTCCTGCGCTTCTTAGCCCATTTCCAAGTATGAATAGTGATGATAGGTTAGCCCCAGCGACTAGTGTTGATATTTATATTGAGATTCGTAGCGACCGTGGTGATGTTAATCATATTGTCAGCTCTAAAGTTTGCCAACTGTTGGCAGACAGCGTTGAGCTTATCGAACATATCCAAGCGTTTAGGTTTTTAGATGGACGTGATTTAACTGGCTTTGTTGATGGTACTGAAAATCCACAAGGTATGCACAGACGTGAAGTTGCGTTAGTAAAAGAAGCTGATGATGCAACA
The DNA here is from genome assembly GCF_057551365.1 of Colwellia sp. KS18-150. Classification (NCBI taxonomy): domain Bacteria; kingdom Pseudomonadati; phylum Pseudomonadota; class Gammaproteobacteria; order Alteromonadales; family Colwelliaceae; genus Colwellia; species Colwellia sp. KS18-150. The sequence goes on along the minus strand of NZ_BAAJMC010000002.1, from coordinate 267,114 downwards.
TTTTCCAGTGGTAGTTATTTACATACTCAACGCTACCAACATAACTTAACACTATGGAATGCTTTGCAAAATAAAGAGCAAGAAGATGTTTATGGACGTACTAAGCTTGATAATATTGAATACCAAAGTGAAGACAAGCCATTAACAGCTCACACTAAACGTACTAGCTTAAAAGATGAAGATGGCAATAGCCTTGAAATTGTCAGACAAAGCATGCCTTATGGTGACATGAAACGCCAAGGGTTGTTTTTTGTATCCTACTGTCATTCTCCTAAACCTTTTGAAATAATGTTAAAAAGTATGATTCATGGTGATGGGCATGGCAACGTTGACCACTTACTTAAATATACTCAAGCTGAAACAGGTTCCGCATTTTTTGCGCCGAGTTTAACTTTTTTAGCGGGCTTGGCTGAGCAATAAGTATTTTTAAACAGCATCTAACTAGATCGTTTTACTTAATTCAAGGAAAATTTCGCGTCAATAGCTGGTTTATTGCAAGACAATTTCACGTAGAAGTCTATAAAATAGCTGTTAGAGAGACATGTGTTAAGCCGAGTTCAGGTTAATTACTGGGTAGCTCTATTGAACCATCAGAATGATAGGCCTCGATCACATAACGGCCTTGGTTAATGGCTAGCTCAGATTCAGGGGCTAATTTACCTAAGGGATATAAAGCAGGGCCGGTTGGCTCTGCTAATACATATTTTATCCCTTGATGTTCCACCACCATTTCCCCTGGATTTTCAGGAATAGCTATACCAATAAATGCGTGTTGATCAATATATATCATCGCCATATCTATGCGTGGCATCAAAGCACGTAATAAAGTGGCAGTTAGCGTCATTTTACTATCACAATCTCCTTGGTTCTCCCAAATTAGTTTAGCAGGAGGATTAAACCCAGCGCCTGATGAGCTGATACGGGACTCTAAAGTAGAGTAAGGAATACTCTGGACAAACCCTAATACATAGTTGGTGACTTTACGTATGTTTTGTATAGATACCTTCTCTAAAATAATACCTTTTAGAGATTTAAAGTCAGCCACCGAGCTATTGGCAATATCGATATGATTAATTTTTATGCCGGTGTGATTGTCATGATCAGTAAAGGCTTGAAAGTAATTCTTTTTAAAGTATTTATCTGTCTCTTTTTGCTCTAGCACTTTAACTTGTCGGTAGGCTTTCGTGACAGCCTCATCATCAAGCCCTTTCACTTGTATACTTATATTACCATTTTGATGTTGAAAAAAAGCTTGGGCTCCTTGAAGAGGCTGTTGCTGTAGTTGTTTCTTTACCGCTCTTAAAATTGATCTTTGTGCATATTCACTTTTATAACTCTTTAGCATTCTAAAACGCTCAAATAATGCCGCTTTGCTTAAGCTAAAGCGAATACCTTGAGGAGTATTTTGATGATCTAGCCAAGCGTAATTAAATACATGCTCTGATTCTTGTATTTGTTTAGAAAAGCTAATTTGTTCAGCTGATAATGAGCCAACAAGAAAGAGCCATGCGTAACAGACAACCTTAATAATTTTCACTGCAGATACTCGTAAATTTTCTATACTTTATGTATTAAAAGTAAAAAGCGTATAACCTTTGCGCTAGATGGCAGAGATACTATTACTATAAGACTAACGCAACCTAGAGACGAACAGCAAGTTTTGTCACTTTTAATTTACTTGCTGGCTTTACTTTTCTACTCAATAATGTATATTCAAACAACTGTTTTAATTGTTTGTTCGAATAGAATTATAACTAACGTTGTACGAAAATAAATTGATAAGGGGTTATTGTGGCCGAATATAAAGTTCCATTAAAAGATATGAGTTTTTTACTACATGAGGTGTTTAAAGCTGATGAAATGTGGCAACAATTACCCAAGCTTGCTGAGCAAGTTGATAAAGATACTGCCCAAGCTATTTTGCAAGAATGTGCAAAAATTGCTGAGCAAGAACTAGATCCTATTGCGCGTCAAGGTGATGAAATTGGCGTGAGTTTTAATGAAGGTGTGGTCACAACAGCGCCAGGTTATAAAGAAGCCTTTAACACTTATGCCGAAGGCGGTTGGACGGCACTGGGCGGCGATGTTAATTATGGCGGCATGGGCATGCCAAAAATGTTAACGGCTATGCATGAAGAAATGCTATGTAGTGCTGATATCTCGTTTGCACTTTATCCAGTATTGACTGCTGGAGCTGCTTTGTCTTTAGCAAAACACGGTAGCGAAGAGTTAAAACAACGTTACTTAACACGTATGTATTCAGGTGAATGGTCTGCATCAATGTGTTTAACGGAAGCACACTCTGGCTCTGATTTAGGTATTATTCGAACGAAAGCAATTCCACAAGAAGATGGCAGTTATAACATTACCGGTAACAAAATCTTTATTACCGGTGGTGAGCACGATCTAACTGAAAACATCATTCATTTAGTGTTAGCTAAATTGCCAGATGCTCCCGCCGGGCCTCGTGGTATTTCATTGTTTTTGGTACCAAAATTTCATGTTAACGATGATGAAACAATCGGCGAACGCAATCAAGTAAGTTGTGGCTCTATCGAGCACAAAATGGGTATTCATGCCTCAGCGACTTGTGTGATGAATTTTGATGGTGCGCAAGGTTACTTAATAGGTGAGCTAAATAAAGGCTTAGCATGTATGTTCACCATGATGAACTTTGAGCGTATTGGTGTTGGTATCCAAGGTCTTGGCGCAGCAGTTCGTTCATATCAAAATGCCTTAGAATACGCAAAAGATAGAATTCAAGGTCGCGCACTAACTGGCGCTAAATCGCCAGACCAAGCGGCCGACTCTATTATGGTACATGGCGATGTTCGTCGTATGTTATTAAATATGAAAGCCTTAAACGAAGGCTCAAGAGCTTTATCATCATACATTGCCATGCAATTAGATTATGCTACCTATGCTGAAGGTGATGAACAAGTTAAAGGTGAAGCACTAGCAGCGCTAATGACGCCTGTTGCCAAAGCTTTTTTCACCGACTTAGGTTTTGAAAATACAGTAGCTGGGCAGCAAGTACTGGGTGGTCATGGTTTCATACGTGAATGGGGTCAAGAGCAGTTAGTACGTGATGCACGAATTACGCAAATTTATGAAGGAACTAATGGTATTCAAGCCATGGATCTCTTAATGCGTAAAATAGCGGGTTCAAAAGGTAGCTTATTTAAAGTATTTATCGACGAAGTGAATACTTACATCGAAGAAAATAAACCTGATGCTGCTATGGCGGAGTTTATTACGCCACTTAAACAAGCGACCGCTGATTTGACTGATTTAACTGAAGATTTATTAACTAAATCTCAACATGATATCAATGAGCTTGGCTCATCAGCCAATGACTATTTACATGTATTTGGCTATACGGCAATGGCATATATTTGGGCGAGAATGGCACAAGTTTCTCAATCAGGACTTGCAAATAATGGTGAAAGTGGTGCTGAATTCTATCAAGGAAAGTTACATACAGCCCGTTATTACTTTACTCGATTATTGCCACGTAGACTGTCATTAATTGCTAGTGCGAAATCAGGCTGTGATTGTTTGTTTGATATTGAAGATGAGTTATTTTAATTTCTTTTAGTGATTTAATCGGGGCAGCTAGGATTTATAATCTCTGTCTTATTTAAAAAGCGAATAAAGTGATGTAAAAGCAATCAATACTCTCAATTTTTAAGTTATAAACCCTGCAATAAATGCGGGGTTTTTTGTTTGGTGAAATGAACAAATATATAAATAAATCACAAACCAATAAATTCCCTTAAAGTAGTTCGATGACACAACTGAGTGCCTAAAAACTATTTTTTACGGCTATTTTTCCCTAAATTATGGGGCAGTGTTCCACAAAACCCCACAAATTCATTCACTTCCTTGAAATTCTTACCCAGCCCTTAATTTTACTGATGTTTTGACCAGTGCTTCTGACAACATTTTTACCGAATATTAGCTTGACATAAGTTTGCATTAGTCACTAAACTGTATCAATGTGGTAAAAAGTGGGTAATTGTGGATCGAAGTCGATTGCTTAATTAAAAATGCATTAAAAAATTTAACCCAAAAAGGTTAGCTTAACGATATGTTTAGAGGCGCTAGCGCAATCACGCTTGATAGCAAAAACAGAATCACCATACCAACACGGTATCGTGAGGAGCTATTGAGTGATTGTGAAGGGAAAATGATTTGCACGGTTGATATTCAACATTCGTGTTTATTGTTGTACCCATTGCCTGAGTGGGAAGAGATAGAGCTGAAATTATGCAACCTATCAAGTATGAACCCGCAAGAGCGTCTTTTGCAACAGGTGTTGTTAGGTAATGCTACCGAGTGCGATATGGATAAAAATGGCCGTCTACTGATTAACGGACCATTAAGACAACATGCGAATTTAGAAAAATCCATCATGCTTGTTGGTCAATTGAAAAAATTTGAAATTTGGTGCGAGTCGGCATGGCAAGCTCAAATGCAACAAGGTATTAGTAAAATTCAATCGGGTGAAATTGAATTGACAGATCGTTTATTAGATTTATCCCTGTAAATTAACAACAATAATTAAGAGTATAAAAATAACAACATGGAATTAGATAAAACACATATCTCTGTTTTATTAAGCGAGGCAGTGGAGGGATTAAGTATCAATCCTGACGGCTGTTATATCGACTGTACTTTTGGTCGTGGCGGTCACTCGACTCTAATTCTATCTAAGCTTTCAGAAAAAGGTCGATTACTGGCTATTGATCGAGATCCGAGCGCGATTGCTGCAGCAGAAAAATTCAAAGATGACGAGCGCTTTCATATCGAGCATCAAGGTTTTGCTCATTTAGCCGATATTGCCGCTCAACATAATCTAACCGATAAAGTGGATGGCATTTTACTCGATCTAGGTGTTTCTTCACCGCAATTAGACGAGGCTGAACGTGGCTTTAGCTTTATGAAAGATGGTCCGCTAGATATGCGTATGGACACATCACGCGGTCAAACTGCTGCGCAGTGGTTAGCCGTTGCTGATGTTGAAGATATTACTTGGGTATTAAGAACTTTCGGCGAAGAAAAGCATGCATGGCGTATTGCAAACGCCATAGTTGATGCACGAAAAGAAACTCCTTTTACTCGTACTGGTGAGTTAGCGAAATTAATCAAAACCACGGCACCACAACGAGAAATCAAAAAACACCCAGCAACGCGTAGTTTTCAAGCAATTCGTATGTACATCAATAGTGAATTAGAACAAATAGAAAAGGCATTAGCAGCCTCTCTTGACGTTTTACATAAAGATGGGCGTTTAGTGGTGATCAGTTTTCATTCTCTGGAAGACAGGTTGGTTAAGCAGTTTATGAAAAAGCACTCTCAAGGTAAAAAGGTGCCTCGTGGATTGCCTGTGAGTGAAGCAGAATTGAATAAAGGTAAAAAGTTACAGTTAATTGGTCGTAAATTAAAGCCGAGTAAATCTGAAGTAGAAGAAAATGTTCGCTCACGTAGTTCAGTGTTACGTATAGCTCAACGTTTAGAAAAACTTGCTGATTAGCGATGCCAATGCAAAAAGTTACACCACGAAAAAAGGTGCTAGCAGTTGATATTTGGCAAGACATTTTACGGTATTTTGTTTGTTATTTACTGTTAGCTATGGTGGTTGTGTCGGCATTTTCGGTGATTTATTACACCCACGTTAACAGACAAACTACTAGTGAATTAGAACTATTGTTAACCGAGCGAGATGAGTTAGATATTGAGTGGCGTAATTTACTTTTAGAGCAGAATTCTCTAGCAGAGCATAGCGCCATAGAAAGTAAAGCGAAAAAATTACTGAACATGAAACGGCCAGATGCCAATTCAGAAATAATTATTACTTTAAAGTAGCACAACAATAATTACTAACTAAAAGAAAAACACCAATGAGTGAAAAGTGAGTAACAGCGTGAGCAAAAAAGCAAGCAATCGCAGCAGTCAACCAACAACTACCGCATGGCGTTATTACGTAGTGCTGGCTATTGTTGCCTTGATTTATGCCGGTTTGTTAGCGCGCAGTGCTTATATTCAAATTATCGAACCTGATATGTTGAAAAAGCAGGGAGATATGCGTTCGCTTCGAACGGCTGCAAAAACAGTACAGCGTGGCTCTATTGTTGATAGAAATGGTGATGAGCTAGCGATAAGCGTGCCAGTAGAAACCGTTTGGGCAGACCCTAAAGTGATTATGGATAATAATGCACTTGCGATGACTGAACATTGGCAAGCGTTGGCTGATGTTTTAGGCCAAGATGTTAATAAACTAACGACACGCGTAGTACGTAATCCGAGAAAGCGATTCACTTATCTTGAACGAAAAATCTCCCCGGCAATGGCCAACTATATTCGTGAATTGAAGATCCCAGGAATTCATCTTCGTAAAGAATCAAAACGTTTTTATCCTACCGGAGAAATTAGTGCACATGTTGTTGGTTTTACCAATGTCGATGATAAAGGCATTGAAGGTATTGAACGGGTATATGATCAATTACTGACTGGTAAAGGTGGTGCGAAACGCTTTAGAAAAGATGCGAAAGGCCGGAAAATTGAAATTCTATCAGAGCAAGTGGCAGAAGCAGCACAAGATGTCACTTTAACCATAGACCAGCGTATTCAAGCGATTGCTTATAAAGAATTGAAGGGGGCAGTGCAAGCTTTTAAGGCCACATCAGGCTCAGTTGTTGTTGCAGATATTCATACCGGTGAAATCTTAGCGATGACGAATAGCCCTTCATATAATCCTAATAATCGCAGTAATACCGCTATTCACCGTTTTCGAAATCGCGCTATTACCGATATCTATGAGCCGGGTTCAACCATGAAGCCACTAACCGCTTTAACAGCGTTGGAGTTTGGCTCAGCAGAAGCGAATACGGTTATTGATACCAACCCTGGTTGGATGCGTTTAGGTGGAAGGCGTGTTAATGATCCAATCAATCGTGGCAAGTTATCCATTGAAGATATCTTAGTGACGTCTTCTAACATGGGCACCACCAAGTTAGCGCTTTCTGTGCCAAAAGCCTTTTTACTGGATAAGTTCTTTGATGCAGGTTTTGCCGATAATACTGGCACAGATTTGATTGGCGAAAGTTCAGGCATGATGCATGACAGGCAGCGTTGGTCAAAATTTGAATTAGCGACGCTTTCTTGGGGCTATGGTTTAGCCATAACGCCTATGCAATTAGCTAGATTTTACGCAACGCTAGCAAATGGCGGTATCAAACGCGAATTGTCTATTGTTAAACGAGAGCAACCTGCTGAAGGTGAGCGAGTATTTTCTCAAGAAAATTCACAAGCTATTACCAATATGTTGGAAACGGTTGTTGATGATCACGTCCAAAAAGCCAAGGTTGATGGTTACCGAGTTGGTGGAAAAACCGGAACTTCATTTAAAGCTGTTGCCGGTGGTTATGGTAATGATTATGTTGGACTATTTGCAGGTGTAGCGCCAATTTCAGATCCCAAGGTTGTGGTTGTTGTAGTAATCAATGATCCAGGTGGTGATCTCTATCACGGCGGTGAAGTAGCAGCGCCGGTATTTTCTCGAGTGATGAAAGGTGCATTACAGGTTTTAAATGTTGCCCCTGATAATGGTGAGCGCATAGTCTCTAGCCGAAATAATAAAAGCCAATCACAGAAGGTATTGAAGAAGGAGGCTAATGATGTCTAAGCCTCAACTATCCAATATCAAACAGTCATTAAGCGCTTTTGATATCAAGTTATCATCATCAATCAACTTTGCTGATCATCAAGGAAATCTAACTAATGATAGCCGCTTGATTGGCCAAGGTGATATTTTTTGCGCCATTATTGGACAGGCGGTAGATGGACGTGAGTTTATCAATACGGCCATTGAGCGCGGCGCAAGTTTAATTATCAGCGAATGTGAAAATCAAACTGAACATGGTGTTGTGAAAACCGCTGTGTTTAAAGAGCAATCAGCCAATGTTGTTCACTTTTATCAATTAAATAAACATCTTTTCGAGCTTACCAGTGACTATTATCAAGCGCCAAATAGCATGATGACCATGGTTGGCATTACGGGAACTAATGGTAAAACTAGTACTAGTCAATTATTAGGGCAAGTGTTAACACAATGCGAGCACCCAAGCGCCATCATAGGTACTAATGGTGCAGGTATGGTTGATACCAAAGGTGATAGTAAACTTAGTGAGCTCGCGAATACCACGCCAAGTGCGACTGATTTAGTGCAATTATTTGCTGATTTTTCAGCCCAAGGGGCAAGCCATTTAGTGATGGAAGTATCCTCGCATGCTTTAGAGCAGAAGCGGGTTAGTAGCAACATTTTTGATATCGCTGTATTTACCAATTTAAGTAGAGACCATCTAGATTACCATGGCTCGATGGCAGATTATGCTCAGGCTAAAAGGCAGCTGTTTACTAATACTGAAAAGCAGATCGCCGTTTTAAATGGTGATGATAAACAAGCACAAGCTTGGTTAGCTTCATGGACTAATAAAGATAAACTTTGGCTGTATGGTCGCAGCGATATTGTTAAACAGCATGCACAATTTGTGAGTTGTCATTCGATTAAACATCATAGTCATGGTGTTGAGTTCACTTTGCATACCCATATAGGTGATATTGCAATTAATAGCCCACTGCTGGGAGATTTTAATATCGATAACTTGATGGCTGTTATTAGCGTCTTGATGATAGAAAAATTATCTCTTAGCGACATTGCTGAAAAAATCCAAGGGCTTAAAGCTATTGCTGGTCGCATGGAAAGTTTTTCAGCCAATGGTACTTTAAGTCATACGGCTACTGCTGTGGTTGATTATGCCCATACCCCTGATGCTTTAGAAAAAGCGTTAATCGCGTGTCGTCAGCATTGTCATGGCAATTTATATGTTGTCTTTGGTTGTGGTGGTGATAGAGACAAAGGCAAGAGACCATTAATGGCACAAGCGGCCGAAAAACATGCAGATGTCCTAGTCGTCACTAATGATAACCCGCGCACTGAAGCACCATTAAGCATTATTGATGATGTTGTTGCAGGGCTCACGAGTAAAGCTCAAGTCAGTATTATTGAAAATAGAAAGCAAGCAGTCCTAACTACCTTAGCTAAAGCGCAGGAAGAAGATGTGGTTTTGCTTGCAGGTAAAGGGCACGAGGACTATCTGATCATTGGTAAAGAAAAAATTGCTTATAACGAGCGCCAAGTAGTACAAAGCTTCTTCAATAACTTGCAAGGCGAACTAGCATGATTGAACTTGATTTAACTAACTTGGCGATAGCCGCGAATGGCAAATTAGTTTGTCAGCAACCTTTAACGTCTTTGATCGTTGATAACCTAGTAACAGATTCACGTGCAATTAGAGAAAATGATGTTCAGCAGCAATCAACAACGGTATTTTTAGCACTCAAAGGGCCTAACTTTGATGGCCATCGCTTTGCTAAACAAGTCTGTGAAAATGGTTGCCAAGTGATCATAGTTGATCATCTCATTGCTGATATTGATACCAGTAAAGTAGCACAGATTATCGTTGACGATACTCGCATAGCCCTAGGTAAAATCGGCGCGTATGTTAAGGCTAAAGTTGCACCAAAAACCATTGGTATCACAGGCAGTAGTGGTAAAACAACCGTAAAAGAAATGCTCGCTGCAATTTTATCTCGTCTTGGAAAAGTACTTGCTACCAATGGTAATTTTAATAATGACATTGGCGTGCCACTTACCTTATTACGCTTATCTCATGATGATGATTTTGCGGTGATTGAGATGGGAGCAAATCATATTGGTGAAATCGCTTACACCACAGAGTTGGTAAAGCCAGACGTTGCCATGATTAACAATATAGCCGCTGCGCATTTAGAAGGCTTCGGTGATTTATGTGGTGTTGCGCGCGCTAAAGGTGAAATATTTGCAGGATTAGGCGAAGAAGGTGTTGCTCTATATAACAAAGATACCAAGTATACCAATAAGTGGCAGTGGCGATTAACAGACAAAAAGGTAGGGACATTTTCATGTATGAACCCAACCAATGCTGATGTATCAAGTAGTGATGTATCACTAGATGATAATGGTTGTGCTAGTTTTTCGTTACAAACCTCCATTGGTACATGTGATATCTCTTTAACCGTACCAGGTAAACACAATGTTTGTAATGCGGTAGCAGCGGCCTCTGCGGCAATAGAGTGTGGCGCTACGTTAGAAGATATTCGACTTGGTTTAGCAGAAATGACACCAGTGAAGGGGCGATTGAATATTTATCAGCTTGGTGAACAGATCAAGTTAATTGATGACACTTATAACGCGAATGTTGAGTCAATTAAAGCGGCCATCACGTTACTGGCAAATTACCCTGGCCAGCGGATATTAGTTTTAGGTGATATGGCTGAGCTAGGTAGCGAAGCTAGAAGTTACCATCAAGAAGTCGGTGAATATGCCAAAGAGCAAGGAATCGACGTTTTATTTACTTTAGGAGTACTAAGTCAAAATACCAGTGATGCTTTTGCTAGAAAAAACAGTGCGATAAGTGAACATTTTAGCGATAGAACTGAGCTTTCAAAGCAGGTTTGTACTTTATTAACAAAACAGTTATCGACTATAGCAACCGATGAAGATCACTGCCAAATTTTGGTTAAAGGCTCTCGTAGCGCTCATATGGAATATGTCGTTGAAGATATTATTAGTTGGCACACTAAATATAAAGAAGAAATAAAAAGCCAACTTACCAATCCTAATAAACAGGACAATTCATAATGTTACATTGGTTAGCTGAATACTTAACCCAATACTATAGCGCGTTTAACGTTTTCTCATACCTAACTTTTCGCGCGATAGTTAGTACGTTAACGGCTTTATTTATTTCGCTTTATTTTGGTCCAAAACTGATTCGCTATTTACAGAAAATGCAGATTGGTCAAACGGTACGTGATGATGGTCCAGAAAGCCACTTATCAAAATCAGGTACTCCAACCATGGGTGGTTTACTTATTTTAGCAGGTATCGTTTTTAGCATTTTACTGTGGGCTGATTTAAGCAACACCTATGTTTGGGTGGTGTTATTTGTGGTGGTGAGTTTTGGTCTTATTGGTTTTGTCGATGATTATCGTAAAGTTATCCGTAAAGATTCAAATGGACTCATTGCTAAATGGAAGTATTTTTGGCAAACAGTGGCAGGCCTTGCTACGGCAATATTTCTGTATCAAATTTCTCATCCGGATCAAACCTTTTTACTGATCCCGTTTGTTAAAGATGTCATGCCTCAATTAGGCATATTTTACATAGTAATGACCTATTTTGTGATTGTTGGAACGAGTAATGCGGTTAATTTGACTGATGGTTTAGACGGTTTAGCCATAGTACCGACCATTATGGTAGCAGGGGCCTTTGCCTTATTTGCATATGTTACCGGCAATGTAAATTTCGCCAGTTATTTACATATTCCTTATATTTCCATGACCAGTGAGTTAGTGGTTGTTTGTACCGCAATTGTAGGTGCAGGTTTAGGTTTCTTATGGTTTAACACTTACCCAGCACAAGTATTTATGGGTGATGTTGGCTCATTAGCACTTGGTGCTGCACTAGGTGTCATCGCTGTTTTAGTTAGACAAGAATTAGTGCTCTTTATTATGGGCGGAGTATTTGTAATGGAAACCGTATCGGTAATCTTACAAGTAGGCTCTTATAAAATGCGTGGTCAACGTATATTTAGAATGGCGCCAATACACCATCATTATGAATTAAAGGGTTGGCCAGAGCCACGCGTGATAGTACGTTTTTGGATTATTTCGCTTATTTTAGTACTCATTGGTTTAGCAACATTGAAACTTCGTTAAAAAACGAAAAGGACATTTTAGGTAAATGACATTGTTAACGGCAATTGAACATAAACAAATACTTGTGCTTGGCGCTGGGCTGACAGGATTATCCTGCGCGCGCTATTTAGCATCGCAAGGTTTGTGTTTTGCTGTTAACGATTCTCGTCTTAATCCATTTACTCATCATTATGATGAACAAGCGTTTAGAGCTGAATTTAATCAAGCGACTCTATCGTTAGGTAAGTGGGATTCAGCCTTAATTGCCAATGCTGATGTAATTTTGATAAGCCCTGGCATTGATAGCTCGATTGCACAGATAGCACAATTTATTAAAGCCGACTGTCAGGTGATGGGAGATGTTGAATTATTTTGCCAAATAAATAATCAAGCGGTTAAGCCAATTAAAATGCTGGCAGTCACTGGCTCTAATGGCAAGTCGACCGTGGTTTCATTATTAGATCATTTAGCAAAAAAATTATCAGTCAATGCTCAGCTTGGCGGCAATATCGGTCAGCCAGTTTTAGATTTATTAACCACTTCATCAACGAATGAATTGGCGAACTTGCCCGAGCTATTAATACTAGAGCTATCGAGTTTTCAATTAGAAACGTTACATAGCATGCAAGCAATTGCTAGCACTGTGTTGAATGTCAGTGATGATCATTTAGATCGTCATCAAACTATTGAGAATTATCAATCGATAAAGCAGGGTATATATCCTCAAGGTGGATTGGCTATTACTAATCGTGATGATCAAGCTACATCGATATTAAATAACACACAACAGTCTATTTCATTTGGAAGTGATGAGCCTGAAGTAGGGCAATTTGGTGTTCGATTTATAGAAGATAATAAGCCATATCTTGCCTTTGGCGATGAGAACTTAATCGCATTAGCGCAATTACCACTTGCAGGAATGCACAATGCATTGAATTACTTAGCGACTTTAGCTTTAGGGCAAAGTGCTGGTTGGCCATTGATGGCTATGATTGAAAACCTAGCAAGCTTTACTGGTTTGGAGCATCGTTGTCAGCGTATAGCTACCAATGACGGCATCACTTGGATTAATGACTCTAAAGCTACTAACGTTGGCGCTACCTTAGCGGCAATTAATGGTTTAGCAAAAACTTTAACTGCGGAGCAAAATTTATTACTTATAGCGGGTGGTGATGGAAAAGGGGCTGATTTTACACTATTAACGGAATCATTTGCGAAAAGCGTAAGTCAAGTAATTACCTTAGGTAAAGATGGCAATGAGATCGCTGAATTAGCAGAGACAGTCACTCAATCAACACGAGTTAAAGATCTTAAAACCGCGATTGAAGTCGCAAAAGAAAGCGCTAAGACTGGCGATATTGTTCTTCTATCTCCTGCATGTGCCAGTATTGATATGTTTAAAAACTTTACTCAACGCGGTGAACAATTTATCAGCCATGTTGAGCAGTTAACTGAGGTGAGCCATGACAACCTCAACTAACCAAATGAAATTGCCATTTAACCTAATTAAAAGCTTCTTTGCACAGATAGGAAGTAATCTTGCTGAAGTCTTTAGTGTAGATCAAAAACAACTAAATCAGAGTAATGCAATCTTTGATAGAAGTTTTATTATTATTGCGTTAAGCATGTATATGATTGGCTTAATCATGGTGGCGAGTTCGTCGATGCCAGTGGCTGAGCGATTATTCAATAACCCGTTTCATTTTGTTATTCGCCATGCAATTTATATTGTTTTAAGTTTAGGTATTGCTGGAGTTGCATTACAAATTCCTATGTCATGGTGGCAAAAAAATAGTAGTTACTTGCTGATTTTTGGCATCGTTTTATTGGTGACGGTTTTATTGATTGGTCGATCTGTCAATGGTTCAACCCGTTGGATTGTTGTTGGGCCAATTACAGTACAAGCTGCAGAGCCGGCGAAGCTTTTCTTCTTCTGCTATTTGGCTGCTTATTTAGTGCGTAGACGAGATCAAGTAATGGAAGACTGGAAAGGTTTTGCTAAACCCTTAGTGGTTTTTGCGGTACTTGCAGCTTTATTATTAAGACAACCAGATCTGGGCACTATCATTGTTATGTTTGTGACGACTTTTGGACTGTTATTTTTAGCAGGAGCCAAGTTGTGGCAATTTATTAGTCTGGCCTCAGTAGGGGTGGTATTACTGTCATTACTAGCGATATTCGAACCCTACCGTTGGCGACGAATTACAAGTTTCTTAGACCCATGGCAAGATCCTTTTGGCAGTGGTTACCAACTAACGCAATCGTTAATGGCGTATGGTCGCGGTGAGATTTTTGGTCAAGGCTTGGGTAATAGCATTCAAAAATTAGAATACTTACCTGAAGCACATACTGATTTTGTTATGGCGGTGTTGGCTGAAGAGTTTGGCTTTGTCGGCATTGCTGTTATTTTACTGTTAAGTATGGTGTTAGTTTATAAAGCGCTTATTTTAGGTCGAAAAGCTTTAGCAAAAGAGAAATTTTTTGAAGGTTTCTTCGCATATGCTATTGGTATTTGGATGTGCTTTCAAGCGGCTGTTAATGTTGGCGCAAGTGCGGGTATTGTTCCAACAAAAGGTTTAACCATGCCTTTAATTAGTTATGGTGGCAGCTCAATGATTATCATGACCATAGCGGTTGTTATCCTTATTCGCATCGATCATGAATTACGCATGCAAAGTATTCAGGCGACGTCCTCTAAAACTAGAGGAAATAAATAATGTCGATAATAAATACCGCAAATGCTCCAAAGCTATTAGTTATGGCGGGTGGTACTGGTGGACATATCTTTCCTGGCTTGGCTGTGGCAGACCTACTAAAAGAGCAAGGTTGGAATATACATTGGTTAGGCACGCCTGAGCGCATGGAGGCGAATATCGTACCAGAGCATGGTTATGATATTTCATTTATTAATATTAGCGGCATGCGAAACAAAGGCTTATTGTCTTTGCTGAAGTTACCTTTTAAGTTACTGCATTCGTTATGGCAGGGGATTAGGGTAATAAAAGCGACAAAACCAGATGTGGTTTTAGGTATGGGCGGTTACGCTAGTGGTCCAGGTGGTTTAGCAGCATGGCTGATGAGGAAACCTCTCGTTGTACATGAGCAAAATGCAGCAGCAGGTTTAACCAATAGATTGTTAACGCGTATTGCCAGTAAAGTTTGCAGTGCTTTTCCAAATGCCTTTAACTCGAATGTGACTGTTGATGTAGTGGGAAACCCATTAAGAACAAGTATTTCTGAACAAAATCATCCAGAAAGTGATGATGACAATACTAAAGATGTTACAAAATTGACAAATAATATTCTTGTCGTTGGTGGTAGTTTAGGGGCGCAAGTGCTTAATCAAACGGTACCGGAAAGCTTTGCCCAGTTAACCAAACAGCAAGAAAGTGAATTACCTTTTAATATTTGGCATCAAACAGGTAAGGGAAATCAAGAGCAAGTCATAGCGGCCTACAATCAACACCATTTTGATGACGAGCAAGTGAGAGTCACTGAATTTATTAAAGATATTGCTAGTGCTTATCAGTGGGCTGATTTGGTGATATGTCGTGCTGGTGCGTTAACAGTTTCAGAGTTAGCGATGGCTGCAAAACCGGCAATATTCATTCCGTTGCCTCATGCGGTAGATGATCATCAAACTAAAAATGCTCAATATTTGGTGGCACGTGGCGGAGCAATGTTAATTAAACAAGCTGAACTAAACAGTGAAGGTTTGGTTAAAACATTAAAAAATTTATTTAGTGAACAACAAGTATTAAATGTTATGTCAAAAGCGGCTTTTGCTGCAGCTGATATAAACGCAACCCGTAAAGTTGCACATATTTGTCAGCAGTTGATACCTGCTAGCAAGCAAAATGAAATTTCGAGTTAAAACAGAGTAATACTATGAGTATATCAGCAAGAAAAGACAGTTTAACCAAAGTACCCGAAATGCGTCGAGTAAAGCGTATTCATTTTGTCGGTATTGGGGGTGCTGGTATGGGCGGGATTGCTGAAGTACTGTTAAATGAAGGTTATCAAATATCAGGCTCTGATATTGGTGAAAACCAAGTGGTTCAACGTTTGACTAAGTTAGGTGCTACGGTCCATATAGGACATGAGAGTGAAAACATTAGTGGTGCAAGTGTCATTGTAGTCTCCACCGCGATTGATGAAAGTAATCCTGAATTAATTGCTGCAAAATCAGCACGTATTCCCGTTGTTCGACGCGCTGAAATGCTTGCCGAGTTAATGAGGTTTAGACACGGTATTGCTATTGCGGGTACTCACGGAAAAACCACTACCACTAGTTTAATCGCGAGTATTTTTGCTCAAGGGCAATTAGATCCTACTTTTGTTATTGGTGGATTACTCAATAGTGCTGGTACTAATGCACGACTAGGTAGCAGCCGTTATTTAGTAGCTGAAGCTGACGAAAGCGATGCTTCATTTTTACATCTACAACCTATGGTGTCGGTCATAACCAATATTGATGCTGATCACATGGAAACGTATCAAGGTGACTTTGAAAAATTAAAAGATACCTACATTGAGTTTTTACATAATTTACCTTTTTATGGCTTGGCCGTCGTTTGTATCGACAACCCTGTGGTACGTGAGCTATTACCACGTATCAGCCGACAAGTAATTACCTATGGTTTTTCTCAAGATGCTGATATTCGAGCAGTAAATTACCAACAAGATGGCGGTGTAAGTTACTTCACGGTAGAAATGGATGGGCAACCGCCACTTGATATGAGTGTTAATTTACCTGGGCAGCATAATGTTCTTAATGCACTAGCAGGAGTTGCGGTAGCAAAAGATGAAGGTATTAATGATGATGCTATTTGCCAAGCACTTACTGAGTTCGCAGGTATTGGTCGTCGTTTTGAGCAACTTGCTGATTTAAGTACTAGCGCAGGTGATATGGTACTCGTAGATGATTACGGGCATCACCCAAGCGAAGTAAAAGCAACTATTTTGGCTATGCGTACTGGTTGGCCTGATAAACGTTTAGTGATGGTTTTTCAGCCGCATCGTTATTCACGAACACGTGATTTGTATGAAGATTTTGTGGAAGTATTGTCTGAGGTTGATTGTTTGTTTTTACTTGATGTTTATGCCGCTGGAGAAACACCCGTTGCATCAGCAGATAGTAAAAGTTTAGCGCGCTCTATTCGTCAAAGAGGTCAAATTGAACCTGTTTATGTTAGCGATGTTGATAAGTTACCTGAACTTTTAGCGGCTCAATTACAAGATAACGACATGGTCATCACTCAAGGTGCCGGTAATATTGGCGCAGTTGCAAGGTCATTATCGAGCAATACCTTATTACAAGTGAGTAAGGGTTAATGATGAATCTTGCTGATGTAAAAAAACAACCAATAGCAGTGTTGTACGGTGGTAGCTCAGCAGAGCGAGAGGTATCGCTAAACTCAGGTAAAGCCATAGCACAAGGACTGGAGCAAGCTGGCTTTAATGTTGTATTAATGGATACTAAAGAGCAGCCATTAACCGGTTTGGTCGAGCAAAAAATCAAGCATGTTTTCATTGCCCTGCATGGTCGCGGTGGAGAGGATGGTTGTTTACAAGGTGCATTGGAGTCGTTGGGGATTACGTACACAGGCTCTAATGTTTTAGGATCAGCATTGTCAATGGACAAGGTGCGCAGCAAACAAATTTTTAAAGCGTGTGGTTTGGCCACCGCGCCATTCGCTGTGGTTAGTAAGGCTGAATTTGAAGTATTAGATATTGACAGTTTACTTAATGATTTGGGTGGAAAAGTCATGGTGAAGCCTGCTCATGAAGGCTCAAGTATTGGCATGGCGATGGCTGATACCAATGAGAAACTTACCAACGCATTAGTTGAGGCATTTGGTTTTGACGGTGAAGTATTGCTTGAAGCTTGGATTGATGGACCAGAATATACAGTGGCTATTTTAGGTGATGAAGCGCTACCTGCAATTCACATGGAAACTCCGAGAGAGTTTTATGACTATGAAGCTAAATACCAATCTACTAGCACACAGTACCATTGTCCATCGGGCTTAGAGCACGATGCAGAAGAGCAAATTAAAGCATTATCGTTACAAGCATTTAAGGCAACAGGAGCAAGTGGCTGGGGACGCGTTGATATTATGCAAAACAATCAAGGTGAATGGCAGTTACTAGAAGTTAATACCGTACCAGGCATGACAGAAACGTCATTAGTACCAAAAGCTGCCAAAGTTTACGGTTTATCATTTAGTGAATTGGTTGAGCGAATAGTGATGCTCAGCGTAGAAAATAGGTAATAAAATACTATGACGAATAAGTCATCAGCAACAAAAAATCAGCAAGCTTGGGCGTTTGGCCTAGGCTTAGCCTTTTTTGTTACTGTGCTTATTGTTTTGATCAGTACAGCTTGGTGGTTATCGCAGCAAGTATTTGGGCAAGAGAATTCACCAGTCAATTCTGTAGTGATCAGCGGTGAAATGCCATTTACTCAGGAACAAGAAGTTATGGCAGCGATGAATGACATTGATTTAGGCAATTTTTTTGAAGTCGATGTAAATAATATTCAAGCCCAAGTTGCGGCGCTTCCTTGGGTGTACTCAGTAGCAGTGCGTAAGCAATGGCCTGATGAAGTAAAAATTTATGTTGTTGATCAAACACCTGTTGCTTTATGGAACGGTGACTTTTTACTAAATCAATTTGGTAAGGCGTTTCAAGCAGATACATCAAGAATTAATGATGCTTTACCGCAGTTCTTTGGTCCAGAAGGTAGTGAGTTGTTGGCGCTAGAAAACTATGGCGATTTGAACGGTTTACTTGAGTACAGTGAGTTGGCAATTGAAGAGTTAGTGCTAAGTGAACGTTTTTCATGGCAACTAACATTAAATGATGGCGTAATGCTGAATTTAGGCCGTGAAGAAAGGGTAGAGCGTATTCAGCGGTTTATGGACGTCTACCCATTAATAAAGTTGCATTTAAAGCAAGAAGCACAAGAGAAAAATAATAACAAAAAACAGCCGAAACAAGCAGTGGATTATATCGATTTACGTTATGATACCGGGTTGGCGGTTGGTTGGAAGACTATAGCTAATAAAACGTATAAAAAACAAACAAATAATTGGGTTGGATTACTAAAAAGCGCCCAATTTGATAATAAAATTAAAATAACGAAAAAAGAGTTTACCTTAAATGCCTAAAGTTACCGAAAGAAATTTAGTCGTTGGATTAGATATTGGAACGTCCAAAATTTCCGTTGCCGTTGGCGAGATCACGCCTGATCATCAGCTGAGCATCGTTGGGGTTGGTAATCAACCTGCTAGAGGTATGGATAAAGGTGGAGTAAACGATCTTAATTTAGTTATTCAATCAATTCAGCGAGCAATAAATGAAGCTGAATTGATGGCAGACTGCCAAATTAGCTCAATATATTTAGGAATTTCTGGGAAGCATATCAGCTGTCAAAATGAAAATGGCATGGTACCCATTAATGATAAAGAAGTTATCCAAGAAGATGTGGACAATGTTATTCATACAGCTCGCTCTGTACCGATTTCAGCAGAACGTCGTATGTTGCATGTATTGCCTCAAGAATACAGCATTGATGTTCAAGACGGGATAAAAAGCCCTATTGGAATGTCGGGTGTTCGAATGGAAGCCAAAGTACATATTATTACTTGCGCGAATGACATGGCAAAAAACTTAGTTAAGTGTGTTGAACGTTGCAATTTAAATGCCGATCAACTGATTTTTTCTGCACTTGCTTCAAGTTATTCAGTATTAACGGATGATGAAAAAGAGTTAGGTATCTGCGTAGTAGATATGGGCGCAGGCACTATGGATATTTCAGTGTTTACTGGTGGTGCATTAAGACATACCGCAGTAATACCGGTAGCGGGCAATCAAGTTACCAGCGATATCGCGAAAATATTTCGTACTCCACTTAGCCATGCTGAAGACATTAAAGTGCAATATGCTTGCGCATTAAAGCATTTAGTCAGTATGGAAGAAAGTATAGAGGTGCCGAGTGTTGGCGGTCGTCCAGCGAGAAGTATGTCAAGACATACCTTATCGGAAGTGGTTGAGCCAAGATATCATGAATTATTTGAGCTTATTCAAGAAGAAGTTCGTGAAGCCGGGTTAGAAGATCAAATAGCTGCCGGTTATGTGCTCACAGGTGGTACTGCAAAAATGGAAGGTGTAGTTGAATTTGCTGAAGAAGTTTTTCAAATGCCAGTACGATTAGCAAAGCCATTAGCCGTACAAGGGTTAAAAGAATATGTTGATGATCCAAGTTATGCGACCGTAGTTGGTCTATTGCATTATGGGTTGCAAGCGCATGAATCAGGCGTACAAGAACAAACAAAGGTTGAAGGTGTTACCGGTTTATGGTCACGCCTTCATGCTTGGTTTAAAGGCGAATTTTAAGTTTAATCAATAACGAGGTGAGTAAATTATTCGTCTCGATAAAATTTTTATAGAAAATTAATTTTTAAGTGCAAAAACGGAGAGAAAAAATGTTTGAATTAATGGAAGACCATAACGAAGAAGCGGTCATAAAGGTCGTAGGTGTAGGTGGAGGCGGCGGCAACGCTGTTGAACACATGGTAAGTCAAACCATTGAAGGAGTTGAATTTACTACCGCAAATACAGATTCACAGGCGTTACGCAATTCGTCAGCTAATGTGACATTGCAATTAGGATCTGATGTTACTAAAGGGCTTGGCGCTGGCGCTAACCCTAACATTGGCCGTCAAGCTGCTGAAGAAGATAGAGAAACAATTGCGCAAACGTTACAAGGTGCCGATATGATCTTTATCGCTGCTGGTATGGGCGGTGGTACTGGTACCGGTGCTGCACCTGTTGTTGCTGAAGTAGCAAAAGAAATGGGAATTTTAACAGTGGCAGTTGTCACTAAACCATTCCCATTTGAAGGTAAGAAACGTATGAGCTATGCCGATCAAGGTATCGAGGCTCTAGCTAAAAGCGTTGACTCTTTAATTACTATTCCTAACGAGAAGTTATTAAAAGTACTTGGCCCTGGCACAAGCTTATTAGACGCTTTTAAAGCGGCAAATAACGTATTACTTGGTGCTGTTCAAGGTATTGCAGAGCTTATTACTCGTCCGGGTTTAATCAATGTCGATTTCGCCGATGTACGCACAGTAATGTCTGAAATGGGTACGGCTATGATGGGATCAGGTATCGCATCAGGTGAAGACAGAGCAGAAGAAGCAGCTGAAGCGGCAATTTCTAGTCCGTTACTTGAAGATGTTGATTTAGCTGGTGCTCGCGGTATTTTAGTTAATATCACAGCAGGCATGGATATTAGCATTGATGAATTTGAGACTGTTGGTAATGCGGTAAAAGCATTTGCCAGTGAAAATGCTACTGTGGTTGTGGGTGCAGTAATTGACCCTGAAATGACCGAAGAGTTGAGAGTGACTGTTGTTGCCACAGGTATTGGCGCAGAAAGTAAGCCTGATATTACCTTAGTGAACCCAGTACCTATGGTTGAGCCTAAAGTAGTTGGCGCTGATTATACGCCTGCAGCAGCACCACAAGTTGAAACAAGTGCTGAACCGGTGACTATGACAGATAGTAATGTACAAAAGGTTGCTCATGCTGATTTAGATAACTATTTAGATATTCCAGCATTTTTGCGAAAGCAAGCTGACTAGTAACAAATAACAGTAATAAATTTACAAAATGATACTGGCTAGCCAAGGATTGTCAGCGTAATCTAAAAGTTACCGTTTTGTAACTAGTAGATAATATTGACCTAGCATAAAGTGATATTTTGATTTTATTAGCTATTTTTGTTATATTGTGCGCCCGCCAAAATTGGGTGGTCTGATTTGTTGACGTTTGAATAATTTAATTTATTAAGTAGATTCAGTGTTACAAGTCTGTCGGTAAGTAATAGATACATAGCTAAAAGCGAAGAAACGAGGCTAATATGATTAAGCAACGTACACTAAAAACAAGCGTTTCAACCGTAGGTGTTGGATTACATAAAGGTGAAAAGGTACAGGTTACTCTCCGACCTGCGCCAGCAAACACTGGTATTGTATTTCGTCGAGTTGATCTCGATCCTGTAGTTGATATCAAAGCAACGCCTGATGCCGTGGGTGAAACCACACTGTGTACTTGTTTGGTAAATGAACAGCAAGTTAAAGTTTCTACGGTTGAACACCTGTTATCGGCAGTATCTGGTTTAGGTATTGATAACCTAGTTATCGATGTTGACGCTCCTGAAATTCCTATTATGGATGGTAGTGCACTTCCATTTGTATATTTAATTCAGTCAGTTGGCATCGAAACACAAAATGCACCTAAACGATTTATTCGCATTAAAAAAGCTATTCGAGTTGAAGAAGGCGATAAGTGGGCAGAGCTGTTACCTTATAATGGTTTTAGAGTTAATTTTGCTATTGAATTTGAGCATCCTGTTATCGCAACTACCTGTCAAACCATGAGTATGGACTTCTCTAGCTGTTCTTTTATTAAAGAAATTAGCCGTGCTCGTACCTTTGGTTTTATGAAAGATATTGAGTTTCTCCGTTCTCATAATCTTGCTTTAGGTGGCAGCTTAGAAAACGCAATTGTGCTTGATGATTATCGTATGCTTAATAAAAATGAATTACGCTATGATGATGAATTTGTGAAGCACAAAATCTTAGATGCAATTGGCGACCTTTATATGGGAAGTGCCAGTATCTTGGGTGAATTAAATGCCTTTAAATCTGGTCACGGTTTAAACAACATGCTTTTAAGAGAAGTGTTTAAACAAGAAGATGCTTGGGAATGGGTTACATTTGAGCAAGAAAATGCTTTGGCACCTATTGAGTATCAAGAAGTGAGCGCTAGCGCATTTTAAGTTATAAAAATTAATAAAAACCGAGTTGTTACTCGGTTTTTTGCGTTTATGGATAGCTATAAATACCTCTAATACCATTCCATCTAAGAAAGTGATCGCTTAGCGAGAATTTATAGGTTTAGAGGTAAGGCATTGATTGCAAATAATAGTTATTCTATTGTTAAAATTAATAACGCAGCATATAAGCCTTTAAAACTCGCCCTTTGGGAACGAATGGGCATCATGATAAAAGCACAAAATTTGTTTGATGTAGAATAACTATACCTAAACATATTTTTTTTGTTCTCATAACGCCCATGTCGTTCTAAGTGGTCACTTCTTTAGATGGATTGGTATAATGTAATCATTTGTTGGCGATTTTAGCTAACTTTTCTAATTTCTCTTTTAAACCTTGAGGTGCATTTTCAGCAACTTCAAGTAAATGTTTTGCCGTCTTTGTAGAAATGCTTTTAGCTGAAGGTGTTTTAGCTTTTCTAGCATAGCTTGCTTTTTTAGCTGCTTGTTGGTGGCCATAAGGGTTAATCTTTATATCTATCTGGTTAAATTGACCTTGAGTTTCTACTTGTAAAGATTGGCAGATATTGTTGCGTTCAAATTGTAATCTTTGCCCCCATACTGGTGATTTCACTTCAATAACTAAAGTATTATTAACGAAATTAGTAATATTAAGTGCATCTTCTGGTAGGTCAGGGCAAATTTGTCGTACAATGTCACACAATTGACTCAAAGAGTTGGTTTTTGCCTTGATTTGTGCCAAAGTGCCTGTCGTCGAATTAAATAGCGTTGACATATCTTTGGGAGCTTTGGGTCTGCGAGCCATATTAAAAACCTGATCTTGAGATTTTGTTAACCTGAACACTAAAATGGTGTGAGAGTATTCTCACTCTAAGTAATACAATATGAGTTTAACACTACTATACCGCGGAAAGAATGTTAGATTTTCAATGCGCCTAAATAAGCTGCATTGGCTTTCTGCTGTATTGGCATTTGCTTTCATTTCAGGCGTAGTTGTGCATTTGATGCTTTCATCAAGCGAACAACCTACAGAATCTAATGATTATTTGTCTGAGAACACGTCTCCATTAGATAACATCAATGTCAGTGATAATAAACAATCTTCAGATAAATTAGTTGCTTTAAAAAAGCAACAACTAACGGCATTAACAATCAAGCTTGCAGAATTGCAATCTCAAGTGTTACGTCTAAATGCACTAGGCGAGCGCTTGGCAGATAATGCCAATATACCTGAACAAGAATTTAATTTTCAACAGTTGCCACCAAGTGGTGGACCTGCTTCTTTTAATGGTGAGGCAGTTCGAAAATCATTTAAGCAGTTACTAAATGAAATCTCTGTTTTAGAGTCAACATTAAAACATGAAGAAAATCAGCTGCAAATGCTTGAATCTTTAAATTTAGGTCACCATATAGAAAATACACGCTATTTATCAGGTAGGCCAATCAGTAAAGGTTGGTTGTCCTCATATTATGGAATGCGTAAAGACCCTTTTCATGGTCGACCAGCGATGCATAAAGGAATTGATTTTGCCGGTAAAGAAGATGGAGAAATCATCGCGACAGCTTCAGGTGTAGTTAGTTGGGCTGATGATCGATATGGCTATGGGCAGTTAATCGAAATAAATCATGGCGATGGTTTGAAAACCCGTTATGGTCACAACAAAGTATTATTAGTTAATGTGGGGGATGTAGTTACCAAAGGACAGGTTATAGCACGTATGGGAAGTACTGGGCGCTCAACAGGCCCACACGTACATTATGAAATCTTGCATAATAATAAACAAATTAACCCACTTAAATTTGTTTATCGTAAAGCGAAATAACGTTAAAAAATATATAATATTCACTCAGTGTACAAAATGATTTGTACTCTCAATTTCAAAGAATGGTCTAAATAAGATGTTTGTAAACTTGTTAACTAAAATGTTTGGTAGTCGAAATGACAGATTACTAAAGCAAATGCGCAAAGAAGTAAAAAAAATAAATGCACTTGAGCCAATTCTTGAAGCATTAAGTGACGATGAATTAAAAGCAAAAACAGCTGAGTTTAAAGAACGTCTTGCCAATAATGAAACCCTAGATCAAATTTTACCCGAAGCATTTGCTGTCGTTCGTGAAGCAAGTAAACGTGTTTTTGATATGCGTCATTTTGACGTACAAATGATCGGCGGCATGGTACTTAATGACGGTAAAATTGCTGAAATGCGTACAGGTGAAGGTAAAACTTTAACTGCGACATTGCCATCATACTTAAATGCATTAACCGGTGAAGGTGTGCATGTTATTACCGTGAACGATTATTTAGCAACACGTGATGCTGACTGGAGTCGTCCGTTATTTGAATTTCTTGATTTAACTGTCGGTTGTAATATCGCAGGTTTATCTCCTCAAGATAAACAAGCGGCATACCAAGCTGATATCACTTATGGTACAAATAACGAGTTTGGTTTTGACTATCTGCGCGACAACATGGTGTTCTCTGCAGAAGAGCGAGCACAGAAAAAACTGAATTTTGCTATTGTTGATGAAGTCGATTCAATCTTAATTGATGAAGCTAGAACGCCATTAATCATTTCAGGACAAGCAGAAGATAGCTCTGAGTTATATAAAAGTATAAATACTATTGTACCTACCCTTGAAGTTCAAAATGAAGAAGACAAGGACGAGGATACAGGACAAAGTGAAGATTTTGTTGAAGGTGATTTCACCATTGACGAAAAAGCCAAACAGATCTATTTAACTGAGCGTGGCCAAGTACGAATAGAAGAGATCATGAGTGAGAAAGGCTTGCTTCAAGAAGGCGAAACGTTATTCTCGGCTTCTAATATCACTTTATTGCACCATGTAATGGCGGCATTACGTGCTCACAAACTTTTCCAAAAAGATGTCGACTACATTGTAAAAGATGGTGAAATTGTCATCGTTGATGAACATACCGGTCGTACTATGGAAGGCCGACGTTGGTCTGAAGGTTTGCACCAAGCTGTTGAAGCCAAAGAAGGTGTAAATATTCAAAATGAAAACCAAACATTAGCTTCAATTACTTTTCAAAACTTCTTTAGAATCTATCAAAAGCTATCAGGTATGACGGGTACGGCGGATACCGAAGCTTTTGAATTTCAACATATCTATGGTTTAGAAACCGTTATCATCCCAACACATAGACCTATGGTTCGTGATGATATGGCAGATTTAATCTACCTAACAACGGAAGAAAAATTTGAAGCTATATTAGATGACATTAAAGATTGTGTAGAACGTGGACAGCCAGTTTTAGTGGGTACAATTTCTATTGAAACATCAGAATTCTTATCAAGCTTTTTAAAGAAATCTAAAATAAAGCATAAAGTACTAAATGCTAAGTTTCATGCTCAAGAAGCAGAAATTGTCGCAGATGCTGGTAAAGAAGGCGCCGTGACTATTGCGACTAATATGGCCGGCCGTGGTACGGATATAGTACTTGGTGGTAATTTAGATGCAGCTATCAGCAAATTAAAAAATCCTACCGAAGAACAAATTGAAAAAGTTAAAGCACAATGGAAAATTGACCATGAACGCGTACTTGAACTAGGTGGTTTAAAAATTGTTGCGACCGAACGTCATGAGTCTCGTCGAATTGATAACCAGCTACGTGGTCGTTCAGGGCGTCAAGGTGATGCTGGTGCAACACGCTTCTATCTGTCGATGGAAGATCCGTTAATGCGAATTTTTGCATCAGAGCGTATTTCTAATATGATGCGCAAATTGGGGATGGAGCAAGGCGAAGCTATTGAGCACCCATGGGTTACTCGTAGTATCGAAAATGCTCAGCGTAAAGTAGAAGGGCGCAACTTTGATATGCGTAAGCAACTTCTTGAATACGATGATGTTGCTAATGATCAACGTGGTGTTATTTACGAGCAGCGTAATGAATTACTTGATGAAGCTGACATTGGCGCAGTAATTGACAACATTCGTGGCGATGTCATTAACAGTGTTATTGATGGTCATATTCCGCCACAGTCTTTAGTTGAAATGTGGGATGTTAATGCCCTTGAAGATCAGTTAAAAGGTGAGTTTAATACCGATTTACCCGTTTCAAAATGGCTAGAAGAAGATAAAAAGCTTCATGAAGAAAGTCTTCGTGAAAAAATTGTTGCTGAATTCGAACAGGTTTATAAAGATAAAGAAGAAGTGGTTGGCAGTGATGTATTGCGCCAATTTGAAAAAGCGGTAATGTTACAAAGCTTAGATTCTCACTGGAAAGAGCATTTAGCAGCGATGGACCATTTACGTCAAGGTATTGGTTTACGTGCACATGCGCAGAAAAACCCTAAGCAAGAATATAAGCGCGAATCTTTTGAGTTATTTACAGAAATGTTAGATAACTTGAAATTTGATGTGGTAGGTATTTTATCAAAAGTACAAATCCAAGCTGAGTCTGATGTTGAAGCGGTAGAAGAGCAACATAGAAAATCAGAAACAGCAACTGAGTTTCAACATCAAAGTGCAGCCGGTATTGATGAAAAACCTGTCATGCCTCGCGTAGGTCGTAATGAGCCATGTCCTTGTGGCTCAGGTAAAAAATACAAACAATGTCACGGGAAGTTGACTTAACCCTCTTCGCAAGCTCAGTATGAATGACAAAGCTTCATTCATACTGAGTATTTGATTTCTTCTAGAACACCTAATTACTCAAATTATCATTTGGATTTTTATGTCTAAAACTATTCATGTTGCTGTAGGTGTTATTGTTGCAAACAACGAACATCAACAACCTCAGTACTTTCTAACTAAACGCCTAAAAGAAAGCCATCAAGGTGATAAGTGGGAATTTCCTGGTGGTAAGGTGGAAAACAATGAAACTGTTGCTCAAGCGCTTGCAAGAGAGCTTAAAGAGGAAATCGCGATTGAAGTGTTGAGTTGCATACCACTTACCGTAGTAGAGCATACATATCATGGTAAAAATGGCAGTGGTGTTACCGTATGTTTAGAAGTTTTCGTCGTAGATAACTATAACGGTGAGCCAAGTGCCCAAGAAGGGCAAGGACAGGGATGGTTTTCACTGAATGAACTTAAAGAGTTAGATTTCCCAGCGGCTAATCAAGAAATAATTGCTAAATTACTTAATTTCCACTAAATGTCATTTAAGTCATTAATTACATTTTCCGTAGGCGGGAATTTATTCGCGCTTATTTAAATAATCCCTTCAATTATTGTCCTGACTAAATTATTCAGGCTCTACAAAAAACTTATTATTTAATAAAAACTCATCTTCCATTGCATCAAGCATCTCTTCCGTTAAAGGCGTTGCTCCTTGAATACTTTGGCTAATCTTATGCCCTTCTTCGGCCCATTCGCCTAAATCAATTAGCTGGCATCGTTTACTACAGAATGGGCGGAATTCATTGTCGGCATGCCAAACAACGTCTTTTGTACAGTTAGGGCAGGATACTTTTAAGGTCATGATCAGGATAAATTGTTTCAGTCTATAAGGTTATTATAGCAGTGTCTTTGCTTAGGGGTAAATTTATACTTGCTTCACGTTAACAACGAGCGAGTTGAAATTTTGTCGATTGATTTGAATATCTTCGTCCATCTTTTTCACACGGCAACATAAAGCGAATTGAATAACGAAACTTGTTACCGCTAACGGTAGGGTAATATTGTGCACTTTGTGCAACTTTAATACGCAATAACAGTAAACCCTCACCGTTATCTTGATAAAAACCACTTTCAGTTTCTAATGACTCAAACTCTGCGCGTTGTCGAATAAATTTTAGCACCAAAGCTAATGAGCATTTAATATCATCTAACAAAGTAAGCCAGTGTTTAATGTCAGTATGAATAATATCATTGCTTTGATGTAGCCAAAACTGTAACTGAGGTAAATCGAAACTTGAGCTACCACCTTGAATGGCAAAACGTTGCTTTAAACTGGCGAGCAATTTGTGCTCTTTCAATTGACACCATGTTTGTGTACTAGATTTTAAACCACTGTTTAAGGCGACAGTTTCTCGTAAAGTATCTTCTAATACGCTGGTATCAATATTCGGTGCTTGTGACCAAACGACTAAACTCTGTTGTAGTTTTTCTAAATCTTTAATTAAGTCGCCCCTAATATCACCACGATCTAGGGTATCGATAATGGCGAATAAGGCACTAAAAAACACCTGATAATTGTGTTGAATATTTTCAAGGGAGGCGTCGTCTTTAACACAACAATAAGCTTGAGAGAAAAGTTGCTCAAGTTTTAGATAATTACGAATCCGCTCGTTGAGGGGATGTTCATATAAAATCGTTGTCATGCAGAAAGTTACAAAAATAAAGTATATATTTTATTATATTAACCATAGATAAGAGAAATGGCGAATTATTTATGGGCTAGCGACATTATTTGACCTGCGCTTAGGTAATTTAGGGGGATATTTGAAGTATTAGGGGGTGTTGGCTAAATCTAAATAAGTTTGATGTAATTTAGCAACAGCAATACCAAGCTTTGCTATCGAACTGTGGTCATTATTAATTACATCATCAGCTTTTGCTATTCTAGCTTGTCTATCTATTTGACTATCGATAATCGCTTGAACTTGCTCAATGGAGTTGTTATCTCTTTGTGTTGTTCTAGCTATTTGAGTTGATACGCTCACATCAACGACCAAGAGCCTATTAACCAAGGTGGTTAAATTATTCTCAATTAACAGTGGCACTACTAATAAGCAATAAGGACTTTTTGCTGCTTTAGTTTGGAATACAAGTTGTTCTCTAATAAGAGGGTGTAAGAGGTTATTTAGCCACATTTTATCTTCTGCACAGCTAAATATTCTTTTGCGAAGTAGCGATCTATCTAATAATCCATTGGCTTGAATAAATTGAGTACCGAAATGACTGCTTATTGATTGTAGGGCAGGGCTGTCTTTTGCAACCACATCTCTGGCAATAATATCGGCATCAATAATATCAATATCTAACTCGGCAAATAAATTGGCGACAGTGGTTTTGCCACTACCTATACCGCCAGTAAGGCCTACAATGAAATTAGACATGATTTAGCTAATTTGTCCTAAATACCAAGTCCAAATACCTTCTCCCCATAAAAAGGTTATCCAACCAGCAACCGCAAGATAAGGACCAAAAGGTATAGCCTGCTCTCGTTGATGGTTTTTAAATATCATCAGGCTAATACCGACAATTGCACCCACAACAGAAGCCATTAAAATGAGTACAGGTAATAACTGCCAACCTATCCAAGCACCAAATAAGGCGAATAATTTAAAATCTCCATGCCCCATACCTTCCTTGCCAGTGAGTAGCTTAAATAGCCAAAAAACACTAAATAAACTCATGTAACCAACAGCTGCACCAATAACAGCATCACTTAGTGTAATAAAAGTACCATTTATATTGACTAATAAGCCAAGCCATAACAATGGCATCACGATTTGATCTGGTAGCAACATGTGATCAAGATCGATTAACGTAAGGCTAATCAATCCCCATGTTAGTATCAATACGAGTAAAGTTTCTATATTTACTCCAAAGTGCTGCGCCACTACGACACTTAATAATGCTGTTGCAGCTTCGACCATTGGATAGCGAATAGAGATAGATTCTTTACATTGACTACATTTACCTTTTAAAAATAACCAACTTATGACAGGAATATTTTCATAAAAACGAATTTTATGACTGCATTTAGGACAGGTGGAATCAGGCTTGGATAAGGTTAAATGTTCAATTTTTTGTGGGTTTATATCTTTAACTTCATCTGCTAAAAATTCACGGCATTCGTGATACCAACCATTGTGCATCATTTTAGGTAAACGATAGACAACAACATTTAAAAAACTACCAACCATCAATGAAAAAATAGCAACAAAACAATAAAAGCTAAATGGAGATTGTTGGAAAAAAATAACGGATTGTTCAAACATAATAACTCAAAATATAAAATTAGAAATCGTGCGCGATTAGAAACATGCGCGATTAAAATCCCGCCTACGAGTATTGATGGAAAAAGTAGGCGGGAACTTGTTCGCGCTTTTAAAATACATCTACTTTAATAGGTAATCGTTGCTCGATTAACTTCTTCAAGGTTAGTTATGCGCCATTAAAGTCCAAAACTATGCGCAA
The DNA here is from genome assembly GCF_057551365.1 of Colwellia sp. KS18-150. Lineage (NCBI taxonomy): Bacteria > Pseudomonadati > Pseudomonadota > Gammaproteobacteria > Alteromonadales > Colwelliaceae > Colwellia > Colwellia sp. KS18-150. The sequence continues at coordinate 236,333 of NZ_BAAJMC010000002.1, read as the reverse complement.
TTATACCAATTTAAACAACCATCCCTATTTGGAATATTGGTAAGTACATGGCAATAATTAAACCACCAATGACAACACCTAAGACCGCCATGATCATAGGCTCTAATAGTGCGGTTAAATTATCTACAGCATTATCTACTTCTGCTTCATAGACATTGGCCACTTTCGCTAACATATCATCAACAGCGCCTGACTCTTCACCAATAGCAACCATTTGAATGACCATATCTGGGAAGATGCTAGCATTACGCATAGCGAGGTTCATTTGCATACCCGATGTGACTTCTGCTCTTACTTCTAAAATGGCATCGCGGAATACCGCATTACCAGAGGCGCCGGCAGCAGACTCTAAAGCATCAATTAATGGTACACCGGCAGCAAAGGTAGTCGAAAGGGTTCGGGCATAACGAGCAACAGCGGCTTTTTGTAATAAATCACCAATGACAGGCAGCTTTAATATTTGTCTATCTACTTGATCTCTAAATTTTAACGAGTTTCTATGGGCACGCTTAAAAAGAAAACCAGCCGCAAAGATCGCAGCTAAAGCCATATACCAATAGGCAACCATAAAGTCTGATATTCCAACTACAAATAAGGTGAAGCCAGGTAATTCTGCGCCAAAACCTGCAAATATTTCTTGAAAGACAGGCACAACAAAAATTAATAAAATGGATGTCACAACTGCCGCAATCACAAGTACAGCTATAGGATAAGTCATGGCTTTTTTTATTTTTGCTTTTAATGCTTCGGCTTTTTCTTTATAGGTGGCAATTCTATCGTAGATAGTTTCAAGTGAGCCCGATTGTTCTCCTGAAGCAACTAAATCACAGTATAAGTCATCAAAATATCTTGGGTGATCTCGTAAACAATCCGATAAGGGAATACCAGAAGCAAGCTTATTACCTATTTCACCCAATAGTTTTTGCATATTACCATTACTATGACCTTTACCTATCATTTCAATGGTTTGGACTAAAGGTACACCAGCGCCAAGCATTGTAGCTATTTGTCGAGAGATTACTGCTATATCAGCTGGAGTAATAGCTTTATCGCCTCCCATGCCAAATAAGGGGGTGGCTTTCTTCTTAACTTTGCTTGGGGTAATGCCTTGTTTGCGAAGTTGTGCTTTTAACTCAATGATATTCCCAGCGGACAATTCACCACTGATCTTCTTGCCTTTACGGTTAACCCCTTGCCAAGTGAAGACATCTAAAGCTTTAACCTTAGGAGTATTTTTCTTTGCGACTGCTGTGGCCATATCTATTGCCTATTGTTATTTTCGTTTATAGGGGCTATTTTTAATGCTCTAATTTTAATTTGTGATTAAAGTCTTAAAACTTGCGCAATTTCCAGCATTACCGGTAGGCGGGAGCTTGTTCGCGCTTTTACTATTTATCTAAGCACTCGTTACACGATTAATTTCTTCAAGGCTCGTCATGCCATTCATTGCTTTTATTAATCCCGATTGTCTTAAATTATTATAACCTTCTTTTTGACATTGCTGAGCAATATCCAGAGAGTTGCCCCCTTCCATAATAATAGACGAAATTTCAGGGCTAATTTTTATTACTTCATAAATACCGACTCGGCCTTTATAACCACCAGTGCATTGCTCACAACCAATAGCTTTGAATAACTTTATTTCACTTAATTTTTCGGCAGGGAAACCTTGCTCAGCCAATTGTAATTCAGTGAGCTCTTCATGCTCTTTACATTGTGGGCATAATCGCCTTGCTAGACGCTGAGCAATAATAATACTTACTGAGCTGGCAACATTATAAGAGGGGACGCCCATATTAAGTAATCGTGTTAGTGTCTCTGCGGCAGAGTTGGTATGTAAGGTGGATAATACCAAATGACCGGTTTGTGCTGCTTTAATGGCTATTTCGGCAGTTTCTAAATCACGTATTTCACCCACCATAACAATATCGGGATCTTGACGTAGGAATGAGCGTAATGCACTAGGGAAAGTTAAGCCAGCACGGTTATTTATTTGTACTTGGTTAATGCCTTCAAGATTTATTTCTACTGGGTCTTCGGCTGTTGAGATATTACGCTCGGCGGTATTAAGTATATTTAAACCTGTATAAAGAGAGACTGTTTTACCTGAACCCGTTGGGCCTGTAACTAATATCATACCTTGAGGCTGATCTAGTGCTTCGGTATAAATTTTCTTCTGCTCAGCCTCATACCCGAGCATATCAATACCTAGCATGGCACTGGATGAGTCTAAAATACGCATTACGATTTTCTCACCCCACATGGTTGGCAATGTGCTGACACGAAAATCGATTGATTTTTTCTTAGAAAGGGCTAATTTTATCCGACCATCTTGTGGTACACGGCGCTCGGCAATATCAAGTTTGGACATAACCTTTAAGCGTGCCGCCATACGTGAAGATAAGGTTACTGGCGGCCTAGCAATTTCAGTTAATATACCATCAATACGAAATCGGATACGAAATGCTTTTTCATAGGGCTCAAAATGTAAATCTGAAGCGCCTTTTTTAATGGCATCTAGTAATATTTTATTGATAAAGACTACAATTGGCGCATCATCTTCACCGCCACCACCAGCATCATCTTCTTTTTTCTCTTCTTGAACCTCTAGTCCAGATAATTCTTCTGAATCAATATCGGTAATATCAAGGGCATCACTTTCATCTTCTAATACTTTTTCAATACAGGCTTGCAAGCCATGTTCATCAGTCAATATTAGCTCTGTACTATAGCCAGTATTAAATTGGATTTCTTCTAAAGCGTCGAGGTTAGTAGGATCTGACATGGCAACAAACAATACCTTGCCACGTAAAAACAAAGGCAAAGCATTATGCTTGGTGATCAGCTTTTCGTTACGAACACCATCGGGAACCAAGGTTGTATCGAAATTAATCAGTTGAATATAAGGATAACCGAATTTATTGGAAAGGATTTGGGCAATTTTCCTGCCATCATAATTATGATCTTCAACAAGGTAGCGAATAAAAGGTTTATTTTTACCAGAAAAATCATCAAAAATATCATCAATACTTTCTATAGGAATTAGTTGCTCTTTAGATAAGGCAGATAAAACACTTGATTGTTGATGATTTCCTTTCATGATTTTTCAGGTAACCTTTTGAATAAACTCATTGAAACAGATGATCTGAGTGTAACGTACATTTATATAAAATAACAAAAGTTTCTTTGATTAACCCCCAAACCTAAAAATAATTATTATCTAAAAAGTATGATGACATTAGTTCTATTCGGACAGTTTTCATTTCGCAGAAGTTTATCATCCGATATTTTAGGTTCTTAATTCAACTTTAATAAATGCTAGCTAACTTATTAATTAGCTATAACTTTTTGGAATCAATATTATGTCAATAAGTTCCATATGACTATTTAGAACTACAACTGCAGAACGCTTTTTTCCTGCAAGAACTTTAAAAGTGTATTTGGAGTTATATTTTTGTTGTACTTCTATTGGCAAGTTTTGAAAAGGGAGAGCTGTAATTGACATCTCTTTTTGGGATACTTTGCGGAACCTATTAGGAGAATATAACAGAGGAGTTGTATTATTATCGTGTTCAATTAATTGTGAATTTAACACCATTCCATAATATACGCCATTATACATTGGTAAATCATGTTTTTTTGACAGCTGAAATTCTGAAACTTCTTTTTTAGCTACTAAATTAAAGGCACCATCTAGGTGTATTATAGCCCAAACTTGTTCTTGTTTTATTTGAGATAGCCCATAACCTAACGCTGTTATTTGGATTGAAATAATAATTAAAATATCAATACATAATTCTTTTCTTGATTTTTTGGAGGATACAGTTAATAACGTTAAAAGTGGTCCTAGAGCAATGTCCACGCCTGATAATATAAATAAGGCTATCCAGGTACCATCAATTTCTAGAAAAGGACTGGGAAACCAAATGAATTGGCATATTAAAGCAATACTTATCACTATAAAAATACTTATAGCAAGGTGATAGTAAAAATACTTTAATTTTAATTTATCCATTAAATTTTAATGCACCTTAACTACTACTTAGCAAACCCCAGCACTGATGCAACTACCTGATTCCTCCCATTGTATAGGGCTTACAGCTACATTTGGTGTTAATATATAAGTATAAGAGCCAACTTCAGCCGTCCCTGTTGCAGTAATCACACCATCTGTCATTGTTACACTAGCGATAACCCCACTAGGTATAGCTGCATTAGGAATACCATTTGTACCGCTATTTACCCCCGCTAATGAGTTGAATCGCCCTGACTGTGAAGCCACTTCAAAAGCAACTGTGTAAGTAGTTGTAGCTAATATTACCTCTGAAAAGGCTGATTTTTGTATGTATGTCCTATATGCTGGTATAGCAATCGATGCAAGTATTCCAATTATGGCTACTACAATCATTAATTCAATTAAAGTGAAGCCATTACTTTTTGAAGAATAACCAATACTTTTCATTACAGCCTCATTTCAATACTATTAAACAAAAAAGCTCCTATTATAGGAGCTTTCAAAGACTTCTAGCTTTGTTGTATTAACAAAGGCCAGTCGTAATACAAGTGCCTGTTTGTTCCCACTGTATTGGAGCAACAATTCCATTTGGAGTAAATATTACAGTTGCACCGCCTACATCAGCAGTTCCTGTTGCTGTAATAACACCATCAGCCATAGCTACACTTGCTACAACGCCGGATGCCGCAGGAGCTGCAGGGATACCATTTGTTCCGTGATCAGCATCTCCAATTGCAGCTATTCGTCCAGTTTGTGCTGCAACTTCAAAAGCACTTTTGAAAGGGGTTGCTGCAAGTACTACTTCAGAAAATTCAGCTCTTTGTGTATAAGTTTGATAAGCAGGCAAAGCCACAGCCGCCAAAATACCGATAATGGCAACAACGATCATTAATTCAATAAGAGTGAAACCCTTTTGGGCTTTATTCATTGCGTTTAAGTTTTTAATAGTTTTCATAGTCATAATTTCCATCAATTTCTACGGGGGCTGTAGTTAATATGCGACATAAATTTACAAATGTAAAATTATGTGGCGACTTTTTTAGTTTTTAATAGGCTATTTACTTAGCGGATAACAATAATTAATCATCAGTTCGCAAAGTTAACACCTAGTTAACCTATCGCTTGTAGCGTTAGCTTTCAATATAGCAAGTACAGCTAGAATTACTGGAAGCTGTTTTTAATATAAACAAGTTAAAGGACTTGTAAAGCCTAAATGTAAAATAAACGTCGATATTGCCTTTAAAATGAAGGAATTGATGAATTTGGCAGCATATTTAGTCTAAAAATAAACAACGTGGTTATTCGTACTTCTTATTATGACATCTATATGACTTGATTAAGTTATATTAGAATTGGTAGATAATAAGTAATCAGGGGTAAATTGTGCAAATTATTTACACTTTATTGTTAGAAGATAGGTGATTTTATATTTATTCTTCTGTATAATCCGCGCTCCCTACGTTACAAACTGTCTTTTTATTGTTTTAGTTAATGATATTAAAGGCGTTAGGCTCGATACTCGAAGGGGTAATTGCGTGGTCTATTATTAACCGACAGGGCAACTTTATTTTTTTAGAGATTTGTACTGTTATTTAAGTAACATTTATAAGATTGGGTTTTTTAATGAAAACTTTTGTAGCTAAACCAGCAAGCGTAGAACGCGAATGGTTCTTAGTGGACGCCGAAGATAAAACTTTAGGTCGTATCGCTACTGAAATTGCAACCCGTTTACGCGGTAAGCATAAAGCAGAATATACTCCTCACGTAGATACTGGCGATTACATCGTTGTTATCAATGCTGAGAAAGTACGTGTAACTGGTAATAAAGCGAAAGGTAAAATTTACTATTCGCATACTGAATTCCCTGGTGGTCTTAAGCAAATTAGCTTTGAAAAGCTAATTGAAAAAGCACCAGAACGTGTTCTTGAATTTGCAGTGAAAGGCATGTTACCTAAAGGTCCTTTAGGTCGTGAAATGTTCCGCAAATTAAAAGTGTATGCCGGTGCAGAGCACAAGCATACTGCACAACAACCACAACTTTTGGAGCTGTAAGCAATGGCTGATAATCAATATTACGGTACTGGTCGTCGCAAGAGCTCAACTGCTCGTGTGTTCATGAAAGCTGGTAACGGTGCAATCACAATTAACAAACGTGATATCTCTGAGTACTTCGGACGTGAAACTGCTCGTATGGTTGTTCGTCAACCGTTAGAGTTAGTTGAAATGTTAGAAAAGTTTGACTTTAACATCACTGTAGTTGGTGGTGGTATTTCTGGTCAAGCCGGTGCAATACGTCACGGTATTACTCGTGCATTAATGGAGTTCGATGAAACTTTCCGTAGTGATCTACGTAAAGCTGGCTTCGTTACTCGTGATGCTCGTAAAGTTGAACGTAAGAAAGTGGGCTTACATAAAGCACGTAAGAAACCACAATTCTCAAAACGTTAATATTCGTTTATACGTTTTCAAAAAACCGACCTTGTGTCGGTTTTTTTATGTCTGACTTTTACTGATAAGAGCGAATTAACTCTGCTTCATTAACTAATATTTATTGAACAGCTAAATATAAATAAACCATAAAGGTTTGGTAAGTTTTCATCTAATGCGACAGAGATCAAAATAATTCTGCTTTTACAGTGGTTAAACATCTTTTTACCTTGTAAAAAATGCCCTATTTCTTTATGATCATAAAAATTTTTTGTCGATATACCCTTTGGTATAAATTTGATCAAACAAAAATAAAGGCTATGCTAACTCATACATTACTAACAGTATGATTGGTAAGGTTAAATAATAATTGTTGATCATTAATGTGATTTGGAGAGTGTGAATGAGCGATGTGCCTGTGAATAACGGCCGCCGACGCTTCTTAACTGCGGCTACTGCCGTTGTTGGTGGTGCTGGTGTGGTCGGTGTTGCTGTGCCTTTCATTGGTTCCTGGAACCCAAGTGCCCGTGCGAAAGCTGCGGGTGCTCCAGTTGAAGTCAATGTAGGTAAAATTGAGCCTGGTCAATTAATCCGTGCAGAATGGCGTGGTAAACCTATCTATGTTGTTCGTCGTACTGATGAAATAGTTAAAAATTTAGCTAAGCATGATGACCAATTACGTGATCCACAATCTGAAATGGCCCAACAACCTAGTTATGCTACTAATGAATATCGCTCAATTAAGCCTGAATTTATGGTGGCATTAGGTGTTTGTACTCATTTAGGTTGTGCCCCAACACCGCACGTTGGTGATTTTGAACAATTCGTTGAAGGTGTTAATGACGGTTTCTTCTGTCCTTGTCATGGTAGTAAATTTGATATGGCTGGCCGTGTTTTCCAAGGCGTTCCAGCACCTTTAAACTTAGTGGTTCCTGAGCATTCATATATAGATGACAATACATTGTTAGTCGGTGTTGCTCCAGCTGCAAGTAAGGGAGATTCATAATGTTCACTAACTTTATGGCTTGGATGGACAAGCGCTTACCTTTAACCGATGCTTGGAATAAGCATTTGGCACAATATCCAGCACCGAAAAACTTTAACTTTTGGTATTTCTTTGGCTCGTTAGCCATGCTGGTACTAGTTAATCAAATTTTAACGGGTGTATGGCTAACTATGAGCTATGAACCGTCAGGAGATGGTGCATTTGCTAGTGTTGAATATATTATGCGTGATGTTGATTACGGTTGGTTGCTACGTTATATGCACTCTACTGGCGCTTCAGCATTCTTTATCGTGGTATATTTACACATGATGCGTGGTCTAATGTATGGCTCGTATCAAAAGCCGCGTGAGTTATTGTGGATCTTCGGTATGTTGATCTTCTTGGTATTGATGGCCGAAGCATTTATGGGCTACCTATTACCTTGGGGTAATATGTCATACTGGGGTGCACAAGTAATTATATCCCTATTCGGTACGATACCTGTTATTGGTGATGATTTAACACTTTGGATTAGAGGTGATTATGTTATTTCTGGTGCTACGTTAAACCGTTTCTTTGCCTTACACGTTATTGCATTACCTTTAGTATTAGTTATTTTAGTGTTCTTACACATTCTTGCTCTACATGAAGTGGGTTCAAATAACCCTGACGGTGTTGAAGTTAAGAAGAAGAAAGGTTCTATTAAACCTGAAGATCAAAGTAAATTTACATTCCATGAACAGTATTCAGGCAAATACGATATTGTTGATGCGATACCTTTCCACCCTTACTACTCTGTGAAAGATATTATGGGTGTTGCCGGCTTCTTGATTTTATTCTGTTGGGTAATGTTCTTTGCACCAGATGGTGGCGGTTACTTTATTGAGGCGCCAAACTTTGAACCTGCTAATGGTTTGAAAACACCTGAGCATATTGTACCAGTGTGGTACTTCGGTCCATTCTTTACCGTATTACGTATTGTACCGGATCCATTGTTAGGTACTATTGCCATGTTCTCGGCAATCATTGTGTTGTTCTTACTTCCATGGTTCGATCGCGGTGTCGTTAAATCAGTGCGTTTCCGTTCTAAGTTACATTTATTAAACTTAATTCAATTTTCAATTAGTTTTATCGTGTTGGGTGTACTAGGTACTATGCCAGCAACACCAACCGCTAATATGATTGGGATTGTCGCTGCCTTTGGTTACTTTGGTTTCTTTGTAGCACTTTGGTTTTATTCTAAGAATGAAAAATGTAAGCCAGTACCAGAGAGGGTTTCACACTAATGAAAAAATTAATTTTAACTTTATGTGCGCTTTTCCCTTTGTTTGCAATAGCTGCTGGTTCAAGTGTGCCACTAGATAAAGCCAATAATGATCTTACCGATAAAGAATCATTAAAAAATGGTTTTAAAACCTATATTAACTATTGCTTAGGTTGTCATCAGCTGCAGTATCAACGCTATAATCGCACCTTTGCGGATTTAGGTATTGAAGAAGCAGATGGTGTTGCTAACTATATGTATACTGGTGAGAAAGCTGGTGATCACATTACTAATACTATGCCAGCGAAAGAAGCGGCTAATTGGTTTGGTACTGCGCCACCAGATTTAACATTGGAAGCACGATTACGTAGCCCTGATTGGATTTATACTTATTTACGTTCATTCCATATAGACGAATCACGTCCATTTGGTGTTAACAATACAGTATTTAAAGATGTTGGTATGCCGCATGTCTTACAAGATTTGCAAGGTATTAGCACCATTGATGAACAGGGTAATATCAGTCCAGCTATGGGTGGCAGTTTAACTGAAGAAGAATATGATATTGTGGTACGTGATTTAACCAACTTTTTAGAATATGTTGGTGAGCCAAGTAAACTTGAGCGTAAAGCTATGGGTTATAAAGTACTAATTTTCTTATTGATCTTCTTCATAATTTCTTACTTCCTTAAGAAAGAATACTGGAAAGACGTACACTAAATTATTAATACTCATCGTATTATTATTAGGGGGATTTGATACTTGTTATCAGATACCCCTTTGTTGCTTTATTGATAGACAAATCAGCAAAGTATTTTAAAGTAAATTAAAGGAGGCCCTATGGCCGTAGCAGCAAATAAACGTTCTGTAATGACGTTATTCTCGCATGCTGATGATATGTATAGTCATCAAACACGAATAGTATTGGCAGAAAAAGGCGTAGGTGTTGATATCACGTTAGTTGATTTAGCCAATTTGCCAGAAGATTTAATTGACTTAAATCCTTACGGAACAGTGCCAACATTAATTGATCGTGAATTAGCATTATATGAAGCTAAAATCATTATTGAATATTTAGATGAACGTTTTCCTCATCCACCATTAATGCCTGTTTACCCAGTTTCACGTGGCCGTAGTCGTTTAATGATGCACCGCATTGAAAATGACTGGTATAGCTTAGCTGCTAAGATTCAAACAGGTACTGCTGATGAAGCTGAGAAAGCACGTCAAGAGCTAAAAGAAAGCTTATTAAGTGTTGCACCAATTCTTAACGAAGCTCCTTACTTTATGAGTGAAGAGTACAGCTTAGTTGATTGTTATTTAGCACCGTTGTTATGGCGTCTACCTGCATTTGGTATTGAGCTTGTGGGTCAAGGCTCAAAAGAGCTAAAAACTTATATGTTACGTTTGTTTGAACGTGAGTCTTTCCAAGCATCATTAACTGAAGCTGAGCGTGAATTACGCTTTGGTCATCCTGCTTAATGGCTGATAAGAGTTTAGAGAAAATGACTTCTAATAAGCCCTATCTCGTTAGGGCTTTTTATGAGTGGATTTCTGATAATGATTTAACACCTTACATAGTTGTTGATGTAAATGTGTATGGTGTTCTTGTGCCTATGTCTTATGTCAATGATGGTCAAATAGTACTGAATATTGATGCAAATGCTGTTGGGACTATTGCTTTAGGTGCTGAAACTATAGAGTTTAGTGCTCGTTTTGGCGGAAAACTAGAGCATATAACCGTACCTTATGGAGCCATTGGCGCAATCTACGCAAAAGAAAACGGTGCAGGTACATCATTACCTATAGAGCATCCAAGCGAAGATGAAAATGATTCTGAACAAGAAGTTGAACATAAGCCTAAACCTAGTTTAAGCAGTGTTTCTTCTTCAGATAAAGCATCTAAGCCAACAAAACCAGCGAAAGGTAAGGCAAGTTTAAAAGTTATTAAATAACATGCCATTATTTGGCGATTATAATACTTGTTTCATATCTTGATATTGAACTTATTTAATCTTAGTAATTCAATATCAAGGTATATCTAGTGAAAATATAGCTAATCCCAAGCGTCAAGGATTATATATATTCAAACGCTTTAAAAACTTTACTGACACCACTTATATTGCGAGCAATTTTAATCGCAGCATCGGCTTCTTTTTTAGAAACTAGCCCCATCAAAAAGACCTCAGCGTTTTCTGTGATCACTTTAACATCATTACCGCCTACTTCATCACTTGAAAATAGTGCAGCTTTAACTTTCGATGTTAACCAAGCATCGTTGGTTTGAGTAGTAAGTGATGTAGTACTGCCAATTCGGATTTGATTGTGAATCTTAGCAACACCATTAATGTTATTAATGATTTTTACCGCTTGATCCCTTTGGAAAGTATTTGGTGCTTGGCCAATAACTAATACTGAGCCATTGACACTGATAACGTGTAAGTTGGTGTTTTCTTTTAGAGATTTATTTTTAGTGATTTCATTATAAGCTTCAAGCTCGATGTTTTGATCGTCAATTTGATTACCAATACTTCGTCTATCTGTTGCCATTGATGCACCCGTTCCAACAGCCACAACAGCAGCGGCAGCGCAACCTTGTAGAATTGACACTAGGGTAACTAAAGCGACTAATCGTACTGACTTTTTCTTACTGGTTTGATAAAGGGATAACATAGCGGTTATGACTCCGATTGAGGAAATAGAGTACTATCGATAATCTCACATAAGCAATGTAAGACAATTAAGTGCACCTCGTTTATACGAGCAATACGGGCAGATGGTACACGAATTTCAACATCGCTCTCACCGAGTAAACCTGATATATCACCACCATCGTGACCAGTTAAAGCAATAATAGGCATATCGCGTGATACGGCACTCTCTATAGCTTTAATTACACTTTGCTCATTACCATTGGGAGAAATGGCTAATAAAATATCGCCATTATGTCCTAAAGCACGAATTTGTTTAGCAAAAACTTCATCATATTGTGAGTCGTTAGCAATAGAAGTCATGGTTGCACTACCTGCAACTAAGCTAATAGCGGGTAAACTTGGGCGTTCAGTTTCGAAGCGGTTTAGCAGTTGACTACAAAAATGTTGAGTTAATGCCGCAGAGCCGCTGTTTCCACAAGACAGGATTTTATTACCTGCTAATAAGCTTTGCACCATGGTTAAGCCTGCGTGCTCTATTGCCGGAGATAGCTCTTCTGTAGCTGCAATTTGTGTTTGAATACTTTCGGTAAAGTTGTTTTGGATCTGTTCTAACATTAGTGAGGAGTAGCTCCAGTGTTGTTAAGCTTAGGATAATATTTAAAATGCATTCTTTAGCCAAGTTACTTTCGGTTGAGAAATATCCCCTTCTAAGGCCATAACATCAAACCGACAAGGCGTATTATATTCATTTAGCGCCATTTTATGGAGATAAAATGTTGCACAAAATTTAATTTTTTCTTGTTTCGTTTTCGAAACGGTAGAAGCAGCGCCACCAAATTGAGTATTTTTACGGTATTTAACCTCTACAAAAACCAAGGTATCAGACTCTTTCATAATGAGGTCTATTTCCCCTTGTCGACAATGAACGTTTTCATCGACAAAAGTTAAGCCGTTTTCTAAGAGGTACTGTTTAGCAAATTGCTCTGTTTCAGACCCTTTGTCGCGACTGGTTTTTGTTTTAATCCATGACAATTTCTGTCACCTTATCATTTTGATAACGGCCCCAAACAAGGCTGCGGTTTAAAATGTTATTTTCATCAAGTGTTAACGTACCTGTTTGGCCCAAATGAATAATATAAGGTGCTTGTTTCATCAGGCTAATTTTTGGAAGCACATTATAACTGTCAAAGCCCATAGCGAATATACGCGATAAACTGTCTGTACGTTTAGACCATAACTTATGGCTTAGCTCGGCTAATTGTTTATCTTGCTGTTTAGACGTTAACAGCCAAGGCATTTGAGTGAAAGTTAAATTTTGTAAATCACTAATACTGTTTTCATTGTTAAGATCGTTAAAATGACTATGGCTTCTAGAGCTTGCATAAACAGGGATAACGTTAGCAAAAGGACTAATATTTACATCAATATAAGGTTTAATTAAACGAGTTTGTGCCACAGAGCCAACTAAGTAAATCATGTCTATATCACGACGATTTCTAGTCTCTGTTTTAATATTTTGTTTTAAGCGACTTGTTAATTGGTTAATTCGCAATTGACTAGCATTAACATCTAAACTTTCTTTTAAGCTAGTTTGCATTTCTTTACCTTGATTAAAGTAAACAATATCAACGCTCTTACCGGTAGTTTTTTGCCATTGTTTACTAAAAGCTTGGGCAATACGTCTCGATACCTTGTCTTGATGGCTTAAAATAATTGGAGATTGATAATTTTGATGACTTAACACTCTTGCTGCTTGTTGCGCTTCATTTTCAGGACGCATCGACAGGGCACTTTGGTATGTTGCTAAAGTTTGATGCTGAGGTAAATTCAGCAATAGTGTTGGCAGTTGTAGTTGAGCATTTTCTTCACTGAGCGCTAAAAAAGTATCAACATGCTTTTTAAGTAGTGGCCCGATGATGTGATCAATTTCTAATTCACTAAAGCTTGAGCTTAAATTGGCCCAGTCTACCGTATTGGTATCGATAAAATTTATATTAATATTGGTGTTGTTTTTATATGCAGCCAAAATGCCTTGCTGAGCGGCAATACCTGCATTTGCTTGTGAGCCACTTAAAGGGAGTAATACGGCAATATTTTCGATATGCTCACGTTGAAGCTGTGTACTTGATAATGTTTGGGCAACAATACTCGCAGCATGAGTAGGATGCCTTTGCTGCCATAAAGATAGGTAGCGTGAAAACTGAGGAGGATTAGCACCAAATTTGTGGCTGTATTGTATAAGTTGATGCCAACCATCGAACATGGGTGGATTATCTTTAGCAATTTGCTGTAATTGCCATGTACTTAATGTACTTAATTTCTGCCAGATTAACCATATGCCTTGCTCTGAGGCTTCTTTATCCAGAGAAAAAGCAAACAATTGCGCTGAAGCTGAAGCCGCTATTTGTGATTTAGAAAATAACACATCACTTAAAGTTCGATAATAAGCAGCAGATAAAGTTAGGGTAGGGGTTTCACTTTGCTGGTTTTGAGTTCTAAGTACCAACTCTTTAACTAATAATAATTGTTCAAACGCAAGCTCAGTATAATTTAATGCCTGTAAACTAGCCGCTTTAACGATTAATAATCTATAGATATTGGCTTCATCGTCCACTAAGTCACTAACCTTATTAGCTAGCCAAAGTGCTTTAACGAAATTCTTCTCTTGTAAAAAAAGCTCACTAGCAGTCACCAACAAGCTGTTGACCTGTTCTTGTTGCTCAGCTGTAATTGATTGTTTATTAAGGCTTTGAGCTAAGGATAATTGACTTTCAGCCGTAATGGATTGTTGTTTTTTATCAACTTGTTTAGTGGTTTCTTTAGTTGTAGTCGATTGTTTTTTTACGGGTGCTTGGGTACTACAGCCACTAATGAATTGAGTTATCACTATGAAACAAAAGATAAAAATTGTTGCGCGTTTTTGTTTGAGTCGCATGGTTAAGGTAAGTTCCTTGACATCAAAGGCTGAAAAATTAGTTTGGCTCAAAGTGGAGAAATCCGTGCATTTTTATCGTCGAGTGGGGTTATAATAAACGTCATCTAATATATACTCAAGCTACTTCAAAATACGAGTTTCAGAGCAATTGAATCTACTATCTTGAGGAAGTTTATCGAATATTTCAAAGATTCAGCTTAAGTGGTTAAAAATGAGTGAAAACAGTATTGAAAAAGGCACCTTGTACATTGTTGCCACCCCTATCGGTAATTTAGGTGATATTAGCACTAGAGCCCTTGAGGTGTTAGCACAAGTAGATATTATTGCTTGTGAAGACACTCGTCATACCCAGAAGTTACTGTCAGCCTTTGCGATAAAAAATAAAACTTTATCTATGCATGATCATAATGAACGGCAACGACAAGATTATATTGCTAGTTTATTGCAAGAAGGTAAGTCAATTGCTTTAGTTTCTGATGCGGGTACACCATTAATTAGTGATCCAGGTTTTCATTTAGTGCGCCACTGTCGTAGTTTGGATTTACCTGTTTCGCCTATTCCTGGTGCTTGTGCCGCTATTTCAGCGTTAAGTGTTGCAGGTTTACCTACAGATAGGTTTTCATTTGAAGGTTTTCTGCCTTCCAAATCAGGTGCCAGACAAAGTACCTTGTTGGCTTTAGCAAACGAGCCAAGAACCATGGTATTTTATGATGCACCGCGCCGAGCGATTGATACGATTAAAGATATTGTGACGACATTGGGAGGAGAGCGATATGTTGTTATTGCTCGTGAACTGACAAAAACCTTTGAGACCATCCATAGTGATAGTGCTGAGAATCTGCAATCATGGCTAGAGCAAGATCCTAATCAATTGAAAGGTGAAATGGTGCTGATCCTAGAAGGATATCAAGCTGAACCGGATGAAATTTCAGCTGATGCGATTAAGACGCTGAAACTGTTACTTTCTGAAATGAAACCCAAAAGAGCCTGTGCTATTACCGCTGAAATTCACGGTGTGAAAAAAAATGCCCTGTATGATATTGCCCTCTCCTTAAAGAGTTAATTAATTTATTTGAAATTAATTAAAATAAATTAACCCCTTTTCATAACTCCTGCGTTTATAAGTATATAACCACAGGAGAATGATAATGAATATAGTTAAGCAAGTAATACTAACCACCAGTATTCTGTTATTGGCAGCATGCGCACAAGAATCATCAAAGGATGAAAATAAAGGACAAGCAAATTCACCAAGTCAAATATCGCCAACCGTTCAGCAAGTAGCAAACAAAACTGAAGAAAGAGTTGTTCGGGAAAAAATGTTAGTTGCTACTAGGACAAGTAAAATGAGCGCTAGAGCAGACATGGCGATGGCGCATAATTACCAAAAACCATTGCCGTTTTATCCTGTTCAAGAAACGAATACTGAGCAATACCGTGAATTTAGCGAGAATGCTATTTATCTTGCCACTGAGCAACCAGTCTCAACTTTCTCTATTGACGTCGATAGTGCTTCCTACGCTAATGTTCGCCGCATCTTAAATCAAGGTCATTTGCCACAATATAATGCTGTGCGAGTAGAAGAGTTTATTAATTATTTTTCATATGACTACCCAGTGCCTGAAGATAACAACCAACCATTTACTCTTCATACTGAAATTGCCCCTAGCCCTTTTAATGCGGATAAAAAACTTATTCACATCGGCATCAAAGGACAAATAATTGAAGCTGATGATAGACCTGCTAGCAATTTAGTTTTTCTTATTGATGTCTCTGGCTCAATGAATCGTCCTAATAAAATAGGCTTACTAAAAAACGCATTGAAAATGCTAACTAATCAACTTACCAAACAAGACAAGGTAGCTATTGTTGTTTATGCAGGAGCGGCAGGTGTGGTGCTAGAACCAACGGCAGGAAATAACCATTATGCTATTGTTAATGCTTTAGAAAGCCTTTCCGCCGGTGGTTCAACGAATGGCGGTGCTGGCATTCAAGCAGCATATAATTTGGCTCAACAGTCGTTTATTGAAGAGGGAATTAATCGAGTAATAATTGCCACTGATGGCGACTTTAATGTTGGCACTGTTAATCAACAAGCATTAAAAAACTTAATTGAACAAAAACGAAATTCAGGTATTAATTTAAGTGTGTTAGGTTTTGGGCAAGGTAATTATAACGATGCCTTGATGCAAGAATTGGCACAAAATGGCAATGGTAATGCCTATTACATTGATACCTTAAATGAAGCTCGAAAAGTGTTAGTGGAAGAGCTTTCGGCAACGTTAATGGTTATTGCCAAAGACGTTAAAATTCAAGTTGAATTCAATCCTAGTGTTGTTAGTGAATACCGTTTAATTGGCTATGAAACTCGAACGTTAAAACGTGATGAATTTAATAATGATAAAGTGGACGCCGGTGAAATTGGGGCGGGGCACACAGTAACCGCTTTGTATGAAGTGAGTCTGGTTGGCGAGAAAAGTGGCGCTATTGATCCTCTTCGCTACCAACAAGAAAAAGTCCTTAGCAAAAGCGAGTTATCTACAAAAAGTAATGATGAAATAGGTTTTTTACGGTTACGCTACAAATTACCTAAGCAAGATAAAAGTCAGCTTATTGAATCACCAATACTGCTTGAATCAGTTACTACAGAGCTAGTTAATAGTAGCGATAACTTTAGGTTCTCTGCTGCGGTTGCTGGTTATGGTCAGTTGTTGCGTGGTGGTAAAAACCTATCAACGATGACACTTGAACAGGTGGTAGAATTAGCCCAAAATGCTAAAGGTAATGATAAATACGGTTATCGCAGTGAGTTTATTAATATGGTAAAACTTACTGAGGCTTTAGCGCCAAATTAAAGGCGCATGTTAATAACCTTCATTTTATTGAGGATAGGACGCTGACAATAAAGAAAGTAAGCGCATTGGAAAGTGATGAGGAGTTGATGCTAGCTTTTGCTCAAGGCAATGCATCAGCTTTTGAATTACTTTACCAGAGACATAAAGTTGTCATTTATCGCTTTTTTCTCAGGCAAAATCTGGCGGAGGCTGTCGCTGAAGAGTTAAGCCATGATACTTGGCTAAAGATCATAAATGCCAAAGACAGATATCAAGTTAGCGCCAAGTTCACTACCTATTTATTCACTATCGCTAGGCGGATTGCTTACGATTATCAGCACAAGAAAAGTACCGTATGTGAAATGCCCGCAACGGAAGATGAGCACAAGTTAATTGATGATAAACAAAGTAATGAAGTTGAAAGCGCAAATAAGCAAGAGTTGGCTAAAACCATAAAGCAACAAATTGCCTTGTTACCTTTTGAACAAAGAGAAGTGTTTTTATTAAAGCAGGAAGCAGGGTTTAGTATTGAAGATATAGCGACAATAACACTTGAAAATAAAGATAAGGTGAAAAGTCGGTGGCGTTATGCGCTGAAAAAAATGCGTGAGGGGTTACGTTTTTATGACAACTGAACAAGATAAAAACAAAGCAATAATTGATGATGAAAAATTTATTGATGATCTTTACGCGCAAGTAAAAAGTGAAGCTGAGAGCTCTCTAGATAACTCAATAAATCACTCAACGAATGACTCAACCGATAGTTTCACTCAAAACGAACTTGAAAAACCTAGCTTGGCACTTGATGAGAAGATACTTGCTGCTGCACATCAATCAGTGAGTAGTCAGTCTACCGTTGTTGAGCTCGACAATCATGTCTATAGAAGTGGCGCTAATAAAGTGAAAAGAAATAGAGCTTGGTATTTTACTACAGGTATTGCCGCCTCAACATTGTTAGCCGTGTCATTGGTGATTAACCAAAATGAGCAAGCTCTTGTGAGCTCGCAACCTAGCTCAATACCAAGCGCTGAAATTATGTCTCCCGCGCCTGAGAGCATGACTGCTGAAAGTGAAAAGCACAATCTAGTCGCCAAGGCTCTAAGTAGCGAAGCGATGCAAGCTAGAAAACAACAAATGCAAGCTGATAGCTCTTACCAAGCTGAGAAACGTGCTAGGGCTAAATTTGAGCGCGCTAAAAAAGCCTCAATACAAGAAGAAGCGACTGAGTTAGCAAAGGCTGATTTAGCGATGGCTGATGAGTCTTTAGCGGTAAATCATGAAAGAAGTGCGGTAGAAGTTACAGCAATGGCGGCTTTTGATGAAACTTCAGAGACAGTAGGTCATTTATCCGCTCGGCCACAAGAGCAAGTAAAGACAAACATAAGTGAGAAAGAGAAAGTACAGGCCAGCGTGGAAACTCCTTTCTTATCGCGTGCCCAATATCATGCCTATTTACAGCAAGAGCGTTTATGGACTCCTATTGCACAAAGCGATGAAAGCTACTTGATTAAGGTGATAAATAGCTCTGACTCAGACCAAAATAAACAATATAAAGTTTCAAAAAAGTTATTTTTCATTAAGGAATTTGTTCTTCAAGATTCAGCAAGGTATTCGTTTAAAGATATAACCTTTCTAGCTACAGCTGATGGAAGTTGAGTAGGATGTAATAGCTCAGTTCTGAGCTACTACATCTGGCCAAACAGTTCCTCGCTTTTTAAGGGTTGTGTTGTTGCTCGAATGAAACAATAGCATCTACTTCTATTTCAATGAGCCACTCTGGATTGATAAACTGGCTAACTGCCATAACGGTATCTACGGGAAGAATGTCTTTGAAATATTCTCCTCTTACGGCAGCTACCTCTGGCCAATACTCTATGTTGGTAAGTAGCATTCTAGTTCGAACGACATCTTTTAATGTTGCACCTGCTTCTTTCAGCGCAAGCTCAATAGTTTTGATACATTGTCTTGTTTGCATTGCGGGATCGTTAATGCCTACCGTTTCCCCTTGCTCATTAATCGGCGCTGTGCCACCGACAGAAATGAAATTGCCAACTTTTACCGCGCGAGAAAAACCTAATTTGCTAGCGTAAGGACTAGTACTTGCCACTAAAACACGACTCATGATATCTCCTTAAATTTATAGTCCTACATAAAGAAAAGTAGGACTTAAATGTTTGCAGTATAACTAATCATATCCCATGCCTGTTTAAAGTTAATTAAATTTTAGTGACAAGTGCTTCTTGGTAGGCACTATTATTCGGAAAAACTTGTTGAAGCTCAGTATTGGTTAATCCCCAGTGCTGAGCTAGCACATTAGCAATCCAAGAAAAACTATTAGTGGTTGGTTGTAAATCACGCTCAGCAAAAAGTTGCTTTTTGCTAAGTCCTGGCCATTTACCTGAAATTGCACCGCCTTTTATAGCGCCACCGCATAAAAATAAAGCGCTACCCGTGCCATGATCTGTACCGCCGGTACCATTTTCTTTTACTGTGCGGCCAAACTCAGTGCCAATAATAACTACGGTATTTTGCCATTCTTGACCTAGTCCGGATTTTAATTGCGCTAAACCTTTATCGAGCTCTGTTAGTTTTCTATCAAGACGCTTACCTTGATTATTGTGTGTGTCCCAACCACCTAATTCTAACATGGCACAGTCGACACCTTTTTCACCTACCATCAATTTTGCACAGGCATCATTTAAATCGCTAAACTTACTTTTCCCCTTCTTATTTTTGCCTTTTATTAAGCCTTTCACTGCTAACCCATGAGTTAATGAATCCTTTAATAATGGATCACCCTGATACATTTTTAATAACGCGTCATAGGTGTCTTCATCAGCATTTGCTAAGTTGCTAGGAAACCAAGTGTTTACTTGTTCACTACTGCGTAAACTTATCGGCGTTGTGTGAGATACAGCTAAGGCATGTTTATGCTTTATATCAATTGCACGTGCTAGCCAGCCACTATCATGATCAATTTGCTCCTTACCCGTTTCAAGAAAGTCTTGGCCGTCAAAATGTGAGCGTTGTTGATAACCTGAAGAAACCGCGACTACGGGCAGCATGTTTTTCTCTTGGTACCATTGATGCATATTCTTTAACGCAGGGTGTAAATCATACCCTTGGCTTAATGGCAATAATGGCGAAGCAAAACTAGAGGCTAGTTTGGGTCTGGCTTTTTTATAATCGGGGTCAAAACTTGGTACTATGGTATGAAGTGAGTCTAGTGCACCCCTTAGCATTACCCAGACAATTTTGGG
Organism: Colwellia sp. KS18-150; assembly: GCF_057551365.1. NCBI lineage: Bacteria > Pseudomonadati > Pseudomonadota > Gammaproteobacteria > Alteromonadales > Colwelliaceae > Colwellia > Colwellia sp. KS18-150. The sequence goes on along the minus strand of NZ_BAAJMC010000002.1, from coordinate 215,959 downwards.
ACGATTTACGGAATTGCTAAACGCCATAGCATTGAAAGCTGTTGCGGGTATCGACAGCGCCGTTATGCCGCCCCCTAAAATCTTAATAAATTTTCGGCGTGAAAATGAGGCTGCTTCAACATTGCTAGGAGTAGGTTCGTTCTTGTTATGATTACTCATTATTATCTCCTTTGAAACTCTGGGCTCATTAATAATAAGGTTAAGGCTTGCTGGCGACTTTCAGCTCTCATTACCGTTTGATAGCTATGAAGACTAATACTGTCACCTAAGGCTAATGCCATCACTTTGTCGGCATTTACATTCTTATTATTTTGTGAAAATAAGCTGGCTAAATCAATGCGAGCCATTAAGGCACTCGCACCATTCCAATCTTTTTCTTCATCACTAAAACCTGCAGGAGATCCTGCATTAAAAGGAGCTTGCCCTAAAGCACTTAACGTTTTAAAAAGGCGTTTCTTATTGGTATTTTTAACGGGAATAGCTCTTAACGTTGAGATTAAGAACTCTCTTGGCGTTTTAAATTTTTGTGGGCTTGGTATCCATGCTTCTTTAGATTCGAGCAGGGTGAACATGACTTGTTTTATATTTCCTTGGTGTTGTAACCAAGTTTTCTCCATTTTAGTTAACAATGATTGTGGCGGTTTTTCACTGACAAAATGATGCGCTAATTTATAACATAGGTATTTAGCTGTATTGGGGTGCATTGCTAGCGTTTTGAGCATAAGCTTCCCTTGATATAATCCCGTTTCAGTATATGTCTTCCCTAGTAATGTTTTTGCGCCAGGCTCATGGCCAGAGTTTCTAAATTTAAATCCAGAGCCATCCTCTTTCTTCTGATTTACCACGCTCCAGCCAGTAATTGCTTTGGCTAAACTGGTGACATCAGTTTGGTTATAGCCACCATCAACACCTAAGGTATGCAACTCTAAAATCTCGCGAGCAAGGTTTTCGTTAAGTCCCTTACCACGGCGTTTACCTAGTTTAGAGTTTGGGCCAAAAGAGCGCTCATTATTTAAATAGATCAGCATCGCAGGGTGCTGCTCTACCGCTAATAATAGATCTTCAAAATTTCCAAGTAAGTTTGGCGCTATTGCTTCTCTCTCTAATGTCGGAGCTAATCCTTTCATTAGTCGGCCATTAGCGCTAACACTAAAGTGGTTGGAAAAGAAATCAAGCAACCGCCAGCTAATACTGTTATCAGATTGTACGGCTTGATTGATGGTATCGACAGACATGTCCAGTAGAGCATTACGAGCAAAGCGGTTATTCATGCCTTTGTCTGCTTTTTTGTCCAGCTGCATTTGCTTTTTTTGTTGCTGATATTGAAGATGTGCTCGAAAGATATCTTCAGAGCTGGGCAAGTTATTAGTAAAAGAGATAGCGGTTAATTGAGATTTTATCCAACTCGTGGGATCTTTTTCGGCTTGTTGTAGCTCATCTTCTCGGGCTCCATAGCCAAAGCGATTAACGGCAATATTTGCATCACTGATTTTAATGGCTGACATTGAATTATTCGTCATAGCACGCTCTGATTGTTATTCTCAGGTTGGTAGAATTTTAATCGACTTGTATAACGTTAGGCTAAGGCATTAATAATTTCTATTCACTTTACAAATCTTTACTTTCAAAAAAGGAGAGTTATAACCAGCCTTTTTGATGAGCAATACGGGCAGCATCTATGCTATTGGCGGCATTAAGTTTGGCGATAGCTTCTGATAAGTAATTTCGAACCGTCCCCTCAGATAGAAACAGGTTTGTGGCAATATCAGCTGTTTTCATACCATCACCAGCTAACTTCAATGCTTTACGTTCTTTATTGGTTAATGGATCACAATCATCAAGTGCGCTAATGGCTAATTCAGGATCTATAACGCGCTGATTATTGGCGACTCTTTTAATTGCTTTTATTAATTGCTCTGAAGGAGCTTCCTTTAAGATAAATCCCATTACACCTGCACTGATGGCTCTTTTTATATAGCCTGCACGGGCGAAAGTTGTCATTATGATGGCTTTGGTGGTTATTTGTTTAGTAACCAGTTTTTCTATTAGTTCAATCCCCGACATTTTCGGCATTTCAATGTCGGTAAGGACAATATCTGGTTGCAACTTAGTTATCAGAGGAAGTGCTTTTAAGCCATCTTCTGCTTCTGCAATAATGTCAAAATCAGCTTCTAAGCTCAGTAATGCACAGATAGCATCTCTGACAAGACGTTGATCTTCTACGACAATAATTCTGATCATGCTATTCCTTTACAATGAAATTTGTAGTTTACACCCAGATGAAGTGTCTGTGGTTAGTGTGCCACCTAACTGGTTACATCTATCCATAATACCGTTTAGGCCATTACCGGCAATGAAGTTTGATACGGTGCCGTTATCTTCAATGCTTACATTTATATTGTTGCCGCGCTGTAGTAATGAAATGCCAACTTTGTCACCACTAGAGTGTTTTAATATATTGGTCACAGCTTCAGTAATGATTAAGGTAATATTGGATTCAACTTCGGCAGAAATATGACTTAATTCATTACTTAACTGAACAGAAAAATCATGTTGTTCTAGTTGCTGGCTAAGTTGTTGTAAATGATGAGTAAGACTTTTATTTTTAAGATCGTTAACGGCACTTCTTATCGTGGTAAGTATTTCTCTACTAAGTGTTGCCACCGCTAATATTTCTTCTTTTGCTTGCGCTTGTTTATCCGCTGTGATCATTTTTTCTGCCAGTTCGGCTTTTAGTGCTATTGATGTTAGGGAATGACCAACAATATCATGAAGGTCTCGTGCAATTCGCTCTCTTTCTGATATTGCTGCTAACTGCTCAATTTGCTCTGAGCTACGCTGCTCTCTTAAACGGTGAAATCTATCTTTTCTAACAGCTTTACCCATAAAAAATGTAGCAATACTAATGATGAGTGGTGGTACTAAAAAATAAGCATCAACATAATTAAATAAAACCGCTGCTAGAACTGTAGCTACAATGATGCCAAATAAGCCCATTAACCCTTTTTTAGTGGGGAAATTAAAGCCACAAAAGAATGCGGCAAAGCCGAATAGTGCCTGTGTTCCCGGTGTGATGTAAGTGCCTACTGTTGCTAAAACCACCATAGCAATGATTGGTTTTATGGCTTTATCACCTAAAGAACATGCAGCATGGTGGTATAAAACCAAAAAAATGACATATATTAATATGGAAGCAATTATAGTGATGGCAGTAAAGCTTTCTAAATTAAAAAAGAAAGGTAGAAAGAAAAAGCCTGAAAAAATTAGCGAGCCAAAAAGCCAGTTAGACCCGTCGCCATCAATAACTTTTTGGTTGAGTTGGATAGACATTTAATACTCCTGTAGTAATACGCTAACTAAATTTTTATCTTTTGCCAATAAATATTATCCCCAGCATATAAGATACACCGGAGATAATGTCATTATCTTTATTTAAGCATTATTGGTTTTGCTGACTTAGCATTTTTGCCCAACCATAATTTGGCGCGATTTGAAGAGCGATTTTCCAATCACTCAGTGCTTGTTCTTTTTTACCAAGTTCAAGCTGAGTTAACCCTCGCCAAACGTATGTCTCTGCTTCTCCCCAATCAATATCAGTAGCGTTTTTTTCATCGTACAACGAAATAGCTTGGTTTAACGCCTCTAAGGCTGCGTTTTTGCTGCCACCAAAAAGTGCAGGCGTATTATATTTGCTGATCCCCATTACAAGAAAAGCTCTAGGATTATTTGGATTAATGGTGATGGCTTGTTTAAGCGCTTTTCCAGATTTTGGTCCATAATAAGCGCCTTTCATTGGTTGATACGCTATTTTAAGGCCATATGCTTGCGCCAATAGTGCCCAAGACTCATCATCATTGGGAGAGTTTTCCGTTATAGTTTCTAATAAAATAATGGCTTGCTCTAAAGCGTTATTCGCCTGTTCGGCATGATCTTGTAGGTTTTGAGTGATGGCTAATCGATAATAGGCCAGAGCTTGTTCATAGCCAACATTTTGCTGTATGAGCGACACTAGTTGACTGTTATCTAACTGCATAGCAGCTTCTTCGATAGAGTCGATACTTGCTTGATCGGCATTCACTGATGAACAGGCAAGTAAAGCGAGGGCGATAATGAGTTTCATAATATAAATTCCTTATTAATAATCGTGGGTATTGGTTATTGCCAAATTAGTGTCTAATAAGAGCCGTATTAATGTTAGAGCCTATTGTCATTACTTTTACATGACAAATGTCATTAACCCTTCTTGATGAAATAACCATTGGTTCTAAAGTTTTAATAAGGTAGAATGCGCGCCGAGTTGACCAGACAATCGCTGGCTAGTTTGCGTAAGTATTTCTAGCGGGAGGAAAGTCCGGGCTCCAATGAGCAGGGTGCCAGGTAACGCCTGGGCGGCGCAAGCCGACGACAAGTGCAGCAGAGAGAAGACCGCCGATGACCGCTTGCGGAACAGGTAAGGCTGAAAGGGTGCGGTAAGAGCGCACCGGATTGCTGGTAACAGTAATTGCAGGGTAAACTCCACCTGGAGCAAGACCAAATAGGGTTTCATGATTATTTACTTCGGTAGATAATATAAGCGTGGCTCGCGTGGAAACCGGGTAGGTTGCTTGAGCCTTAAAGCGATTTAAGGCCTAGACGAATGATTGTCACTTTTCTTTTGAAAAGTACAAAACCCGGCTTATAGTGTTGACTCACATATTTTAGTAGCCGCTTGATTAATATATGAAAATCAAGCGGTTTTCTAAAGTTACTTCATATCAATTGGTTAAATAAAAAACGATTCCTAATTTTTTTGGGGTTACACAGCCTAAAACTTTGATGAGTTTACTTATAGCGTTACCACTGAAACTAAGAATTTCAAAAATTTTTACTCCCGTCTCTTCACAGTACCATTCACCCAAAATTCATTATGTTTTGCCTGAATTTGCTCTGCCAAAAAGTCAACGAAACAACGGATACGAGCTGTTTTACGTAAGTCTTTATGCAGCAATAACCACAGACTGCGATATGGCAAAGGCTTTTGAAAAGGGGCTCGCACTAGTTGAGGGTGTCGGTCTCCAAGATTGCAGGCCAGATAAGCCATACCCAGACCAGATGCAGCTAAGGTGATAAGTGGCACCAGTTCAGATACTCTGTGTTTTAGCATAGCTTTAGGGTAGTAGCTGTCGCGCAACCATTGCGCCGTTGTTTCTCCTTCAGCTTCGTGCCAGCCAATAAAGTGCAAGCCTTCACCATCATTGTCTTTCACTTTTTCCGCGTACTCCCTAGTGCAATATGCTGCTTGTGACATTTGCAGCAGGCGCCGCCCCACCACATCATCTGTTACCTCATTGGCTACACGAATAGACACGTCAGCTTCGCGCCGGGTTAAGTCTGCATTAGCATTGGTAAAATTCAGGTTTAGATTGATGTCAGGATAGCGTTTTGCAAACAGGGAAAAATCGTCCATGACGGAGGTCATAGCGATGCCGTGGGGTAAGGTAACATATACGGTGCCTGTGGGCTCAGCTTCACGGCCCACAATCATGCGCGAGGCCGCGGTCATTTCTTCTTCCACCCTCTCGGCAAAGGGAACTAGTTTTTCGCCGATGTTGGTTAATACCAAACCAGTTTTTGAGCGATCGAATAAGCGGCTTCCGATATGCTCCTCCATATGAGACAAGCGCCGAGTGAGAGTAGTGTGATTTACTGTAATACTCTCGGCCCCTCCGCGTAACGTACCGGCTCTGGCAACTGCTAGGAAGAACTTTAAATCATCCCAGTTTATTTCATGGCTTTCATTCAGTGGCATCGTTACCTCATAAAACTACGTGGTTCATTTATGAGTCACAGTGTCCATTATGTGTCTGTATAAGTCAAATATAAGCCATGTTAATCTAGCTTCAACATCACAGATAACTCATTGGAGAAGACAAATGAAAGCAATACAAGCTGCACTGATTACAGGGGCAAACGCAGGCCTTGGCTATGAGGCAGCCAAACAATTGGCCCAGCAAAAAGGGGTGGAAAAAATCTATCTGGGTTGCCGTAACCAAATAAAGGCAGTAGAAGCAAAGGCAAGCCTGGAAGCGGAAACGGGTAAGAACATATTTGAAATTCTCATCCTAGATGTGGCTTCAGCTGATTCAGTTAGATCCACAGTGGCTAAGCTAACAACTCCCATCGATGCAGTGGTACTTAACGCCGGCGGAATGGGTGGCAAAACCCCAAATGAGCTTACTGCGGAAGGAGTCACCACCATTTTTGCTTCCAATTTACTAGGGCATGTGGTTTTGGTAGACGAACTGCTACAACGTCAATTGGTGACTTCTACCGTTCTTTATGCAGGCTCTGAAGCGGCCCGAGGTGTTCCCAAAATGGGTGTGGACAAACCGAATCTAAAAAGTAACTCAGTCGATGAATTTGTTGCTATTGCCAATGGACATAAGTTTGGACCCAAAGCTGATCCCCTTAATGTTTACGGTACCATCAAGTTAACTGGTGCATTATGGATGTCGGCCATGTCCCGTAAACACCCACACATACGCTTTATCACCATGAGTCCAGGTGGCACCACAGGGACCAATGGCATGGATGATTTGCCCCTAGCGAAAAAGATATTTTTTAAATACATCGGCGGCTTGGTAATGCCCAAATTAGGCATGATGCACAGCGTTGAGGCGGGCGCCAAACGCTACGTTGAGGGGCTTTTTAATAGCCATTTTCAAAGCGGTCGCTTTTACGCCAGTAAAGCGGGATCTCCAACCGGCCCTGTAGTAGATCAAATAACTATTGATAAAACTTTCGCTAATGAAGATGCACAAAATGCGGCATGGCAGGCCGTGCAAAAATTTGCACACCAATAATTTATACACCTAAAAATCATTAATAAGTTAGGAGATAATAATGGAAACTATTCCACAAATATTAGTAGGCGTAGTAACACTTATGCTTAGCGGCCTCGGTTTGACATCCATGTTTGCACCCAAAAAAATGCTAGCCAACTTTGCGGTTGAGCCAAAAGGCACTAAAGGGCTAAATAGAATTCGTTCAGTAATGGGTGGACTATTTCTTGGCTGCGTAGCCATACTGCTGAATGGTTTACTCACTGGTCAAACTCTGGGATTTGTTGCTGTAGCGATCATCATGGCAGCAGTGGCTATTGGTCGCATAGTAGGCTTACTGGCAGATGGCTTTGATAAAGAAATACTTCCCCCACTAATTGTTGAGTCAGTAATTATCGGTTTATTATTACTCGGGTATCTCTATTAATTTAGAGGTCGATGCCCATAGACTAGAATGAGAAAAGGCGAAAAACTCGTTATGCTGTACAATTAAGATATAAAACGTTCGGTTGACCGACTCAACTAAGACATCAAAAATTCAGTATTAGCATTTTGTTAGTACTGGACTTTTTTTGAGAGCTATGGAAGTTAACTCGCACATATATGAATCACCTAACCAAGTTTGATAATTTGGTTCAGCTTCTGTTTTTAGATTTTGTTTAATAAACTTAATGCCTCATAGCTATTATTTTACATAAATTTAAAGGTTAGCTTGATTAGTTCAGTTGACTTACCATTTTAATCACCGCTTGTTTTTTATCATGAAAACAAGCGGTACGCTAAACCCTCAACTTCTTTCTTAATAGCTCTATTCCTTGGCTTGTAGTCGCGTCATTATTCAACATAAAAGTAATGTATAGTGAATTCTTACTGGTGTTATTCGCTTTTGAGAACTATTGTTTTCGGCTGTGGAATTTAAGGTAAAGAAATCGTCACTATCAGTCCTTATGTTTATTTCAAGACACTAGCTTGTTTAAATATATTTTCTATGGTTAATAGTGGCTTACTTTTATTTTTTATATGAGAAAAGTAAGTAAAATCTAGGCTGTCCCAAAAATTGTCATTCATTAACGGCAAGTATAAATGTACATTGTCATTATCAATTATTTGATATTTTTCCATTTGATTATGGGGAGTAAAACGGTTGATACCATGGTGATAATCAAAGATTTTGATAATAGCTATTGCGCCCATAAAAAAATGCCCACCTGCTGAGGCATGAAGCTCTCCTGATTTTATTTTATTCAATGCTTCTGGTAGCCAATCAAAACCTCCAATTGTTGAAGAGCTGCTAGCTGCTGATTTTTCTGTATTAATTAAGTTTGCTACTTCTAAAGCCATGGCGTCACTGGCACACCAAAAAACATCATTTTGCTTATATCGCCTCGTAAGTAAATCAAATTTTTTACGGACAACATCGGGCGACCATTCCATATTGATAATTTGGTTTAGTATAATACTTTCACTTTCTTCTACCGCCTTGATTAAACCCTCGTTTCTAAGTGTTGATGTGGTATCAAAATTACCGCCAATCCCAGTGACATAAAAGCTATTTTTATTTTTTGAGGCATGTTGTTTAAATAAATTTTTGGCTAAATCATAACTTGCTTGTTTATCATCGTAGAGAACATTACCAATCCAATATTTAAATTTTTCTCCTGGTAACTTCAAGGTGCTAGTTTCAACCTTGGTCAAGGGTTGCTCAAGCGTTACAAACTTTAATTTTTGTTGTTCAATTAAATTGTAAATAGAGTCGGCGTTGCCTTTTAATGGTCTGAAAAGTAAATAGTCTGGCTGGTTTTTTCTTTGTAATACTTCCTGAATGGACTTTTTAACTTCAAAACGATTGTTTTGCTCGGCATAAATAATTTCAAGATTAATCTGTAAACTAGCGGCGCTTGCTTTACTTGTACTTGCCACTAAACCCCAAAACTTAGGCCCTTTGGGCTCAGGCACAATAAGTACAATCTCGATTGGTTTCGCCATAAGAAATAGCGGAAAAAATAACAAAAGGAGTAAGATAATTTTAGATTTCATAAATACTAAAACCCCTTTTATTTTCTGTAATCTATAACGAGGAGATTACTAGTTGTTGTCAAATGATTAAAATAAATTATAGCATTTGTCTGAATACTTACTCATTATTATCCGTTTTTCTTACTTAAAGCTTAGACATATAAGCTGTTATATAAGTTAAATATTTCTGAAATAAAACTGTCAAAAAAGGCTGTTACTTTGGTAGCCAAATAATGAACTGTGACATTTTATGAACGAAATATATCTAGGTTATGGCATTATCGTTATTGCCACTTGGTTTGTACTAAACAAAGTTAGCATTCGCTTACAGCTCTCCCGAGCGAAGCACCCTTCATTACGTGGTCATAGCAAATGGTCGAGACGAATTGCGGCGTTAATTAAAAGCTTTTCTTACAATGAGAAAGTGTTCTTTCAAACAGATGGTGCGCCAAATGATGTAGGAGCAAAACGTAAAAAAGCATTACAAGATTTAAGTGTAAATATTCAACAACAATCGCCAAAGACTTTTGAGCATGCCTTGTCTTTAGAGCAGGATATTTCTGATGTGCAATTTGTCAGTCACTATCGTGTTCCTTTCCCGTTCAGTCTCTACTTGCCTAAAGTGTTCAAGTTAGGCGCTATTATTGATGAAAGTAAAGGCACTAAAGTTAAAGATATCGATGGTAATTGGCGTTATGACTTATCCGGCTCATACGGTGTAAATGTTTTTGGTTATGACTTTTATAAAGAATGCCTAGCAAAAGGTAGTGCGAAAGTTGCTGATTTGGGGCCTGCGCTTGGCAGTTATCATCCTATTATTAGCGAAAATGTTAAAGGTATAAAAGATATTTCTGGTTTGGATGAAGTGTCATTTCATATGTCAGGCACTGAAGCGGTAATGCAGGCAGTAAGGCTTGCCCGATATCATACTAAAAAAACTCACTTAGTACGTTTGTGCGGCGCCTATCATGGTTGGTGGGACGGTGTTCAACCTGGGGTTGGAAACCGCCGAAAAACCAATGATGTTTATACCCTTGCTGATTTAAGTGAAAACACCATCAAAGTACTCGCTAGCCGTAATGATATCGCCTGCTTATTGATAAACCCGATGCAAGCCTTTCATCCGAATGCCGATGCTTCTTCTGATGGAACACTGGTGGCTAGTGATCGTAATACCCTGTTTGATAAAGCAAGCTATAGCGCTTGGTTAAAACGTTTAAGAGCAATATGTACGGAAAATAATATCGTTCTCATTTTTGATGAGATATTTACCGGTTTTCGACTGGGCTACCGTGGTGCTCAAGAATACTTTGGTATTCAGGCGGATATGGTCACTTATGGTAAAACCCTCGGTGGCGGCTTACCAGTTGGGGTGTTAGCAGGACGAGCGAATTTAATGAAACGCTTTAAAAAAGAACAACCGGTTAATGTTTCATTTGCCCGGGGTACTTTTAACTCCCACCCTTATGTCATGGGTACCATGAATGAATTTTTAATTCGTATTCAACAAGATGACATTCAAGATATTTATCAAAATATTGAACAAGTGTGGCATCGACGTATCGCTACCTTCAATCAGCGCTTGGCAGCAGAAAATTTACCCTTACAAATTAATCATATGCATACAGTGTTTACCGTTATTTTTCTTAAGCCGGGTCGTTACAACTGGATGCTGCAATTTTATCTTAAAGAACAAGGGCTAGAGTTAAGTTGGTTAGGCTCTGGGCGTATGATCATGAGTTTTAACTTTACTGATGCTGAATTTAACGAAGTGATTGAATTATTTATTGCTGGGGCGTTAAAGATGCAAGCCGATGATTGGTGGTGGCAATCACCTCAATTAACGAATAAAGCGATTAAACGTCAGTTTTTAAAAGATATGTTAACGGCGAGTTGGCCATTATTAGGACGTTTACTGCCTAATACTCTTATGCCAACAAAGAGTAAACAACTTGAGCACACAACATTAATCGATAAAGAGCAGGTGTAATTCGAATGAATGAATTTTTAGCTGAAAGTAAAAAAGTAATACCCGCAAATGTTGATAGCTCGTTAAAGGTAAATAATCTGGGTAATCAATTTAGGCATTCTTTAGCCTGTGAATATAATGACTATCTAGCGCAAGAAGAGCAGCGCTTTAATGATGAAGACTGTTTAAAAATGGATTTACATTGCCATGATCATAACAGTGATATTCCTGATGAGCTTTGGGGCAGAATTTTACGTTTACCTGAAACTTGGTTAAAAACTAAAAAGTTACATAAATTACTCAAAGCTAACCAGTGTGATGTTATTACCATAACGAATCATAACAATGCGCGCTCATGTTGGGATTTGCTTGAGCAAGGGATTGATGTTTTAGTTGCCGCTGAATTTACCTGTTATTTTCCTGAGTATGAACTTTATATTCATGTTTTAACCTATGGTTTTACTCGCCAACAAGAAGATATTTTAAATGAAAAAAGACAAAATATTTATGAATTTGTTCAGTATGCTGCCCAAGCAGATATTCCACTGATTGCGCCTCACCCTCTGTATTTTTATACTCATAATGAAAAAATTGATATCAGTATTTTTGAAAAGTTATCTGTGTTGTTTGAGCGCTTTGAAGTACTCAATGGTCAACGAGATTTATGGCAAAGCGTATTAACGTTAAATTGGTTGCAAAGCCTAACGCCTGAGAAAATAAACGCGTATGCAATAAAACATAATATTAACCCCAGTGATTATGGTGTTGACCCTAATAAAGCGAAGGTATTAACCGGAGGCTCTGATGATCATACCGGTATTTTTGCCGGTCAGTGTGGCTCGCGTTTATATGTGAAAAATCTGGCTCAAAGATTGAAAACGCAAAAGCCATCAGAATTAGCACTAGAAGCTATCCGTGAAGGTAATATTTCACCCTTTGGTCAAATTGGCGAAAATGAGAAACTCAGTATTGCCTTGCTTGATTATTTCTCACAGGTGGCAACCAAAATTAAAGATCCCGGTTTGTTAAGAATTCTTCTACACCGTGGCTCAGCATGGGACAAAGTAGGATGTTTTGCCGTGAGTAACCTATTACTCGAAATGCAAAAACATAAGAAAACCATGAAGTTTTTCGAATATATTCATGATGCATTGCAGGGCAAAAAGCCTAATATGTTAGTGAAATGGAAGATTTCTAAAGATTACCGTTTTTGTATTGATTACCTTGAAAAAATTGCAGAAAGCCGTTCTGGCACTCCTCAACATTTTGTTGATACAGTCACCAACTCAATGTCTGAGTTATTTACCTTTTTAAATCAATTAGTAGCTAAAAAAGTAAAAATAGCTGTCGCAGAAAATGAAGAGCTGTCATTTAGTGGTTTATCAACAGAAGATATTACTCGTAAATTTGAAATACCAAGCCAGTTAACAGCACTGTTTTTTGGTGATGGAAAAAAACAGAAAAACATCAGTAATGTTAATGTTGAGCAAATTTTGAGTAGCTTATCATTTCCGGTATTGATCTCGATTATCTTAGCAGGGGCTTCGGTGGCTTCGACTCGGGTGTTATATCAAAATCGCGAGCTCTTAAATGAGTTCGCCAAGCACTTGGGTAAGAATACTCACCAACAACGAGCGTTATATTTAACCGATACCTTGCGTGATAAAAACGGTGTCTCTAATTCATTATCAGGCAAGTTAGCCGAAATTCAGCGTGCTGATTTACCAGTGGATTTTTTAATTTGTCATGCTGACATCGAGCCAGAAGATCATTTGCATGTTGTTCGCCCCGTGGCTTCGTTTGATATTCCCAAATATGGTGAGCAAGAGATATGTGTTGCAGACATTATGGAGATTGCACGCATATTTTATCAAGGAGGCTACGACAGAATTATTTGCTCTACTGAAGGGCCAATGGCTGCCGCAGCTTTATTTATTCAGCAAATGTTTAATGTGCCTAGTTACTTCTTTATGCACACTGACTGGATAGATTTTATTAAATGCACCACAGATTTATCACAACATGAGCGAGATAGGGTAAGGCGTTTAATGCGTGCCTTGTACAACCGTTTTGATGGTGTTTTTGTGCTAAATAGTGAGCATAAAGAATGGTTAACTGGCTATGAAATGCAATTACCTAGCGAACAAGTTTTCTTAACCGCTCATCATGCTAAGCCTAAAGATGAAAGCATTGAAAAAGTCCCTAAATCTACGATAGTACCGGGAGCTAGTGAAGATACACCAATACTCTTTATTGCTTGTCGTTTAAGTCATGAAAAGGGAATTTTTGATTTACCTGCCATTATTGAGAAAGCAAAGCAGTCTATCCCACAATTGAAAATAGTGATTGCTGGCTCAGGGCCTGCAGCAACAGAGCTTCAAGAAAAACTGCCCGATGCCATTTTTGTTGGTTGGCAAAATAAAGCTCAGCTTGCCACTTTGTATGCAAGTTTAGACTTATTCATCTTCCCGTCTCGATTCGATACTTTCGGTAACGTTATTCTTGAAGCCTTTACTTATGGTATGCCTGTTTTAGCATACAACTGCAAAGGGCCCAAAGATATTATTGAAGATAAACTTAATGGTTATTTGGTTGAAGATATTGAAGCCATGAGTGAGACGTTAGTGAGCTACTTTAGCGACAAAATTGTACAAGCTAAAATGAGTAGAAATGCAGTGACTCGTGCAAATCAGTACCAAGCTGTGCCAATAATGACAGAGTTCTTAACCAATGTCGGTATAGAGTTACCCAGTAGTTATGGTGAAGAAGCGCTGCTTGATGAGGTGTTCACTTTTGAGCAGACGGTGGCTTAATGAATAAATCACCACAGTCGTTAACCTTACCTGAGCAAATTAATTTCTTGCTAACAAATAGAATTCCTAGACGTTGCTTAACTCAATTTGTCGGTTGGTATAGCAAGATTGAAAATCCAATTTTAGCAAAGATTTCTATCGCTATCTGGCAGTTGTTTTCTGAAGATTTAAAGCTTGAAGAAGCAAAAAAATCTACCTTTACTAGCTTACAAGATTGTTTTATCCGCGAGTTAAAACCAGATTTACGCCCTATAGCACCACAGGCTGATATAGTCACTAGCCCATGCGATGCCATTGTTGGCGCGTTTGGAGAATTAGACGGTTTAGAGCTTATTCAAGCTAAAGGTTTTCCTTACCAGATCAGTGAATTGATACCTGATTACATACTCAATAATAAGTACCGCAATGGTAAATTTATTACGCTTCGTTTGAAATCTAGTATGTATCACCGCTTTCATGCGCCAACCGATTGCGAAGTAAATAAGGTAACTTACATATCAGGTGATACATGGAACGTTAACCCGATTACCTTAAAAAAAATTGAGCGTTTGTTTTGTAAAAATGAGCGGGCAATTATCGAATTAAAAACAAAAAATGAGCACAGCAGCATAACGCTTGTGCCTGTTGCTGCGGTGTTGGTTGCCTGCATGAAATTTAATTTTTTAGATGATTATTTAGATCTTAAATACCAAGGGCCTAATCAGATTAATTGCCAAGCTAAGTTTACTAAAGGTGATGAAATGGGGTACTTCCAACATGGCTCAACCATTATTTTATTTGCCAGTGCCAATTATCAATTTTGCCCAAAGATTGCAGAAGGGCAACGAATCAATTTAGGACAGGCTTTATTAACTGAGTTGCCCAAATAAATTTTTAACTTAATACCATTAACCTTAATGAATAGGAAAAATTATGACTTTCTTTGAAGAATTACAGCAGCAACGTTGGGATGATCACCGCTATTATCACCATAATCGTATTAATCAATTTTTACACTTTTTGAGTGCTTGCTGTTTTTTAGTGAGCTATGTTCTTGTTTTTTATTATCCTGCCGCGGCGGCGTTAGTCGGTTGGTTGTTATCTATGGTGTTAAGACAATCAGGACATTTTTTCTTTGAGCCACTTACTTACGACAAAGTGAATAAAGCCACACATGAATATAAAGAAAGCATTAAGGTCGGCTATAACTTACAACGTAAAGTCGTCTTGCTAAGTATTTGGGCGTTAACGCCAGTGGTACTTTACTTTCAGCCTAGCTTATTTGGACTTTTTACGGCTCACACTGACTTTAGCTCTTTTATTAATAACATGGCTATTGCTTGGTTATTTATTGGCTTTGGCGCGATTTTATTTAGAACGGTACACCTATTTAAATTAAAAGGCGTGCAATCGGGGTTAGTATGGTGCACAAAAATTATTACCGACCCGTTTCATGATATTAAAATTTATTACAAGTCATTCTTTTATCTATTAAAAGGTGAAATGTACGACAATATGACTGATTGGTATCAAGAAACGCCAGCGAAAAGTTAAGTTAAAGATAATAAAGATATTTGGAGTGGGGAAAATATCCTTTCAATTTAACAAATCGAATGAGAGTTTGTAAGAAACAGCCTTTGATTTTTTATGGCTTCAACGTAGAATGTCGGGCTGACTTTACCTTTTTAACTACAAGCTCTTATGAATGCTAACTCGCTCATTATTCTCGATTTTGAAACAACCGGTTTGTCGCCTGATAATGGTGATAGAGCTATTGAAATTGGTGCTGTCAAACTTGAAAATGGTATAGTCACCGAGCAGTTTCAAGAGCTTATGAACCCTGGTCGCAGAGTTAGTGCCTTTATTGAAGATTATACGGGGATTACCAATAAAATGTTAAGTGGTGCCGCCCCTTGTGATGAAGTGATGGCACGTTTTGCTGATTTTATTCAGGGGCAGAATTTAGTGGCTCATAATGCCTCTTTTGATAAGCGCTTTTTAGACAGTGAGCTGCAGCGAATATCTTCAGGTTATGAAGGGAAATTTGCCTGTTCATTGTTAGCTTCGCGTCGTATATATCAAAGTGCGCCCAATCATAAATTAGGCACTCTAGTTAACTATAAGGGAATTAAGTCAAATGGCAGCTTCCATAGAGCGCTATATGATTCACAAATGACGGCAAAATTGTGGTTAGCCATGCTTGATGATATTCAACAGCAAATATCGGCGGAGCAAGTCACTTTTCCTTTCATTCAAAAGCTAATTAAAACGCCGAAAAATAAAATAAATAAATTATTGGCTGAGTATTAAATAGCAGTGTTTAGGTGCGATATTCAGCATTAATTTTAACGTAATCGTAGCTGAAATCGCAGGTCCATATGGTGGCTTGCTCTTCACCGCGATGTAGCTCTACAGTAATATCTATTTCAGCCTCATTCATGACTGCTTGCCCTTCATCTTCTTGATAACTTGCCGCTCTACCACCTTTTTCAGCCACTAATACATCACCAAAATAAAGCTCCAATTTATCAGTATCTAGATCAGCTAATGACTCACATTCTCTAGAAGCATATCCAATTGCAGCTAAAACACGTCCTAAGTTAGGATCAGAAGCAAACATTGCTGTTTTTACTAGTGGACTTTTGCCAATAGAAAAGCCGATTGTTTTTGCTTCTTCAACACTTTTCGCGCCATTAATGGTTACCGTTAAAAACTTCGTGGCGCCTTCACCATCACGTACTATGGCTTTCGCTAAATATTGTGAGGTTTCAAGTAGGGCTTGATAGACTTCTTTAAAACCTTTGTCGTCACGAGTATTTATGGTTGCGGCATTACTTTTTCCTGTCGCAATAACAATAAAAGAATCATTAGTGGAAGTGTCACCATCAACCGAAATGCAGTTAAAGGATAAGTCTGTAATTTCTTTAGTGATTTCATCTAATAAAGGTTGAGCTATATTCGCATCAGTTGCCACATAACCTAGCATGGTCGCCATATTCGGATGGATCATGCCAGCGCCTTTTGACATGCCAGTAATGGTGATTTGTTCAGCACCAATATTAACACTGGTTGAAAAAGCTTTTGGAGCAACGTCTGTGGTCATAATAGCTGATGCGGCATCAGCCCAGTTATCAGCGGTTAAATTTGCGACCGCATGCGGTAAACCAGCCAACAGTTTACCCATAGGTAAATGTTCTAAAATAACACCGGTTGAAAAAGGTAAAACAGACTCTACTGGAATGGCCATAATCTCAGCTAGCTGCTGGCAGGTGGTTAGCGTGTCTTGCATACCTTGCTCACCAGTACCTGCGTTAGCATTACCGGTATTGATCACTAAGGCCTTAATCTCAGCAGTATCGCCATTTTTGACACTGACTAAATGCTTTTTACATAGGGTGACAGGGGCGGCACAAAAACGGTTTTGGGTAAATACGCCTGACACAGCACACCCTGCCGCTAATTCTATTACTAGTAAATCCTTACGATTTGGTTGTTTAATATTGGATTCAGCCCAACCAAGGCGAATGCCATTAATGGGAGTGAGTGCAGCGGGATTAAGTTCAGATAAATTGACAGGCATAAAATAATATTAATAAAAACAAAAGTAGGTAAATATTAATCTTTTATGGGTATTTATGCAAAATCAAAATTGATTCGCGGATATTTATTTATTTTAAATAAATTTGCGAATATCAAATTTTGTCTTATATTTTAATAGCAATATTACATAAATTTTTAATAAAACTATTAAGTTAGTCATTAATAGTTAGTAAGTGTTCATTTAGTTTCAACTTTAATATTGGGTAACAATGGGAATGCGTTATCTGCTTGATACATACAAAAATAGGTTCAATTATGGCTGCAAATACGAAAGGAACTCAACAATCACAAAGCAATACGTCAGTAAATGATGAGAATACTAAGGAGCAAGAATTTTTAGATCTTGTTGCCAAGTTTGAAGCATTTAGTAAAGCCCAAGCCGTCATCGAGTTTAACATGGATGGTACTATCGATACCGCGAATGATAATTTCTTATCTGCACTAGGTTATGATCTAGCTGAAATTAAAGGACAGCATCATAGTATGTTTGTTGAGCCTGAGTTAAAGAACAGCCATGAATATCAAGAGTTTTGGGCAAAGCTTAATCGTGGTGAATTTGAGTCTAATGAATACAAACGTCTGGGTAAAAATGGTAAGGAAGTTTGGATTCAAGCCTCTTACAATCCCATTTTAAATGCGAGTGGTGTACCAATTAAAGTAGTGAAATTTGCTACTGATGTCACAGCCCAAAAGCTTGGTAATGCAAATTTTTCGGGGCAAATTGAAGCCATTAGTAAAGCACAAGCCGTCATCGAGTTTAATATGGACGGTACCATTATTTCCGCCAACGATAACTTTCTAGCGACAGTCGGTTACAGTCTAGCTGAGATTCAAGGGCAACATCATAGTATGTTTGTTGAATCTGGACTTAAAAATAGCCATGAATATCAGGAGTTTTGGGCAAAACTTAATCGCGGCGAGTTTGAGTCTAATGAATATAAACGCTTGGGGAAAAACGGTAAAGAAATATGGATACAAGCTTCGTATAACCCTATCTTAGATTTAAATGGTAAACCCTATAAAGTGGTAAAATTTGCTACGGATGTTACCGAACAAAAATTGGCAAATGCAAATTTTTCGGGGCAGATAGAAGCCATCAGTAAAGCACAAGCAGTTATCGAGTTTAATATGGACGGTACTATTATTACTGCTAATGATAATTTTATTGCTACGGTAGGCTACAGCCTAGATGAAATCCAAGGGCAGCACCATAGTATGTTTGTTGAAGAAAGGCTTAAAACCAGCCATGAATATAGAGAGTTTTGGGCAAAACTTAACCGAGGCGAATTTGAGTCCAATGAATACAAACGCTTGGGGAAAAACGGTAAAGAAATATGGATACAAGCCTCGTATAACCCCATCTTAGATTTAAATGGTAAACCCTTTAAAGTCGTGAAATTTGCCACTGATGTCACAGAACAAAAATTGGCAAATGCAAACTTTTCAGGACAGATAGAAGCCATCAGTAAAGCGCAGGCGGTTATCGAGTTTAATATGGACGGTACTATTATCACTGCTAATGAGAATTTTCTCTCCACAGTAGACTACAGTCTAGCTGAGATTCAAGGGCAACATCATAGTATGTTTGTTGAACCTGGAGTTAAAAATAGTCATGAATATCAGGAGTTCTGGGCAAAACTTAATCGCGGCGAATTTGAGTCTAATGAATACAAACGTCTGGGTAAAAATGGTAAAGAAATATGGATTCAAGCTTCGTATAACCCAATTTTAGATATGAATGGTAAACCCTACAAGGTTGTTAAGTTTGCCACTGATGTTACAGCTCAAAAGCTTACTAATGCTGATTTTTCAGGACAAATAGAAGCTATCGGTAAAGCACAGGCGGTTATCGAGTTTAATATGGACGGCACTATCATCACAGCTAACGAAAACTTCTTGTCGACTGTTGGTTATAGTTTAGCGGAAATTAAAGGGCGACATCATAATATGTTTGTCGAGCCCAAATACAAAACAAGTCATGAGTACAAGGAGTTTTGGGCAAAACTAAATCGCGGAGAATATGACGCGAACGAATATAGACGTCTAGGAAAGCACAACAAAGAAGTTTGGATACAAGCTACCTACAATCCTATTTTAGATTTAAATGGTAAGCCGTTTAAAGTGGTAAAATACGCAACTAATATCACTGCTCGTAAGCAAGCTATTGCAGAAATTAAGCGAGTCCTATTGTCAATTTCTCAAGGAGATCTCACCCAAGATATTGAAAATACATTGGAAGGAGAGTTTAGTGTTATTGGTGAATCCCTTAATGAATTGATCGATATACTTAACCAGATGGTAGGTGGTATTAGGACTGCATCTACTAATGTTTTTGATTCAGCAAGAGAAATTGCAGAAGGTAATAATGAACTGAGCCACAGAACTGAGTCACAAGCATCAAGCTTAGAGGAAACGGCTTCCGCTATGGAAGAGTTAACCAGTACGGTTCAGCAAAACGCTGAAAATTCAACAGAAGCGACTAAACTTTCAAGCTCGGTTATGGATAAGGCAACTAATGGCGGCTCTGTAGTAAGAAATGCGATTACCGCGATGAGTGATATTAATAAATCAAGTAAAAAAATTGCTGACATCATTAGTGTGATTGATGAAATTGCTTTTCAAACCAACCTATTAGCACTAAATGCTGCTGTTGAAGCTGCACGTGCGGGTGAGCAAGGTAGAGGTTTTGCTGTCGTTGCTGCTGAAGTGAGAAATTTAGCGCAAAGATCTGCAGGAGCGGCTAAAGAAATCAAAGGTTTAATCAACGATAGTGTTGAAGCGGTTGGTCAAGGTACCAAACTGGTTGATGAAACAGGAAAAACCTTCACTGAATTAGTCACTTCTATAGAAGAAGTAAGCAAAATGATTAACGATATTGATAGTGCGGGTAAAGAGCAATCTGCGGGTATTGGTGAGGTAAGTTCTGCGGTAAGCCAAATGGATGAAATGACTCAGCAAAATGCCGCTTTAGTTGAAGAAGCGGCAGCATCAAGTAAATCGATGGAGGAAGAATCTCAACAATTATTAGAGCAAGTTTCATTTTTTAAAAATAAAGAGTAATGAACTAGCATTAAGGAAATTGAGCAAGCTGAGAAGGTCCTACAGCTTAAGTGATTAACCATTCTTGAAATTGCTAGGTCTTTGCAAATTGCTTATACCACTCAGTTTCACTGATCAAATCTTGTGTTGACTCGAGTTGATCAATAAAGGTTAAGCCATTTAAGTGATCTAATTCATGCTGGAATATTCGGGCGATAAATCCCGATAATTCTTTTCGCTGTTCAGTACCTTGTTGGTCAAAGTATCGAACAGTAATGTGGGTATGTCTCGGTACTAACCCACGCATGCTCGGTACACTTAAACAGCCCTCCCAGTC
This sequence comes from Colwellia sp. KS18-150, assembly GCF_057551365.1. Taxonomy (NCBI): domain Bacteria; kingdom Pseudomonadati; phylum Pseudomonadota; class Gammaproteobacteria; order Alteromonadales; family Colwelliaceae; genus Colwellia; species Colwellia sp. KS18-150. The sequence continues at coordinate 195,385 of NZ_BAAJMC010000002.1, read as the reverse complement.
TTTCACTTTTTCATGAGAGCGAGACAGTATCTCAGGGTTAATAATTGCTGTTGGCTCCATTAAAGGCGCATCAGGGTAACGGGCATTAGGTTTAGAGCACATAATAAATAGGCGAAAACTTTGATGAATTTGTGGTGCGGCAATTCCAACGCCACCGGCTTCTGCTACTGCCAACATCATGGTATTGATAAGCTGCTGACATTCATCAGAGAGTATATTGGTAACATCAGCCGCTTTTTGTCTTAATACTTGGTTGCCTAACTGAGCAATGTCAGTAGTGTTATTTTTAGCTGGACTCATTGTCTGTTGTCTTTATAGTAACTTCGATATTTTTGTTGTTTCCAGCAAACCACTTTTGCACATAGATAGAGCCCAAAATTGGCGGCATCCCTTCCTCAGGTAATTCTTTATAACGGACACTATTTTTATTACTTTTTTCAAATTCAAATTTTATTACTTTTTCAGGCATATTTAGACTCACCAATCATCAATGTTTTGCCATTATTGTATAAGTGTCTATTGATAAATTCTAGTGTACACCTAACTTGGCTTGGCTATATTTAATTCAAATACATGTAGAAAAACTAAAAGATGAATTACGTTTATAAACGCTTGAATCGGTTAACTGCTCTAACTTTAAGCAAAAAAATCCATATCAAAGACTATTGATTGCAATACCAGCATAATTGCGTATTATGCGCGACTTTTAAAATGGTTTTCAGCTTGTCATGCAAGTGTTATTGGAAACATTCCTCGAATAGAGATTGTAAAGTTTAATGCGAAAGTTCTTATCTTCCCCTGTAGAAATGCCTTTATCTGTTGCTGAAAATCAGGTTTATCAAAACGCCCTAAAATACATCACCCCTTTAAGTTTAAATTTAATGGCGGTAAAAGTAGCGCACCGTCCAGATGACTTTTTAGGATGGTGTAGTGAACTTATCAGGCTATGTCGAGAAGGTATTAATAGAGATCTGCTAGATGAAGAGCAATTTTTACCGCTTAAGAAATTGCAAACGATACTTGAAACTGGCTTCACCATTAGCCAATTTAAAATGGCTCGTATTGCTCCTTGGCCAATATTTGTTGGCTTTATCGAGCAGCAAAATACATTACATGCTCTCGATGAAAGGCTACGTTTACTCGACTACATTGACTCTATTAAGCATAAACCTTTAGCTGATTTATTACCTGAAGACCGTCTCGTTTTTGCAGGTAAACATACTAGCCAACACGACTACAGTATTTATGATTTTGATAATGAATGGTTCGCAGGTACTAAAGGGGCAAAAGTATTCCACACTTTGCTTGCGCAAGTTCCGGAAAAGTTTGATGGTGCTTTAACGCATATTCCTTTAACTGGTGATGTGAGTTATGATCAATATCAAAAATTTGTTAGTGATTTTCAACAGATTTTTAAAGAAGACGATGCTAGTAGCAAGGCTCCTTTAGCCGCTGGTACACGCTTACTTGCAATGCGACGACCTGATCAGTTTATTGCCTTAACGAATAATAAAATTGACATTCTTTGCCAAGGGTTGTCGATTGCTAAGTTTAATAATTGTGATTTTTCATCCTACTGGCACGATATGATAGGTACATTACGGACCTTTTCTTGGTGGCACCAAGAAGCGCCAGAAATAGAAAATGAGGCTAAGGCTGAGGCGGATGATAGTACTGAGAGTTATACAGAGAAAGCGATTCAAGGCTCTGAAAATCGAGAATATACATTGTGGAAGAATAGGGCAGTGCTTATTGATTTATTTTTATACGCGGATGTTGAATTAGCTCAAAATTCAAATTACATCCGTTTGCGTGATAAAGCACAAAATAAAGTCAGAGCTAAGTCCACTGTCATTGCGAAAAAGCGCACAAAAGAATCTGCAGAGATGTTAGTAGATAAAGCGTTAATGTCGGACGAACTACCTGAATATATGCTCAGTAAGCGTGACTCTATCGTAAACCAAGTTAAAAATGGCAAAAGTGTCGAACAAGTGATTGGATTGATGCGAGCTATTTTTGGTTAATAACTATTGTTTAATAGTTGTGCTTATTTACATAAAATGAAAGCCGCATTAGCGGCTTTCATTTTGTTTCTTTCATTTAATTAAAAACGTTTATTTCTAACTCTAAGTCCAAGTAAAGCTAATGAAAAAATTGCTAATGTTGTAGGCTCTGGGATTGAATTTGCTGAACTCCAGTTTTGAATCTGTGCAAATTCAGTGTTACTAATATCAGCCGTTACGCTTCTGAATAAATCAGATGTTGTATCGCTAATATTAGCAGCAAGGTCTATACCGTCTTGGTTAATACCTTCTATACCTACAAAAAACATTAAAGAAGCTGTTTGGCCAGCTAATAAATTAAAATCAAATAACGCAGAAAAACCTTGCTCTCCAGCAGCGCCAAATGTGTTAGACAAATCTGTTAAAAAAGTGGCGCTTGCAGATAAAGAGTTTCCATCGCCAAATACCCAAGAGTTTACTTCGTTATCTGTACCAGAATTACTATCTGCTGTCACAACCCAATTATCATCTGTGGTTGCTGATAAATCACCACTACTTGTTGCAATTGTTTCTTGGTTACCATCATTACCTGTGTTGTTTTGCCATGATATGTTGGCTGATTCTGTAGCCATTCCTGTATTGGTTACCGTAACAATTTGACGCATTACCGGGCCAAAAGAGGTAAACTCAACGTACATATCTAAGGTGCCAAAGGTTACTGTATCTAGAGCTAAAGAAGTACCATCCCAGTCCCCTCCATTTACACCATAGGAATTACCGTTTAATGCAACTCCCATAGCATCATCAAAATGATCGCCGCCGCCGCCAGCGCCTTGTGAAGTTGCATCTGTAAAGCAGGTGTACCCTCCACCACAGTCACTTAAAAGATCACTGTAATTTACATCAGAATTGTCAAAAATATCTGAATTTGAAAGGGTAATTGGTGCTGCTTGAGTAAATGATGCACATACTGCAATACATGAAGGGAGTAAATATTTAACTAATTTCATTTTATGTTCCTTGTAAATGGTGAACTCACCATGAAGCAAAAAGTAAGCCAGGTTGCAAAACTTATTAATTATCAGCTATTTGAGTTGTTTTGTGTTGAGTCTGTTTGTTTTATGTTAAAAGATTGTAAAGAATACAGACACAGGAGTATGAACAGTGAACTTACTATTAGCTTTTGTCTGTATTTATTGACCAATATTTAGTGGTAGATGGAGATTAACATTCAATGAATGGTCGTGATGTTAGTAGATAAAGCGTTAATTTTTAAATGATATGAGAGCTTATTTGATGCGCGGATAGAATATCGTTAATTTCTACTGGTGGAGTTTGATCAGTAAATAAATGATCTATTTGAGCAATGTTGGCTTGTTTGACCATGGCATTTCGACCAAATTTAGAGTGATCAGCCGCCAGTAGTACATTTGCAGAGTTATTGATTATAGCTTGCGCTACTTTCACTTCTCTAAAATCAAAATCAACTAACGCACCATCTAAGCTAATACCACTGATACCAATTATGCCAAAATCCATTTGAAACTGGCTAATAAAATCACAAGTGGCTTCGCCAATAATACCGCCATCTTTATGGCGAACTTCGCCTGCGGCAACAATAACGGTAAAATCTTCTTTAACAGATAAAATAGTGGCCACATGGATATTGTTGGTGACTACATTGAGGTCTTTGTGATTAAGTAATGCACGAGCCACTGTTTCTGTGGTGGTGCCAATGTTGATAAAAAGTGAAGCGCCATTTGGGATCATTTTAACCAGCTCTTCAGCAATTTTTTCTTTAGCGTCTAAATTAAGTATCTTTCTTGATTGATATGAAGTGTTTTCAGCATTCGACAAGCCTTCAGCGCCACCATGATGCCTAACAATCTGCCCAATCTTTGATAAATGATTTAAATCTCGACGAATCGTTTGAGGTGTCACTTTAAAATGCTCTACTAGCTCGTCTATAGCAATAAAGCCTTTATTTTGTAATAAGGTAACTAGCTCAGATTGTCGTAAGTTTTGTGGCATTGTGCGTCTCAAGTATTATCAATGAAAAATGCTAGGGTCTGTTGACCTTTCAGTTTATTACTCTGTTGCGCTTGAAAATGAGGTTAATCGAGGCGCTTAAAGTAATTTTGGAAAATTATTACATAAGAACTGATATACTCATAATTACATCTTATATAAGTTACTTGTATTGTCGGTGAGTATAATATTGCCAACTTAATAGCATTTATACATTATCGAGTAGATTTTTTTAATTCAGTTAATTGTGAGTTTATGACTAAATATATTTTATCAATTGATCAAGGGACCACGAGCTCCCGTGCAATTCTTTTTACTCTTGCTGGTAAAGTTTATGCCAGTGCTCAAGAAGAGTTTGAACAGCATTTTCCCAAAGATGGCTGGGTTGAACATGATCCTAATGATATTTGGGGCTCTGTGTTGGCTACATGCCAACGCGTTTTAAAAGACAATGATATTGCCGCGTCACAAATTTGTGCCATTGGAGTTACCAATCAACGTGAAACAACACTCGTTTGGGATAGAATAACCGGAAAGCCTGTCTATAAGGCTATTGTTTGGCAAGATCGTCGAACAGCAGATTTTTGTAAGTCTATTTCTTCCCCCCATATTGAACAACTAATTAACGATAAAACTGGCTTATTATTAGATCCTTACTTTTCTGCCACTAAAATACGTTGGATATTAGAAAATGTACCAGATGCTAAAGCAAAAGCTGATAAAGGAGAGCTTGCCTTTGGAACGGTCGATAGCTTTTTAATGTGGCATTTAACAGGCGGTAAAGTACATCGCACAGATGCAACGAACGCTTCTCGCACCATGTTATTTAATATCCATGAGCAATGCTGGGATGATGAATTGCTGAGTGTATTTTCTGTTCCTCACTCTATGTTACCTGAGGTGATGGACTCAGCAGCAGATTTTGGTTTAACTGAAAAATCATTACTGGGAGATGCGCTTCCTATTTTAGGCGTTGCTGGCGATCAACAAGCGGCGCTCTTTGGTCAAGCTTGTCTTGAGCCCGGAATGGCCAAAAGCACATACGGCACTGGTTGCTTTTTAATGCTCAATACTGGCAGTAAGCCATTAAAGTCTAATAATAAATTACTAACTACAGTGGCTTATCGACTAAATGGTAAAGTTACTTATGCTATTGAAGGTAGTATCTTCATGGCGGGGGCAACTATTCAGTGGCTTCGTGATGGGTTAAAACTTATCAATTGTGCCAGTGATACAGAGTCTATTGCCGAAAAAATGCCTTTAGATCATGGGGTATTTTTAGTGCCCGCTTTTACTGGTTTAGGTGCTCCTTATTGGGATCCTAATGCGCGCGGCGCTATTTTAGGGTTAACGCGTGACTCTGGAATAAACGAAATAATCACAGCAGGTATACAATCGGTATGTTATCAAACGAAAGACCTGCAAAAGGCGATGGAAAGTGATGGCTTAAGACCAATAACCCTTCGAGTTGATGGTGGTATGGTAGCTAATAATTGGCTACTGAATTTTCTTGCGGATATTTTAGGGGCGACTGTTGAGCGCCCTGAAATAATAGAAACAACGGCGTTAGGTGTTGCCTATTTAGCTGGGTTACAAGCAGGAGTTTATCAGTCCACAGAAGAATTAGCCACTATGTGGAATTGTGATAAACGCTTCGAAGCCAAGTTAAGTAATGAAGTGAGAAATCAACTCTATGAAAAGTGGTTAGCCGCAGTGAAAAAAGTACAAAGTTAAAGAAAATTAACTTAGCCAAATATTAAAGCAATACCTGAGATAAATAATAAGGTAAATGCGAGCTTTTTCACGGCATCATTAGACCATAAAGAGTGATATTTCTTGGCAACTATAGTGGTTAAGATAACTATGGGGGCAGTGATTGCGCAAAGTAATAATAGTGAGTATTCAATTGGCTCAGTGCTGATAATGATGCTCACTCGTACTAACCCCGTTAAGGTGAATAAAGCTAATAGTGTTGCTCTGATCACGTCTTGATTTACGGGTTGCCGATACATAATGTAGGTGACGGGCGGTCCAAATGTTGCGTATATTCCCCCCATAAATCCAGATAGCAATCCGGTAAACATCAAAGTTGAATTTGAAGATTTTTGTTCACTATAGTGCGGCTTTAATAACATCATGACACTACTGCCAATGATAATGACACCCAGTAGTGTCTTTAATAATTGCCACTGCTCGTTACCTAAATAGCTTAATAACCAAACCCCTGCAATAGTGGCTGGTATACATGGCAAGATAATTTTAAATAGCACAGTTATATCTATGTGACTTTTTTGATTACCTCGCAAGCTAAAAAAACAGTTCACTAACCCTAAGATACTGATAATAAATGCGCTGCTCTCAATTGAACACAAGTTGAGTGCGGTCGCACCAGCCATAACAATTAAGCCAAAAGCAAAGCCCGTTGTGGCTTGGATATAACTGCCGAGTGCGATGAAAAACATCAGGAGTAATTCATTACTGTCAAATATCATAGAAACCAATCAGTAGTGTCTAAAACAGTTTCAACTCATGCTTTTTTTAAATAATTTTCTATTTTATTTAATCAATGAGAAGCAAGGTGTTGTGTCTTATATAAAACAGTAATGATAAATAGTATTGAGTTTTCCTTATTGATGTAAAACAAGTTTTAGCGGATGAGTTTAATACCATTCCATTTAAGAAAGTGATCGTTTAGCGAGAATTTAAAGGTTTAGAGGCAAGGCATTGATTGCAAATAATAGTTATTCTATTGTTAAAATCAATAACGCAGCATATAAGCCTTTAAAGCTCGCCCTTCGGGAACGTATGGGCATCATGATAAAGGCACAAAATTTGTTTGATGTAGAACAACTATATCTAAACATATTTTGTTTGTTCTCATATCGCCCATGTCGTTCTAAGTGGTCACTTCTTTAGATGGATTGGTATAATACCCGTTTCATTAATGAGCTGATCTATTTTATAGGTAGGAAAAATTGACAAATACAAGGTATTTTAGGCAAAAAAAAGCTGCCTTTCGACAGCTAATAAAACATGTATCAATAATGTTTAGAAGTTCATTCTAAATTGTGCACCGAAGTAACGGTCGGCATCTCTAGGTACTTGATAACGGAAACCATCACCACTGTAACTAGTAAAGTACTGTTCATCCGTTAAGTTCTTACCTATTAATGTGATGCGGTATTCATCATCGTTGAATGAGAACGCAACACTGGCATTTAATAAGCCGTAATCAGGTAATTGAACAGCAGGGCTAAATTCACCGGTGTTACTCGGTAAAGTAGCTACTTGCTCGTCAGTGTAGACATACGTTGCATTCCAGAAGATATCCATTGATGTTAACTCAGTAACATAATCTGCTGTAAGTGAGTATTTCAAGTCTGGAGAATAAGGTACGTCTAAACCAGAGCGATCTGTACACGCTTCACCAACAGGACAGTAGAACTCATCAATTTCGGCATCAATCTTAGCGAAACCACCTGATAAAGTTAAATCATCAGTCACTAACCAAGCAAAATCAAATTCAATACCTTGGGTTGAGACATTACCGGCATTAGTTAAACGAGTGATAGTAACGCCGCTAGAATCATCAAAGTTGTTGGCTTGGAAACCTTCAATTTCTGTTCTAAATATTGACGCGTTAAACATGAAGTCATGAGAAGCGAATTTATAACCTAGCTCATATGCATCAGACGTTTCTTCATCAATAGGTAAGGTGTCATTATCAGACATATTGTAGAAAACATTAAAGCCTGGGCCTTTATAACCTTGAGAGTAAGTACCGTATACCATACCTAAATCATCAAAGTCATACTGTGCGCCTAACTTAATTGAAGTGTTGGTATTGCTAGCACTACCGTCATAATCTGTATTAAGTGAAGCTTCACGAACACCGACACCTTTACGACCATATTGGTCATTGTTATAACGGTTGTGTGAATAGCTTATTTCATCATCAGTATATCTAAAGCCAAACAATAATCTAAAGTCATCAGAGATGTGATATTTACCATCAGCAAATAACGCCCAGTTTACAAATTCAGTTTTCATGTAGGCAGTAGCGCTAACAATATCATTGGCGTTACAGGTAATACCTTCACTGGCAATAAAATCTTCTATTTCTTGATCGGTTGGATCAGTAACACCTTGTTGCTCAAGGTAATAGCCAATATTATCATTTAACTGGCCATTGTTGTTTTGACAACTAGCGTCACGGGTAAAGTTACGATCAGAGTCCATTTTCCAGAAAAAGGCACCCGCTTGCCAATCAAGCGCATCGCCAACAGGTGAGGCTATTCTGACTTCTTGTGAAAATTGGCGCCAAGTTTGTGGACCTACATCGTGTAATTGGAAAGGTACACCAAATACCGGCTCTGTTGAATCACCAGCAATAGAGGTAAAGTCACCTTCACGGTACTCAATGTTTTCCCATTCACGATAAGCGGTAATTGAGGTTAACGCGTAATCGCCTAAATCTTGATCCACCTGAATAGAGAAAGCAGTAGTGTTATCTTGAGTACGAGACTCAAAGTCATGATCGACTTTACGCTGATTTAAATCGAAATCGGCAACGCCATCAACAATACCATTACTGTTTGGCGCAGCTTCTGAATCAGGGTTACGACCACTAGGTAAACCTTCAATATCAGCACAACAATCATCATTTGATTCAGCGCTTTCAAAGATGAATAACACTTGCGTATCATCAGAGGCTTCGTAATCTAACATGGCACGAAAGCCTTGCTTGTCATAGCCGTTTACATTTTCATTATTGTAAACGTTATATAAGTTACCGTCATAAGCTGACTGTGTAACAACTATGCTACCGGCAGCTTTATCAGAGATTTCACCCTGAATTTTACCACGTAAGCGATATTCATTACCTTGGAACATGGTTGCTTCAATCATACCTTCGGTATCGCCGTGTGGTCTTTTGGTGGTGATATTCACCACACCAGCAGAGGCATTTTTACCGAATAAAGTTCCTTGTGGTCCACGTAAAACTTCAACGCGCTCTAAGTCATAAAGATCGGTAAATGCTTGTCCAGAACGACCTAATACCACACCATCAACAACGGTGGAAACACTTGGCTCAGCAGCAACACTAAATGAAATAGTACCAATACCACGTACAGTGATTGCTGAGTTACGGCTTGTAGTACCTTTCTTAAAGCTTACTGAAGGAACTAAGCTTTGTAAGCCTTCAAAGCTACCTGTAAAAGCGTTATCAATTTGATCACTGCTTATAACAGAAACGGCGACCGGAATCTCTGAAAGACTTTCCGTACGCTTTTGTGCGGTGACTGTAATTTTTTCAAGACCATCATCTTTAACTTCGGCCTCTTGTGCAGTTGCAGTATTTGCGAATGATGTTATTGCCAATGACGACACTATTGCTAGTGAGAGTTTACTTCGTTTTATTGACATATTTCCCCCGTACATGTGGTTATGTTGTTATGTTAATGTTTTTATATTTTTCTTTAGTATTCAACATAAAGTTAAACTTCAGTCGATACCATCACTTGTTGTTATGTATTCTTTATGTATTCACTTTAGTCGATAAAAAATGAATACCATTAGAATTTTTTATTTTAACTTTAGGGTTGTAGAAAATAACGACAGCCCAGATTTACAATACACATATGACCATTATATTACAACTAATATCTTATATAAGACACATGTCTTTATTTAGTTCAAGTAAAACAATATGTTATTTGTTGTTTAGAGGTCGGGTTACCTGTCTTATGCATACGGAATTCGATTTCAACTGTCGAATATGGTCATCCAATATGGTTAGCTTCTTCTAAATCATGCTCGTATTTCTTTTTCCACACTTCTAGTGACATGAAGCATAAGATGATATTTACCACCATAATGGCAAAGATTATTGCCCAAAATGAAGGGCTTAAACCGTTTACTAATCCAATAGGAGAAAACAGTACATATAACATCACAATGCAGGCGACTAAGTTAATAGCCACTGGCAATGCATATTTCCATGGGGTTAAATTGACTAGGTTACTTTTGGTGTATATTTGATGACTGACACGAGGGTAGAACTTACCAATAGTTAACATAATAGCGGTTTCTACAGTAAATAATATGGCGTAAATATGGATAAAATTAACGTCGATATCAATGATGAATTTTAATAAAGCATAAGTGATGACATGGAAAACAATTACCACTTTTGCTGCAACCGCTGGTACATGAGAAGTGAAAAAACCGACTAAGACGATAGTAATTACAGGAATATTATAAAAACCGGTAAAAATACGGATTATTTGCCATAGCCCTTCAGGGGCAAACATCAATATAGGCGCAACAATAAATGAGAATAAGGCAATAACTACACTGGCAATTTTGGCCACCTTAATCAGCTCTTTATCAGACACTTTATCTTTTTTCATTGGCATGTATATGTCTAAACAAAACAAAGTGGCAGCACTATTAAGTAAAGAGTTAAATGAGCTGAACACCGTACCTAGTAATACGGCTAAGAAAAAACCAGACAAATATACTGGTAGTACATCTTTAACTAGCATAGGGTAAGCTAAATCAAATGAAGGTAAGCTATCACCTTGATATAAATGAAACGCAATAATGCCTGGTAGCATCATTAGAAAAGGGATTAATAATTTAAAGTAACCTGAAAGTAAGACACCTTTTTGGCCTTCGGCTAAATTTTTAGCTCCTAGCGTACGCTGAATAACATATTGATTGGTACACCAATAGAATAAATTAGCGAAAATCATGCCGGTAAAAATGGTACCAAATGGCACGGGATCATCGGGTGCACCGATGGCATTCAATTTTTCAGTATGTGTGGTCATAACGGTATCAATACCCGCCATAATATCGCCACCACCGAGTAACGAAAAACCTAACACAGGTACTAAAATACCTATTATTAACAAACCGGCTCCATTTAATGTATCAGATACAGCAACCGCTTTAAGACCACCAAAAATAGCGTAAAGTGCACCAATACTACCGACAGAAACGATGGTGATTACTAAGGCTAGTTCATAATTAACATTGAGTAAGGTCGGAATATCAAAAAGCATTAATACGGCGACAGAGCCAGAATACAGAATTGAAGGAATAGTGACTAAGCCATAACCCACCATGAAAAGTACGACAGTCATGCGCCTGACGGAATCATCAAAACGAGACTTCAAAAATTCAGGTAGGGTGGTGAAAGCCCCTGAAAGGTAACGTGGTAAAAAAACTAACGCCATAATAATGGTGGCGATACCCGCAGTTACTTCCCATGCCATGGCGCTTAAGTTGTACATATAAGCAGAGCCATTAAGGCCTATCAATTGCTCTGCAGAAAGGTTAGTTAATAGCATTGAGCCAGCGATAAAAGTACCGGTTAGGCCACGGCCTGCTAGAAAGTAACCATCCTTGGAGTCGACTTCGCCTTTAGTTTTGCTATAGGAATACCATGCGACCAGCCCCATAAAAAAAATACAAGATAATAAGGTGGTAATCAGTTGCTCTATTGGCATGTAATCAGGCTCCGTCGTTCTTAAAGTATAGCTTTATTTTAATTATTATTGTGCTGGCCAGTAGCCAGTAATGTTTTCAATATTGTCTAATTGCTCGGTGTGCTCAACACTTTCACCCAGTGGAATTTGTATACCAACTCTGACAAATACCGCCTGCTCATCAAGTTTAAGAGTAAGTTTATGAACTTGTCCTCCTTCAAACTCTTTGTCATCTTCAAATAAGCGCCATTGACCTTTTGGTAAGTAGAATTCAACATGACCGCCCGGTTGAAGGCAAGGAACAATCAATAAATCATCACCAAACATATATTGATCTTCAAAATGCCATGCCGCTCTATCCTCAGGGAAGGCTAACACCATGGCTCTTTGTACCGGTAACGCAGTTTCACTAGCTTGTAGCATGGTTCTTTTCAGGTAAGGTAAAAGTTTATAACGCAGCTTTAACGCTTTATTCGCGGCTAACTCAGCTTCTTCACCATAACTCCATGGTTCTCTTTGACCTATACCATGTAATCTCATGTGTGCTGAAAAGACACTACTTTGGATCCAACGGACAAAGAGTTCGGCATCACGGGTATCTTTATAAAAACCGCCAACGTCGGTAGCATAAAATGGCGCCCCTGAAAGTCCCCAAGAAAGTCCACCGCGTAAACTTGCCGCTAAACCGCCCCAATCAGCTTGTGGATCGCCACCCCATTGAGCAGGGTAACATTGTGAGCCTGTCCAACTTGAACGGCTAAATAAGAAAGGACCATTTTTGCTGTATAGCTTTGCTGCTTCGTAAACACAGCGGTTATAAAGTAAGGTATAAACATTATGTAAAGATGAACCACTTTCGCCATTTGAAGCGACCATGTTTTCATCTTCTATTTGCTCGCCAAAGTCTGCTTTGATCATATCTACGCCGATATCAAACAAAGGTTTATGGCTATCACGCCAAAATAGATAAGCATCTGGGTGGGTAAAATCTAAAATGCCTGATTTTGGTAAAGGGGTGAGTACTTCACCAAAGGCGCTCATGTCCCAATCATATTGGAATGCTTCGCCAGTACGTTTATCTTTTATTAACCAACCTTTCTCAGCGAGCTCTTTAAACAGCGGATTCTCCACTGAGATCATGGGATATTCCCAGATACAAATTTTAAAGTTCATTGCTTTTAGTTTGGCTAAAACAGCGGCAGGATCTTTATAGCGAGTTTTATCCCACTCAAAGGCAAAGCGAGTGTCAGTATCTTGCCATGCTCTACCATCTAGGGTGATGACATCACAAGGCATTTTATTTTCACGAACCGCTTCGGCAGTGGCCATTAGCTCATCAACATCTTTATAGTAAGCTTTAGATAAAATAACGCCTAAGCTCCAATCTGGCGGTGTTGGTGCTTTACCAGTGAGTTCGGTATAAGCGTTTAACATGTTAGCGCCATTGTCTTCTTTTAAAAGAAACAGATCTAAAACATCATCTTCAACAAGTAAACCATAAGCACGTTGTGACCACGGTGCGTAACCAACACTATGGGTAACAGGTGATGGCGTATGGACAAAAACTCCCCAACCCTGCGGACTCCATGCAAAAGGCGTGTTTTTATAAGATATTTCTGCATTTACCCCTAAGGCATCATGGTTAAAAGAGCGGATAAATTGTCCACGTTTGTCTAATTTCCCCCATTTTTCACCAAGGCCATAAACAGGCTCACTTGAGCCTAGCTCAAATGACATTAACCAACCTTCGGAAATTTTTGCCAAAGGTGGTAGTCGATATTGCCTAACAAAATGGCCATCATTGGGGCTGGCTTGAATGAGTTCTTCACCTTCATATAACTTGAAACTAAATGGATTATGTGTGACGACTAATCGAAACTTCTCGCTGTTAATAATGCTAGTATTCTCAGCTGACTCTAGGGTTATCGCTTGCGCTTTTGGGCTTACCTTTAACATGCGATAATCAAATACTCTCGGTTTACCTATTTGAAATCTAACCCCATTAGTAAGCATCGAAATATTAATAACACCATGCTCAGTCGTTAATAAAACGGTGTTATCTGAGGAGAGTTGAGCATCGCCCGTAATTGAAAGTTGGGGAATATCGTTCCAGTTAGGTGTAGAGACTGAAAGTGAGGACATGTACAAACTCCATTGAGTGCTAAAAATTTAAAATGCTATCTTATATAAGACTTAAGGTACTAACTTTATCAGCGTACTGTCAATCATTTATTAGTATAAAGGTTTGGACAAAAGTCTTATCTTGGAAAGTTTAATTTGCATGAAGTCACTAAAATTAACGCATGTAGATTGTAAATATAGTTAATCCGATTAGTATAATAACCAGTAGCTTAATGTTTATTATCTTGCATTCTGTTGCTCAGTAGCGTATCTATGTTGTTATTGGATTAATGAACATTTTTCTTTTTAAAGAAGAGTACCTGAACAGTAAAATGAATAATACAAAATTTCATAGTAAGTTAAGTGCTAGTAGCCCAGCCTATTTGCCTTTATATAAGCAAGTTGAAGAATATGTTAAACAATTAATTGTTGAACAACGTTGGAAGGTAGGTGAAATTCTCCCTAATGAATTTCAGCTGGCGGAAGAATTTAATGTAAGCCAAGGAACCGTTCGAAAAGCGTTAAGTGCGCTAACCGACGCTAAGATTTTATATCGTAGGCAAGGGGTAGGAACGTTTGTATCTGAGCATACAGGCCAACAAGCGCTATATCGTTTTTTTCCCATAGTAGCTGATGGTAAAAAACCTGAATTGCCAATGTCTGAAACCATTTCACGTAAAGCTGAAGTGGCTCAAGGTGAAGTGCTAGAGAACTTACAACTGAAGAAGGGTGAAAAAGTCATAGTTTTATCACGCCGTCGTAAAATTGATGACGAACTGTGTATTTTAGAAGACATTTACTTACCTGAAAAATACTTTGCCGGCATGATGGAAGAATCAGAAATACCGCATACCCTTTATCATTTTTATCAAACCAACTATCAGCATACGGTGCAGGATATTTCCGATTGCATTAAAGCAATACTACCGACAAAAGAAGATGCAAAATCATTAGGTATCAAGCCTACAGAGCCTCTATTACAGTTCACGCGCTTAGCTAAATCGTTAACGGGTCAATTGATTGAATATCGACAAACTCGTTGTCGTTCAGATAATTACCATTATTTAGTTAAGTTTGATTGATGTTGAAAATAGTTGATTAAAAAAAGCCTTCATTTTATGAAGGCTTTTTTTTTATAAATATCTCAATCTTATTGTTCATATAATTCTGCTCGATACACATCAGCCTCTGCTGAGTGTTGATTAACTAAATTAAATTTAATCTCAAGAATCACATTGACAAAACTTGTGTCTTATATAAGATATAAAAATAGAATTTTACAATTTATTTAATGATGAGGTTTACAATGGCTGAACGTAACATTCCCCCAGTTGGTTTAGGGTTATGGAAAATATCCAAAGAGCAGTGTGCAGATGTTGTCTATAACGCGATCAAAATAGGATATCGCCATTTAGACAGTGCTTGTGATTATGGTAATGAAATAGAAGTGGGTCAGGGGATTGCAAAAGCGATCAGTGAAGGTTTATGTAAACGCGAAGACCTTTGGGTAACCTCTAAGCTTTGGAATACTTACCATAAAAAAGAGCACGTTAAGTTAGCGCTTGAGAAAAGTTTGAAAGATCTTAATCTAGATTACCTTGACTCATACTTGATTCATTTTCCGATTGCACAACCTTTCGTGCCTTTTGAAGAGAGATACCCACCTGAATGGTTATTTGATACAACAGCAGAAGACGCTGCTATGTTAATAGAGCCGGTACCATTGCATGAAACATGGCAAGCGATGGAGTCTTTAGTTGAAGCGGGATTAGTGAAAGAAATTGGTGTTTGTAATTACAGCTCTGGCTTGCTTAATGATTTGATGGCATACGCCAAGATCAAACCTGCAGCATTACAAATAGAATCACACCCTTATTTAACACAAGAAAAGCTTATTCGTTTAGCAAAAAGTTATGGTATTGCCGTTACTACGTTTTCTCCTTTAGGAGCATTGTCGTACCTAGAGCTACAAATGGCTGATGCACTTGAATCAGTATTAACTCAAAGTGTGGTATTAGCGGCAGCAGAGCGTTTAGATAAAACGCCTGCGCAAATTGTTCTACGTTGGGGGGTACAACGTGGTTGTGCCATTATTCCTAAAAGCACCAAGTTGGAAAGACTAAAAGAAAATATTGCTATCTTTGATTTTGAATTATCGTCTCAAGAAATGGATGCTATCTCAGCGCTGAATCAAAATAGAAGATTTAATGATCCGGGTGAATTTTGCGAAGCGGCATTTAATAAATTTTACCCCATTTATGATTAGGAGATAAAGGAATGCCCTATATTAGTAACATGATCGCTGATTTAAAATTTGATAAAAGTGAATTCCCTACCATTATTGTCAATGATGGTAGCATTAGCACTGTTGAGCAAGCGACGGCATTTGTAAAAACCAATATTGACGCTTTAGAAAAAGAGCTGTTTTGTACGGGAGCCTTACTTTTTAGAGGTTTTCCAATAACAAGTGCTCAAACATATGATGAGTTTTTCTCATCATTTGGCTATCCAAACTTTACTTATAAAGAGTCTTTATCAAACGCGGTTCGCATTAATCATACCGAATATGTTTTTACTGCCAATGAAGCACCAAAACATGTCGAAATATATCTGCATAATGAAATGGCTCAAACGCCTATTTATCCGGCTAAAATCTCATTGTTTTGTGAGCAAGCAGCAGATAAAGGCGGTGAAACTGCTATTTGTCGCTCTGATTTTATTTACCAAAACTTGATGAAAGTTGAGCCTGAGCTAACCAATAAGCTTGAAGAAGTTGGCGTTAAATATACAACATTAATGCCCGCTGAAGATAAACCTGAATCAGGGCAAGGCCGTAGTTGGCGCAGTACTTTAACGGTTGAAAACGTTGCTCAAGCAGAAGAGAAATTGACAGCCCTAGGCTATTCGTGGCAATGGTTAGAAGATGGCTCATTAAAAGCACAAACCGCAGCTTTACCGGCTATCAAAACTTTGTCGGATGGCCGTAAAGTATTTTTCAACCAGATTATTGCTGCCTTTATGGGCTGGTCAGGCGTGAGAGACAACCCTACCTCTGCACTGTGTTATGGTGATGACAGTCACTTTACTAAAGCATATTTAGAAACAATTGCTGCAGAAGCCGAGCAGGTAACATATGATATTGCTTGGCAAGATGGCGATGTTGCTATTGTTGATAATAATATCGCTAAACATGGTCGTCGCCCTTTTGAGGGAGAACGAAAACGAAAAGTACTTGTTGTACTTGGCGCCTCAGGTAAAAAATAATCAAGAGAAGTTAACACATGACGTTAAAAAGTTACTTACCTGGCGCCAGCATTGCTGTTATTACAGGCTTAGCTGCACTGTTTTTAAGTGAGCACTACGGAGCGCCAGCCATGCTATTCGCCTTATTGTTAGGCATAGCATTGTCATTTTTATATGAAGAAACATCATGTAAATTGGGAATAGAGTTTACAGCTTGTCATGTGTTAAGAGTCGGTGTTGCTTTATTAGGGCTACGTATTGCCTTGGATGACTTGTTTACTCTAGGGTGGCAAGCGATTGTTTTATTAGCCCTCGCTATTCTTTCAACCATTGTACTTGGCTTAATATTGGCAAAAGTGACGGGGTTGAAAAAAAGCTTTGGGGCACTCACTGGTGGCTCTGTTGCCATTTGTGGTGCTTCTGCTGCCATGGCTATTACTGCTGTTTTGCCCGATTACAAAGATAAAGAGCGCGATACCTTATTGACGGTAATTGGTGTCACGTCGCTTTCAACCATCGCTATGATTGCTTACCCCATAGTAGCAACGTATTTCGGTCTTGATAGTAATAGCGCTGGTTTGTTTTTAGGAGGCACCATTCATGATGTTGCACAAGTCGTAGGTGCTGGCTTTTCTATCTCTGAAGAAACCGGTAATACAGCAACCTTAGTAAAGCTAGTGCGTGTCAGTATGTTAATGCCGGTGGTGTTAATCATGTTAGTTGTGATCAAACGCTATAGCGCTGTAGATACTACGGGTGCTAAAGCCGCAAAAATTCCAGGCTTCTTAATCGCGTTTGTTGTATTAATGATGTTGAACTCAATGATTGAACTTCCTGAAATGGTAACTAATACAGCCACTGAAATATCGCGTTTTGCATTAATTATTTCAATTGCTGCAATAGGCATGAAGTCAAACTTATCGAAATTAACCTCAGTGGGTATGTTGCCGATATTTTTAATGGTGATGGAAACACTTTGGATAGCGGGCTTCATCTTGGCTGCTATTTTCATTTTATAGGCTACTTCCTCAATATTTTGGTATTAAAGGGCATTTTTTACTGCCCTTTATACCTTTGTCGTTAGCAACACCACCAGTAATTCAGCAATTTTATTCCTTTAAATAACATCGCTAAATACCTTCACCTTCGTTGAATATGCACTTAGCATTTATATTTATGCGAATGATATAAACCAAGATTTTTAATGTTTTATTAACACAAAACCGAATATTTGTACTAGTATCAAAGGTAAACAGATATTGTTGATTTATCGAGAAATTACTTAGACTGCACTATACTTAACAATAATATAAATATGTTTTTTTAAAGATGTATTCTTTAATAACTTGTGGCCACCTCAAGTTTCGAATCTGACCAGTATTTTTGGATAGCTTCATAAGTCTCATAATTAAATAAAAGGCAGGTTAGATATCTTGAAGTGGGTTAAATATTTTTTCTTCATACAGAGTATTTTAATCTTTGTTCCCAATGCATTATCTAAAGAAGTACGATTAGAAATTTCAAAGGTGAGCGATACCCCAAAACAGCACCTGTTTTATCACGAGCTCCTGACTCTTGCGATTAAGGATATTGGCCATACTCCAGTATTCACCGTTAGTGATATTCCTCAATTAAGAATAAAACGTTACTTAGACGCAGGCGTAACTTCAATTTATTGGATGCTCGAAACAGAAGAGAGAAATGAGCGCTACATTCCTATAGCCGTAGATCTCACTGATGGCTTGATTGGTCAAAGGATCCTTTTGATTAAAAAAGAAGATCAAGTACTTTATGATCAAGTAAAAAACCTTGGTGATTTTAGAGAGCTAGGCTTAACTGCTGGCATGGGGGTTAAATGGTTTGATGCTAAAGTTTGGCAAACTAATATGCTGAAGTATCAAGAGTTTGAAGGTAGGTGGTCATCCATTTTTAAAATGTTAGACAAAGGGAGAGGCTTTGATTATTTTGCTCGTGGTGCTAATGAGATTATTTTAGAAGCGAAACTAAATCCAGAATTAAAAATTGAAGATAAATTATTGTTTATTTATGATCGAGATTTTCGTTTTTATTTGAGTAAAACCGGGCCCAATGCCGGTGCTAAATATAAAGATATTATT
Organism: Colwellia sp. KS18-150; assembly: GCF_057551365.1. NCBI lineage: Bacteria > Pseudomonadati > Pseudomonadota > Gammaproteobacteria > Alteromonadales > Colwelliaceae > Colwellia > Colwellia sp. KS18-150. The sequence goes on along the minus strand of NZ_BAAJMC010000002.1, from coordinate 176,377 downwards.
ACTCGTGCGATGATTAATGCTAAAGAAAGCGGCTTAATAAAGCGCTTAGTTGATAAATATTGGGGAAATGATATTAAATCATTAAATTATGATGATCGTATTAAGATCTATTTAGATCTACCTGAGAAAGAGAGTTATTTAGTAGAAAAACTTTTGCATATGAGGCTGTGCAAAGGCATAAATGTAAGTCTATTTTGCTTAAGTGATAAAGCAGAATAAGGCTTGAACAATGTCAGGGTAAAATAAAAAGCTTAGCAATTTTATCATTACTAAGCGTATATTATTTAACCTTGTTGAAAACGATACACTGAGCCTAAGTTAATAATTTGTGTTAATTCATCCAAAGCGGATCTTGATTCAATGAGCAATTGAGGATCGGCTAAATCCTTCGTATAAAGCTCATCACGATAATGTTTCTCTATCCAGTTATCTAAGGTAGTGAATAAACTATCAGTTAAGATGACGTTAGGATTTACGGCGGCTAGCTCTTGCTCTGAAAGCGCAACGCGCAAGCGTAAACAAGCGGGACCACCACCGTTTTTCATGCTTTGTTTTACGTCGAAAAAATGCACCTGCTTAATCGGGGTATTCAAGGTTAGTAACTTTTCTAAATAAGCTGAAACAGCACTATTTTCCTGACATTCTGTAGGCGCTATGATGGCCATTTCTCCATTAGGCAAGGTGATTACTTGGGTATTGAATAAGTAACTTGATACAGCATCTTGCACTGGTACATCTTGAGTGGTCACTTCAATAAAATGAAAGGGTGTTTTTTGCCCAAGTTTTGCTTGTATCTCACCAAACCCTTGATCAGGATTTAAAAATGCTTGCTCATGATAAAATAGAACGTTTTGATTACCTACCGCGATAACATCATTATGAAAAACGCCTTGGTCGATAATGTCAGGATTTTGCTGCATGAAAACAATATTTTTATCGTTAAGACCATGTAATCGCGTAACAGCTTGGCTGGCTTCAAAGGTTTGGCGAGCAGGAAATTTTTGTGGTGCAGGTTTACTGCTGTCAAAGGCGTAACGCCCGTAAACAAAAAGCTCAACACCTGACTTGCCATAATCACCATTGGCACATAAACGGGTATGGTTAGCGGCGCCTTCATCGCCAAAATGTTCATTATCGGGTAAGTGTTGATGATGAGCAAAATACTGCTCATTATTAAACATGGCTTTGAGTATATTGCCGGTAATTTCTGGCTCTAAAGAGCGATGATATTTATTGGTTAAATTAGCCGGAGTAAAGTGTACTTTGCCATCCACAGTATCGGCGCTAGGCGATACTGTTGCAGCATTAGCTGTCCACATACTTGAAGCACTACAACAAGCGCGCAATAAATGTGGAGCCTGCGCTTCGGCTTGTGAAATAACATCGCTATCAGAACCAGTAAAACCAATACGGCGTAGCGCATAAACATCTGGTCGCTCTTGCGGCGCCAACACGCCTTGAATCATGCCCATATCCATCAGGGCTTTCATTTTTCTTAAGCCTTGTTTAGCTGCTTGTTTGGGGTGCGAGGCATCTTTGGCATTTTTTGATGAGGCGACATTGCCAAATGATAATCCGGCATAGTTATGCGTTGGTCCCACTAAACCATCAAAATTGGCTTCTGTAAATTTCATTTTATTGTCACTCCTAAAGTACTTAACAATTTACGGACACGATCTGGTCTTACCTATTATATGCATTAAAAGTAAAAAGGGTGCTATTACTTTTTATTGAGATCTGCTGACCTCTTAACCTCAATTTAACGCACCAAGGAGTACAGTGTTGTTACATTTTGATATAAGAGGTTAACTGTGAAGTCTCCATTACACTTTTATGCTGTGGTTTCTCTTTGTTTTTTAAGTGCTTGTTCAACATTTGATGATGTGCACTATGATGAAAAAGCTAATGCACAAATAAAAAAACTTGCCAATACTGAAATTGATTTTAACGATGAGTCGACAACTATTGCCTTGTCAGAGTTAATGGTTATTGAAGAAGCACAGGAGTTAATTACTCTTGCGTTAGCCAATAACCCTAGCTTGCAGCAAACCCTATTAACCTTAAAAACCGCAGAGCAGCAGCTTAATGTGACAGGTGCTTCACAGTGGCCGAGTGTTTCGGCTGGTTTGAATGCTAATAAACAAGAAGGCATGTCGACTAACTATGAGCCTAGTGTAGATGTTGCTTGGACTATCGATATTTGGCAGCAATATGCTAATGCTAATAGTGCTCAACAAGCAAACCTAATGTCCAGTGCTTATGCTTTTCAAGGAGCAAAAGACTTATTAGCAGCAAACGTGATCAATGCGTATTTAGGCTTAGTGCAATATGCACAATTAATCTCTATTGAAGCGGATCGTGTAGCCACCTTAAAAACCAATGAAAAAATTATTATTGATCGGTATCGCAAAGGGTTAATTGAATTAAGTGAGCTTGATACCGCCAAATCATCTACCCAAAGTAGCCAAGCAACCTTAGTGGATTACCAAGCGCAGTATCAGCAAGCTAAACGAAACTTATCTTTACTGACGGGACTCACCATTAATGACGTTACCTACCGAGTAAATTTTCCAAAGGTACTTTTACCATTAGATGAACTTGAATCGCAAAATTTAGCACGTCGCCCTGATTTACAGCAGGCTTATCAAAGTATCATTGCTAGCCAATATCAGCATAAAGTGGCTTATAAAGCCTTGTTACCAAACCTGACTTTAAATGCATCAGTTGGCGGCTCAAGTAATGACCTACATGACGCCCTATTTGGCAGTAGTGCTTGGCAAGTTTTAGGGCAGTTATCTGCTCCTTTGTTTAACGCGGGTAAACTTACCAGTGAAGTGGAAATAGCCAAGTTTTCAGCAGAAAAAAGCTACTGGGGTTTTCAAGAAACCTTATTAGGGGCAGTGAATGAAGTGGATAACGCCATTGCACAAGAGCAGGCGATTAAAGAGCGATTAGCGTTAACCGAATCAGCCTTAGCAAGCGCCAAGCGTAGTGAAGATACTTATACCGAAAGATATCGTTATGGCACCGCTTCGTTAATTGATTTATTACAAATTCAAAAGCAAACCTTTTCATTACAAGCACAAGTGACGCAGTTGACTTATCAACTGCTAACAAACCGTATTACCTTAGGGCTAGCCCTGGGATTAGGAGTTTAAACCATGCAAATTTTTAATAAAACGACACTGATCACCGTAGCAGGGTTTGCCAGTATATTTATCGCCATTGCCGTCAATGGTGCCTTATCAGCAAAACAGCAACAAAAGCCGCCAATAAAAGCACCTATACAATATCCAATCGTCTCGGTAGCGCAAGTGCAGCCTATATCAGAGCAAGCTAAAGTGTATGCCTTTGGAGAAGTAACCTCAAGAAATCAATTAGAACTCACTTCACAAGTTAGCGGTAAGCTAATTTATTTATCGCCAACATTTTTGACCGGTAATACTTTCAAACGTGGTGAAGTACTCGCTCAGATTGAGCCTATTGTTTATCAAGAAGCGTTAGCCGTTGCACATGCAACATTGGCTGATGCTAAACTTGCCCTAGCTCAAGAGCAGTTAAACAGTGAGCAAGCAGCACAAGAATGGCAACACTCTGGTTTGGCAGCTGAGCAAGCGTCAGATTTAGTGTTAAGGAAGCCACAACTTGCGGTAGCAAAAGCCAACCATGTCTTAGCTCAGAAACAGGTAGAAAAAGCTGAATATGATTTAGCGCAAACGAAAATTGTTGCACCATTTGATGCCTTAATTGTGGCTAAACAAGTACAAGTGGGTAGCAATATTCAATCAGGCAGTATTGTTGCCAGCCTGTATGATATAGCCTTATTTGAAGTGGTTCTGCCTTTATCGACTCAACAATGGCAGCTGTTAGCTATAAAGCACAATGATCCTCAGCAGCTTAAAGATATCGATATTTTATTAACGGATGAAACTGGGCAGCATCAGTGGCCAGCGACCATTGACCGATTTGAGCAGCATATTGATGGTCAAAGTAGGCAACGTGCAATTATTGCCACGGTAAATGATCCTATCGCACAAGCAAGTCCATTATTTCCAGGGACTTTTGTCAAAGCGAATATTGAAGGACAAGCACTCTCAAAGCTATGGAAATTACCTGCTTCAGCATTAATTGATAATGATAAAGTGTGGCAAGTTAGCGAAGATGGTCTATTAAGCTATCTGCCTGTGAGTCTCGCCTTTTCACAAGACAATGATATTTATGTGCAACCATTAACAACTCAAACACAAGCGCGTGTCGTTAAACGTCCATTAGCAAGTTACTTAGCTAACATGAAGGTTGAAGCGGTGATTGAAGATGAGCAAACAGCAGTTAAAGAGCTTGCACTTATCGGCCATCACGAGCAGGAGTCAGAGTAATGAAAATTCCTAACGACCATAATCAAAGCCAAAACTATAATCAAGGTGGAATCATTGCTTGGTTTGCTGGTAACTCTGTTGCAGCTAATCTATTGATGCTGTCGATAATTTTTCTAGGCCTTATGTCATTTAATGAGTTACGCAAAGAAGCTTTTCCTCCTTTTCCTGCGGACTCTATTCGTATCTCGATGACTTATGATAGTGGTGATGCCAAATTATCTGAAGAAGGGATTGCGATAAAAATAGAAGAGGCATTAGCGACGGTACAAGGTATCAAGCGTATTACTTCTACCTCAAATGCCAATGGTAGCTCTGTGGTGGTTGAAGGGATATCTGGTTATGACCTAGATATCTTACTACGTGATGTTAAAGCGAAAGTAGATGCTATTTATAATTTTCCCGCTGATGCTGAAAATCCCGTGGTTGAAGAAGAAACACGTTTACAACAAGCGTATTCTATTAAAATTTATGGTGATAGTGACAGGGCTGCTTTACAAGCAATTGCAGAGCGTCTTAAAGCAGATCTTCTAGCACAACCATTAATTTCTAATGTTGAAATTAATGGTAAAGCTGAGCCCATGATGTCAATTGAACTAGATGAACAAAAGTTACAAGCTTATAATTTATCTTTTACTGATGTCGCCACTATTGTGAATAATGAATCATCAACCGCCATCTCAACTAGCTTACGTAATGCTGATAAAGTGATGAGCTTGAAAGTAGCTGAACAAGCATACTCTCAACAAGAATTTTCCAATATCCCTTTGTTAACTATGGCTGATGGCAGTTATGTCCGCTTAGGAGATGTGGCTAAAATAAACGATGACTTTGCTGATGATGTCTTTGTTATTGGTCGTTATAACGGTTTACCGGGTATTGGTGTTGAAATCAATGTTGATGAAAATGGTGATGTGCTTAAGATTGTAGAACAAGCTGATAAAATAGTTGCTAAGTGGCAAGAAAGTGCTCTACTACCACAAAACATTTTCATGGAAACATGGAACGATGGCGGTACCTTAATTCGTGATAGATTAGCCTTATTAGTCAAAAATGCCTTATCCGGTATTGCCTTAGTGTTTATTGTTTTAGCTTTGTTTTTAAACTTGCGTGTCGCTTTTTGGGTGACAGCTGGTTTGCCCTTTATTTTCTGTGGCACATTATTTTTCATGACGGATAACTTTACTGGCATGACGATTAATGAAATGACTACCTTTGGTTTTATACTCGCCCTCGGGATAGTAGTTGATGATGCTGTGGTGGTAGGGGAAAGTATTTATACCACGCGTAAAGAGCAAGGTGATAGCTTAAATAGCACTATTGAAGGCACTAAAAAAGTTGCTACTCCCACTATTTTTGGTGTGCTAACAACGGTGGCAACGTTTATTGCTTTAGCGAATGTTGAAGGCAATATGGGGACGGTTTACGCACAGTTTGCTGTGGTTGTAACCGTTTGTTTATTGCTGTCTGTAGTGGAGTCAAAATTAGTATTACCTGCACATTTAGCGCATTTAAATACCCACCGTAAACCTAAAAAAGGCCTAGCGAATATTTGGCCGCGTATTCAGGAAGTAGCTGATAATAGTTTACAATGGTTTAACAAACGTATTTATACTCCTGCGGTAAAGTGGGCTATTAATTATCGCTATGCTGTTCTGTTCGGCTTTATTGCTATTTTTATTTCTGTGATCGGTATGGTCTCTAATGGCAGTGTCCGTACGGCTTTTTTTCCAGAAATTCCAGGCAATGTGATTCAGGCGAATATGATTATGCAAAATGACGCCAGCTTTGGTCAAACTAATAAAAATTTAGCTACCATTGAACAAGCTGCTATTTTGGCGGACCAACAGCTAATGTCAGACTATGCTGCGCAAGGTAGCGCTATTGATACGATAGAGGTTATTGGTGAAAGCGACTCAACTGGCTCTGTGGTGATTGAGCTAGATGAAAGTTCACCTTATCAATTACCTGAATTTGCACGAGTTTGGAAAGAGTTTGCCAAAATGCCAGAGGGAGCTCGCAAGCTCGATATTCGTTCTGGTTTTGCCAGCGGCGATAATTTTAAAGTGGAGTTAAAAGCTTGGAATACCGATACTATTCTTCAAGCAGGTCAAGAAATTAAAGCGGCGATCAGTCAAATTTCAGGTGTTAGCGGTATTGATGATAATTTTGATTCAGGTCAGGCACAGTTACGTTTTTCATTAACTGAGCAAGGACTATCATTAGGGTTAACCACCCAAGGCTTGTCTCGACAAGTATTGCAAGCTTTTGGTGGTGAAATAGTTCAGCGTTACCAACGCGGTAAAGATGAAGTTAAAGTGCGTATTCGTTATCCTGAAAATGAACGTCAAACGGTTGATGATGTACTTAATGCTAAAGTGAGACTATCAAATGGAGACGTTGTACCGTTAGCGCTTGTGGCTACGATAACGCCAGAGTACCAACAAAATGAAATTACTCGTATTTCAGGTTTACCAGCGGTATATGTTAGTGCTCAAGTTGATAAAGATATTATTTCATCAAATGAGCTAGTTTCGCAGTTAAGACAATCTGTAGTACCAAATCTAGAGAATCGCTTTCCTGATTTAAATATTCATTTTGCTGGCGAAGCAGAGCAACAAGCAGAGACGACCGGCTCTATGTCTCGTTTATTTATGATGGCCATGGCTGCTATATATATTCTGTTAGCTATTCCGCTGCGCTCTTATGTGCAGCCTGTGATCATCATGATGGCTATTCCATTTGGTTTGGTAGGGGCAATATTAGGACATTGGTTAAATGATATGGTGTTAAGTATTCTATCATTTAACGGTATCGTCGCCTTAAGCGGTGTGGTGGTCAATGACAGCTTGCTATTGGTTTCTCGATTTAACGCCCTTAAAAAAGAGGGTATGAAAGTCGCTGAGGCAGTGCTTAGTGCTTGTACTGGCCGTTTACGTGCGGTGTTACTCACCTCAATAACTACCTACGCAGGCTTAATGCCGCTATTGAGTGAAACATCGCCACAGGCACAATTTATTATTCCGGCAGCGGCGTCTTTAGGGTATGGTATTTTATTTGCCACCTTTATCACATTATTGTTGGTGCCTTCGTTGCTAATGATGCATCAAGATGCCCTGACAGCTATTGATAAATTAAAAGCAAAGTTTAGCTCACAACCGAGTAAAGCATTAGAGATTTAACTTATGGGTATCAATGTACTACTAGTAGAAGATGATATTGATTTGGCCGCCACTGTGGTGGATTACTTTGAGCTTGAAAATATTTACTGTGATCACGCTGCAAATGGTGTGCAGGGCTTGGGATTAATTGAAGCGAATGACTATCAAGTTATTATTCTTGATTTAAACCTACCTAAACTGGACGGTTTATCTGTTTGTCAAAAAGTGAGAGAAAATAGTGATGATACGCCTATTTTAATGTTAACCGCCCGTGATTCTTTACATGATAAAGTGGCGGGATTTGATGCCGGTACGGATGATTACTTAGTCAAACCTTTTGAAATTGAAGAATTGCTGGTGAGAGTGAATGCCTTATCTAAACGCCGTAGTGGTCAGGTGAGTAACTTAAGTGTGGGTAAGTTAGTTTTACAGCTTAAAGCTAAAGCCGCGAGCTTTGACAATCAATTCATAAAGCTAACACCTACTACGTTTAAGTTATTAGAAAAGCTGATGCGAGAGGTGGGTAAACCTGTTTCTCGATTATCGTTAATGCAAGCGGTCTGGGGAGAAGAGCAACCTGATAGTAATAGTTTGAAAGTGCATATTCATCATTTAAGAAAGCAATTAGAGCTTGTTAATGCTGATGTCTCTTTGGATACCGAAACTGGCTTTGGTTTTGTGTTAAGGCAAGATTAATGACATTGATAATTATGGTTTAAAATATGGTTTAAAATTATGAGTATTCGCACTTACCTCTTCAGCTTATTAACCACCTTAGTATTAATTATTGCCATCGCTTTGTCGTATCAAAGTGGTCGCTTATTTGTCAGTGCCATTGATTTAGCCTCTGAAGGAATGATGTATTCTATCGGTTTGCAATACCCTAAGTCAGGCAAGGTAGAGCAAAAGATACTCAATTTTCATGCGACAACAGATTGGTTAAAAGTACCGCAAGCTGTGCGTCAACGCTTTCCAAACATTCCTAAAGAAAAAAATGTTCACCACTCCATTTTTGAAGATTGGATATACATAGCCCCACCAGGGCGAGCTTATTCTTTAATGGTGGTTGAGCATGAGGGGCGACAAGTGTTTGTGTCTCGTTTTAATGAGCATATTGCTGAGAGTATGGAAAAACACCGAAAAAATGATCCTTTCTTCATTGATCCTATGGTGCTGGTGCTTATTGTTGGTATTTCAGTCATTGTTATATTTATTCTTACCTTATTGAGTACCTTTAAAAAAATTGCTGTGCCGGTAGAGTCATTACAACAGTGGGCTAAAAAACTTAAGGTAAGTGATTTAGATAATGATATTCCTGACTTTAAATATAAAGAATTGAACGGTTTAGCTAGTTTGATGCATGAAAATTTAGCTTCAGTTGCTGAGTCGGTAAAGCGAGAGCAACGCTTTTTAAGCTATGCCAGTCATGAGCTGAGAACACCTATTGCTGTGTTGAGAAGTAATACCGCTTTACTGGAAAAAATAAACCCAGAGCCCTCTGAAAAAGAGCGCTTAGTAAGGGACAGAATAGAACGAGCTAGTTTAACCATGAAATCAATGACAGAGACATTATTATGGTTAAGCCGTGAAGGTGAAACGGATATGCCTCTTGAGTCGGTTAATTTAGGAGAGTTAATCGAAAGTAGGGCACAAGAGTTAACTTACCTGCTTGCAGGTAAAAATGTTGCGGTTAATTTTACCCTCGATGCTAGTGCCGTTGAGCTCGCGTTAACACCCAGTATCATAGTACTAAATAACTTACTTCGTAACGCTTTTCAACACACTCAACAGGGACAAGTTGATATAATACAAGCAGGTAATAAAGTTATTATTACCAATACTGAATTTGAGCAAGAAGAAGGCGCTCAAAGTCATGATGAATTAGGTTTCGGCCTAGGTATGCAATTAGTTGAAAAACTCACTAAACAGTTCGGTTGGCAATATAGCGCCAATCAATTAATAAATGGTTATACCGTTACGGTTAAATTTAATGGTGAAACTTAATTAGCTTTTTAACCTAAATTTAACCTAAATTTAACCTATAGCCGTTTACACTCAACAGTAAATATAGTTTTGGGAGCAAATTATGACCTTATCAACACAAACTAAAGTATTACATAGCATTATTGCACTGAGTATGATCAGCCTGTTAGCCATAGGTATCTATATGGAAGAGACTAAATCATTTGGTTTATATCCGTGGCATAAATCATTTGGCGTTTTAGTTTTAATTTTTGCGATATATCGTATTTACGTGCGAATCAAAGAAGGTTGGCCACAACCTATTGCTGATACGCCCGTTATTCAGCTTATTGTCGCTAAACTGGTGCATTGGGGATTGATTATTAGCACGGTACTTTACCCTATTTCTGGCATGATGATGTCAGGAGCTGGCGGTAAAGGCATTGCTGTGTTCGGAATTGAATTAATGGCCAGAAATATAGATCCTATTACCAACAAAACGGCGCCGGTAAATGAAATGATAGCCTCTATCGGCCATAACATTCATGGCACGCTAGTCTGGATAGTTATTGTTACTATCGTTTTACATGCTGCTGGCGCAATTAAGCATCATGTGATTGATAAAGATGACACATTGAGAAGAATGTTTTCATTTAAGTCATAAACTTGTCTTGATAGCACGCCATGGCATTGGCGTGCTAATTATCATATCAGCTGCCAATGCTGATTTTACCTTTCTCTAATCCTTTCTATTTTCCATTTCCTTTCTTCTATACACGCTAGTATTCGATATTTCCACAAACAATGAACAATCGATATAGTATCTTGAGATATAAAAATAAATTATTTTGTGACTATTTCTGACTTGCTGCGAATAATTAAGTGAACAATTAATTTAACGAGATGCGGGAGTATAAATGTCAGCCTTTCAACAACACCTTAACTCATTGACCATTAAGATTAATACACCTAAAACGTTTATCGATTTTTGCTTGGACTATTCTGCATGACGATCAGTAAAGAGCAGTTATTCTCTCAAATGATGCAGCAGCATAAAGGCATTATTTATAAAGTAGTTAATTCATATTGTCAGCATCATGATGATAGACAGGACTTGGCTCAAGAGATATTAACGACCATGTGGTTGTCATTTGATAACTATAATTCAGAATTTAAATTCTCAACATGGATATATCGAATTGCCCTTAATATTGCCATCTCTTTCTACCGAAAAGACAGTAAGCGAGAAGATAAAGCTAATGAATCAGAAGCATGTTTGATTGAAATTTCAGATTTATCAGAAGAAGACCGAAGTGACGAAGTGAAGCAACTATATGGATTTATAGCTCAGCTAGATAAGTTAAATAAAGGCATTATGTTGCTTTATTTGGAAGGTGAAAGTTATGAGAGTATTGCTGACAATTTAGGTATCAGCAAAACCAATGTCGCGACACGTATAGGGCGCATTAAAGAAAAGTTAAAAAATCAATTTAAACAGCAGGAGCTTTAAGATGGATTTAGATCAATTTAAAAACACTTGGCAGCATCAAGACAGTAATAATGATGAAAGCATTAAAATTAATCAAACATTGTTAACTAGCATAAATGTAAATAAACAAATGGTTGAACTTCGAAATATGAAGTGGGCTAGAGCTATTGAGTCTACCATATTCTTGCTAATTATTGTGGCACTATCACAATATATTGTTAATCATTTAGCGCTAACAGCGGCAACTATCTCAGCGGCTATTCTAAATATATTTGCTATCGTTGGACTAGCGGGGAATATTGGTCAAATTGCTTTGCTCAATCGTGTGGACTATTCAATGCCAATCAAGACATTGCAAAAACATATCCTTGATTTGTGCTCACATAAGTTACAAGTAACTAAATTACTTTTATGGTCTGCCCCGTTTTATATGGCGTATGTTTTTTTGGGCTTCGATGTACTATTTAGTGTTGATTTAGCTCAACATTTATCGAGTAATATGATCTGGTTTTATCTTGGCTCTTCAAGTTTGATGTTAGTTGCAGCAAGCATGTTTTTAACTAAGTTGAATTATCAAAATATCACTCGCAAGTGGGTTAAAAAAGTTATTGAAATAATCCTAGGTGAACGCTTAATCAAGATGGCTGATTTTATTAATCGGATGGAATATGCGAAATAGGGCATGGGGATAGGCTGCTTAATAATTTTTTGTTTTTAAACAGCCAATGATAATAAATACTTAAGCGTCAGGTAATTTTTCGTCTAACGATTTCAATGAGCGAAGAAATAAGCCTAAGCCACCAAAAGCTAATACTAAAATAATGATTAAATCAAATGACGTCATAGTTCTAAAGCTAAAGCGAATAGAGGAAACTACGCCAAAAATAAGGCCTGTTATTGAGCCAATAGCTAACAACCATCCAAGGATGTTTTTACCATTATAAAAGATCAGCCCAACACCAAAGATAAAGGGTAACATCACCATACCGCTAGTAATGTTGTAATGCCCTCCCATCGCTGAAAAGCCATATAAGCGCATTCCCATACCAAAACTCGAGGTAACCGTTATCGCATTGAGTAGCAAATAAAAACCTCCGCACATCATAATAAGGCCAATAAAAAAATGACCTAATCCACCAGACGTTCCACCAGCTCCTTTCATAGTTACCTCTATAATCTTCTTGTTAAGTATTCTCTACCGAATAAGGATCTTCGGCTAGTAAGTATGCTCTTAAATCCGCTTTATTAGGCTGGCTTGTGAGCCACTCTCTAAGCGCTTTAACTTTATCATATGACTCTTGACCAAATTTGTCGGTATAAATATCAATAAAGTTTTCTTTAGTGCTATTGATACGTATATTCCGTTGCCAATGATTTGTTAGCACTGCATTTAAAGAGCCAGCAAGCCCTTTTATTTTCATTAGTTCCCATTCTCCTTTATCTAACCATACACCGCCAACACTAGCGCTGTAGTCTATGCGGTGAGTAGTAGACGATGAAATTTTGAATTTACGCATAATAGCACCAGTTACTGGACACAATAATGCTTTCTTAGTGTCGTCGACTTCGCAACAAATATTGTCATCAAACGCAAATTCTGGATTACGCTCCTTCCAAGCAACATAATCTTCAATTAAAATCCAATTTCCTTCGCATTTTGAGCATGTATGCGCTCTAAACTGCCCGTCAACAACACTCGGCAATAAATCACCGTTTTTACAACTGGTACATTTCATATTCTACTCTCAATTGGTAAGTGAATGTATGCTCTCTAGTATTACTCTGTTACTTGAGGCGTGTTACTATTTTCATTAGTAATAGGCATATTAGATTGCTTGATAACATCTTTTACTTCACTGATTAAACCACTTTTCCCCTTAAGTAAATCAGTTAATGTACCTGAGTCTTTTTCTACTAATTCTAACTCTTGTAACATGGCATCTATAACGGGAGCATTAGCGCGATAATTAAGTGCGGCGGAAGTAATTTGCTCAGCAATACTGCCATTACTGGAATTTGAAGGTGCACCATTTACCGCTTGCGCAGTATTGTTGCCATAACCTTGTAAAATTTTAATACCATCAATATTTTCAAGTGGTTTCACTGAGTTGGCGATCATTTCAGGTAATGCATTTAAGATGGCAAGAGATTTTTGTAGCTCAATTTGCTCATCACGTAGCGTATTTTCAGCCTCGTATAAGGCTTTTTTACCAAGTGCATCAACGGCATAAATCTTTTCATCAGCATCAGCTTTTAATTTCGTTGCATCGGCCTTGGCTTTAGCTTCGGTTAGTACCGCAGCGGCTTTATCTTCTGCTGCACGTTTTTCAGCATCAGCTTGAACTGTGATGCTTACCGCATCTCTTTCTGCTTCTTTTGTTGCATCAATAACTTCAATTTGTTTTTGACGATTTGCTTCAGCAACATGCCTGATAGTGATAACGGACTCTTCTTTTTCAACACGTTCTTTTTCTGCTTCAGCCGCTTTAGCACGCGCAGCTGATTCAGCTTCTGATTTTTCAGCAACGGCTATCTGTTTGTCTTGTTCGGCGACCTCAATATCACGTTGTTGTTGAATTCTTGCTTGCTCTAATGCCGTACGCTTATCAATTTCTCTAGATTCTACATCCCTATTTTTTTGAATTTCAGCTACTTCAATAGCTTGTTCTTTTGATATTTGGGCTTCGCGCTCTTCACGCTCTTTCATTTCGCGTGTTTTGGTTATTTCAGCTTTTTGTTCAACACGTTTAAATTCAAGCACTTGCTCTTGAGCGATACGTAGCTCTTCTTCTTCTTTTTTAATTTCTAACGACTCACGTTCTGCTTCAAGGTTTCTACGTTCAATTTGAACACGGTTTTCTTGTTCAATATCGTTAGTTTCTTTACGTTTTTCTTCAATTATTTTGGCTAAACGTGCACGCCCTTCAGCATCAAAAGCATTATTTTCATTAAAGAAATGTAGGTCCGTTTGATCGAAACCTGTTAATGAAACTGATTCAAGCTCTAAACCATTCTTCTCTAAATCATTGGCAACATTTTGTTGAACTTTTTGTACAAAATCAGCACGTTGCTCATGCATTTCTGTCATTGACATTTCTGCGGCTACGGTTCGAAGTACATCAACAAATTTTGATTCCATTAATTTTTTTAGCTCATCAACACGCATTGTTCGGCTACCTAACGTTTGCGCAGCCATTGAAATACCTTCACTGTGTGGTGCAACGCGCAAATAGAAATCAGCTTTGACATCGACACGCATTCTGTCTTTAGTGATTAATGAGTCTTTTTCGATTTTTTCCACTTCTATACGCAGGGTATTCATATTCACGGGGATGGTTTCATGTAGAACAGGTAGACAAATTGCGCCGCCATCCTTAACAACTTTTTCCCCTCCCATACCTGTACGAACAAAAGCGATCTCTTTAGTGGCACGAACATAAAGTTTGGCAAATATTAACCCTATAGTGATAAAGGCTAATATACCTGCGCCTATCATTATAAAGATAAAGTTAGAGTTAGAAGTGAAATTTTCCATAAGAAGCTATCCTTGTTTTTATATTTGTTAAAAATGGCTGAAATTAATATTTTATTGAATGAACCTGACTGCTAACCAAGTATTTTTTTGTTTTTCTACCAGCACTACTTCATCACCTTGAGTGAAGGTTTCGGTATCGTTATCTGGGCTGACGAGCACATAATGCTTTTGATTAAACTTGTCTAATAAAGAGGCTTCTGCAGGGCTGTCCTTTTTGGCTGTGCCAATAGTGATTTTTGCAATTAAACCGTTAAAACTATCATTGGAAACAGCTGAAGATTCATTTTTAGGTAGTAGCTTAGCGAGAGGAATACCCAGATATCGACTTAGAAATATTGCCGAGATAAATGCGGCGCTATAAACGGTGAATGAGGGTAATGTTGAGCTGACAAGATTAAGTGTTATAAAGTTAAGGCTGTAACCTGACACCGAAAAACTTGTTAAAAACAGTACTAGCCAAATAAGTAAAGGAAGTCGATTTAAGCAAAGCCAGCCTAGTAGTGGGGTGACACCAGTATCTGCAAATTCGGCATCAACCTCGAGATCTAGATCAATAGGGGATATTTGATCTAATAAGCTCATTAAACTTAAGCCAATGATCATGCCTAAGCCTTCGAGAATGGCAAGTGCTATCACTATACCTAAAGCGATGGCAAACCCTGTATTAAAATCGGCTAGTAGAAACGAAACCATAGATACATCCTTTATCATAATTGTACTAAGGTATTAAACTTACAATAAAAAATCAAATGATTAGCGTTTTTTTATAATAAAATAATTTTCAACATTGGCTAAGTAGAAAGCTGTTTTATTCGTATAAATACCGGCAGGGTTGGCAATTAAATTAGCACGGTAAATTGTCATCATATGTAACTTTTTGTTTCAAATCCCCCTTTCATCGTGAAAAAAATGTAACTTAACTCGATCCTTTTCAGGTTCCTATACGACTATGTCTATAATGCCCGAAATATTTACATTTTAACTATTAGGATGGGATAGTGAATTTAACCCGTGCCGCTTTAAAAAATCCTGCCGCAATCATTGTGATCGTTGCCTTGGTAATGGTCTTTGGATTGATGAGTGTTTTTAAATTACCCATTCAATTAACACCAGATATTGAACAACCTCAAATCAATATTTCTACGGGTTGGCGAAGTGCAGCTCCTTCTGAAATGGAGTCGGTTATAATCGAACCCATTGAAAATGTAGTTAAAAATACTCAAGGAGTGACTAAGGTCACTACTAATATTCGTCGCGGTTTTGGTAATATTACCTTAACGTTTGATGTGGGTGCTGACATGCAAAAAGCCATGTTGGATGTTATTAATAACCTTAACCAAGCACCGCCAATTCCCCTTGATGCCATGGACCCTATTGTTTCAGCCGGCGGTGGTCGAGGCGGCCCTAATACAGCTTCATTAATGATCAAAACCTTGCCTTATAATCCCACTCAAGATCTAGGTAAATATCAAAAACTTATTGAAGATGTGGTACGTCCGCGTTTTTCTCGTATTCAAGGTATGGGTCAAGTAAACCTACAAAGTCACCGCCCAAGAGAATTAAGAGTGACGTTTGATCCATTGAGAACGGCGGCACTAGGCTTATCGTTATCGGATATTAGTTCAACCATTTCTCGTGCCAGTGATGTTTCTGCTGGTACCGCCAATGTTGGGCGTAGACAATACACGGTTCGTTTCTCTGGACAATATGATGTCACTAACCTTACCGAAATGATTATTGGTTATAGTGGCGAGCGTCCTATTTATTTGAAAGATATTGCTACGGTTGAAAATACCTTAGTCGACAGATTTGGCTTTAATATGCGTAGCGGCCAGCCTTCATACTACTTTACTTTGAAGCGTCAAAACGATGCTAATACTGTTGCTTTATTGGATGAAATTAATGTCGCAGTAAATGAGCTCAATGAAGGACCAATGAAAGCTGCGGGTTTAGTGATTGAGTTAAGTTTTGATTCATCGGTACATATTCGAAATGCCTTGAAACTTGTACAAAATAACCTTGGCTTGGGCATAGTTTTAGCGCTAATCATTTTGTGGTTATTTTTACGGGGCTGGCGAAATATTTTAATTATTGCTATCACTATTCCTATCTCCTTGATGGTGGCCTTTGTTGCGCTGAGTATTTTTGATCGCAGTTTGAATGTTATCTCGTTAGCAGGTCTGGCTTTCTCTGTGGGGTTGGTTTTAGATGCCGCGATTATTGTGCAAGAGAATATTGTCCGGTTACGCGGTTTAGGTATGGATGGTAATAAAGCTGTGATGCGAGGCGCTTTGCAAGTGACGGGGGCATTATTTGCTTCTACGGCCACCAGTGTCGCAATCTTTTTACCTATTTTATTTATGGCAGGTATAGAAGGGCAGCTATTTTCAGATTTAGCATTAACACTTTCCATTGCGGTTATTGCTTCACTGATCACCGCGATCACCATTTTACCTATTGCCAGCCGTTATTGGCTTAAATCACAAATTGATGATGATCCTTTTGGTCATTATTGGGAAAAATTAACTAGCTTGGTGATGCGATTAACAAATAGCAAACCAAAACGTATTGGCTGGATTACTTTTTTACTTGGCGGCTCACTTTTAGTTATCGTTTTACTGATGCCTAAAACCGATTTTATGCCACGCGCGCCCATAGATGGTTTCTTTTTCAGTTTGAATATGCCGCCGGGAGGTAATGTCGATTTCATTGAAAAAGAAATGGCTACATTGGTTAAAGCAAGGTTAGCGCCGTATTTATCGGGAGAAAAGTCTCCAAAAATCAAAAGTTATAATTTCTACTCTTTTGGCTCAGGGGCGACCGGTGGTTTTGTTTATTCGGATGATCCTACCCGTGTAGAAGAATTGATGGACATTATCCGCAGTGAGGTTTTTGCAGGCTTACCAGATACACAGGCATTTTTATTTAGAGGTTCAATGATTAATGTTTCTGGTGGCGGTAATGGCCGCACGGTCGAAATAAATGTCCAAGGGCCTGATATTGAAAGTTTGATGTCGGTGGCACAAGTGGGTATTGATGCTATCAATGAAAATATGGCAGGAACGACTGCATTTCCAAATCCGGGATTAAGCTTGTCTGAGCCAGAGCTAAAGTTAACACCCAAAGATCAGCGAATCACTCAAGCAGGCTTAACGCGTCGTGATGTTGCCAATGCAATTCGTGCCTATACCAGTGGCTTATTTATTGGTGAATACTTTGATGGTAACGAACGTGTGAATGTGATTTTGCGTGGAGAACAATGGCAAACTCCAGATGAGTTAGCAGCGTTGCCTGTGCATTCTCCTTTAGCTGGTATTCAAACAATTGGCGAATTAACCACAATTGATAGAACGGCAGGCCCTACAAGTTTACGACGTGTTGACGGCAAAAGAACCATCAGTATTCAAATATCCCCGCCAGCGACCATGTCATTGGAGGAAGCTCTAGTTGCAATTAACAATAAAGTTATTCCGAAAATGAAGGAAAGCCTACCGCCAGAGGCTTCAATTCAGCTTAGTGGTAATGCGAATAAAATGGCGGCAGCGATTAACGATATGGTGAAAAACTTTGCCTTGGCATTAATCATATTATTCTTATTGATGACGGCTTTATTTAAGTCTCCAAAAGATAGTTTATTAGTGCTGCTTGTTATGCCATTAGCTGTAGCAGGAGGGGTGATTGGACTCAATTTATTAAACCTAGTGACTTATCAGTCATTAGATTTATTAACCATGATTGGCTTTATCATTTTGCTAGGTTTAGTGGTTAATAATGCCATTTTGATTGTTGATCAAACAAGACAAGCAGAAAGATCTGGTTTAACAAGAAGACGTGCCGTAGCTCAAGCAATACGAATTAGAGCAAGACCTGTGTATATGAGTACTTTAACCAGTTTGTTTGGGATGTTGCCATTAATGGTGATGCCGGGTGTTGGTAGTGAAATTTACCGCGGTTTAGCAACGGTTATTGTTGGCGGTATGCTTATTAGCGCTATTTTTACCTTGGTGTTATTTCCAAGTTTATTACGATTTGGAGAGCAAGGTTCAAGCGATATAAATAGCCAAGGAAATACGATTGAAGATTTACACAGTGATGATAAATCAGCATCACCTTTGCAAACTCAGGTTAGTTAAGCATAGTCACGGGTTAGTGTGACTAGGAGTCAGTTATGTTAGAAATTAAAAAGTTAAAAGCAAATATGTTTATGAAGTTAAAAGTTAGCACGTTAGCCATTGGTGTTATTAGTAGCGCACTATTTACTAGCCAAATTTCAATGGCAGCTGAGGCGCCAGCAAGTCCGGTACAAATAGATACTGTGACAGAAATATCATTAGGGGCAACTGCTGATTTAATGGGCACTTTACATAGTCGCTCTTATGTAAATATTACCGCGGGTGTTAGTGGTCGTTTAGAGTGGCTACAAGAGCCGGGTGTGATGGTGAAACAAGGTGATGCCTTAGCTAAAATGGATCTGTTACCACTGCAGTTAAAGCAAGCAGAGCAAAAGGCACAGATAAAGCGCGCCAATATTAATGCCCGCTATTTTAAAAATGAATTACAACGTTTGCAAAAGTTAAAAGCCACTAATTCCACTTCACAATTTCAATTAGATCAAACTAAATCGCAATATGAATTAGCGCAAACTGACAGTGAAATAGCCTCATTAAAACTGCATCAAATAGAAGATGAATTACAGCGAGCGACAGTGAAAGCTCCATTTGACGGTGTGGTAACAGAACGTGTTGTTCGAGCAGGAACAGACATTAATCGTAGTGATATATTATTAAAGCTACTTGATACTGAGCACTTAGAAGTGCGTTTATATATACCGGTCAAATACTTAGCTTTTGTTCGTAAAGGGCTTGAACTTAACCTGCAAGCGATTGGTCAGTCTATTTCAACGCAAGTAACTTCAGTGATCCCAAGTACAGACCCATTGTCACAAACCTTTGAAGTTCGCATCCAAATACCTGAGCATTTAAACGAGTTCTGGACCGCAGGGCAGCTGGTAAAGGTAACTGTGCCAGTTCAGCATGCATTACCAAGTTTAACCGTACACCGTGATGCTTTAATCTTACGTAAAGACGGAACTTATGTAGTAAAAGTTGATAGCGATAATAAAGCAAAACGTTTATTAGTTAAGGTGGGGAATGGCACATTTGATAGAGTATCAATTGAAGGCGATTTACAACAAGGAGATAAAATTGCTATCCGCGGAGCCGAGCGTTTAAAAGAAGGGCAGAGTGTGGTAATTCAGTAATATGTATTTAAGTTATCGCTTAAGACTCCTTAACTATATAATAAATAGGCATATTTCACTAATGTTTAGTAAAAGAATACAGGTTGTTACAATCGGCGAATGTAAGTACGCCGACTGTTGAGAGCTTTTTGAATTACGTCTGCTATTTCATAATGATTTCGCGTAAACGATATTCTCCAGTTAACGTTCTAACTTCAGGATACTCAGCAGAAATTTTATTGGCTTTTTCTTCGTCTTGCTCACTCCACTTTTTCATGAAAGCCGCATATTTTTTCTTACTCGGCTCTAGATCTGCTGCGTTATCAAAAGTCACTATCAGTAACATATTGAAATTACCACTGACAGCAAGATCACTGCCGTATATTTTCCAGTCTTTGATGAAACCCAATTCCTTTTGAATTTTTACGGCTTTAACCCAACTTTCTCTCAAGCCTGCTAAGTAAACATCTCCCATATTAGGATCAATTTTTACTGTGGTTAAAGCCATAATTTCTGTGCCCAATTCATAATCTTCGTAAACTTCTAGTCGATCTTTAGCAACTACTGAATAACTAAATAAAACACAATATAATACGATTAATGTATTTTTCATTTTTATTCTCCTGTGAATGAAAAAGATTGTGCTCATTAAACTGCTATACCTGTAATTGAACAGGTATTAAGAGCTGAGCGTAAGTATAGACAAAATTCTCAGGACTGCTGTATTACAATATTAACGACCCGTTGAAACGGAAGCGAGTAGCACCTTTCTGGATTAACAAGTCATAACAAAAAATGATACTTAGGTGGCTTTTAATTAAAACTGTTCAAACATTATGGCTTGAAGTTTATAATGTTAGTGAATGTGATAAAACTTATAATGAAGTTAAATGTTGGTGCTATGATACGCTTAAAATTGTTGGCTAGCTGACGCGAAACTAGCCAATTTATGTTTATGGTTAGTCTAAATTTTAGCTTTTACTAATTAAACTATTGAGCTCTTTTTTGGCAAGAAATGAGTCCATCGATGAACGAAGTAGTTTATATAACAATATTGAACCGTTAATTTCTTCTTTACGATTAGTCAGACTTTCAATATTTAAACCTAAAGGCAAATCGTAAGGGAGAACAGCATCTAAAATCTGTTGCAAACTATTGGTACAAATTCGGATTGACTCATAAAGAGGGTTGTCGGAGTTTAGTATACGTAAACTGGTGGCTTCTGGGACGCTAACACCTAACCACTCAATAAACTCTAGCGTTTTCTTACTACCGCAAGGAGAGAAAGTTAAAATCAGACGTTGAGGTTTTAATCCTTGTTTTTCACACTCAATGGCATAGCGAGTTAACATATCTATAGTCGCTTGCGGATTATAAATAGCCTGTGAAATAAAGAAGTTACAACCTTGAAGGTGTTTTTCTATTAATCGTTGATGTTCATTGCCTTTGCTGGCATGGCGCTCAGCGATAGTAACACCACCGATAAAAAAGTCATGGTCATTATCCACTAAAGTTTTGTAAGCGTCAGCCAGTGGTAATGAAATTTCATTATTTTTAGATGGACTACCCACAAGCACAACATCTTTTACACCATAGTCTTGCCAAGCTTGATTTGCCCACTGGTCAAAATCATCAGCATTAGATTGCACAACGCTTTTGTACGTGATTACCGGACGAGCCGCCTTCTTATTTAATAATGAAGAATATAAGCGAGTGTCGTGTGTTGATTTAAAAGGAAATGGTCTTGATAATTTTGTCCGTGAATTTTCATCTTGAATATCGTAAACAATCAATCCATCCACATCAATGTCGCTGATACGCTCTAATAATTTTTCGGCGATAACTTCAACATCAGCTAAAGGGGTATCACTTTTAGGAGGTGTGGTACCAATAAAATACACACCACGGTTAATGTCGTTATACCTTGCTTGAAGTTCTGATTGCTTGTTCAATTTACTCATATTGATGAAATTTACTGGACGTTTAGATGGCTATATGGTCATTTATATCAACACGATTGTCAACAACTGATTTGATATAATAACTATTAACTAGGTTTAACGGCGCAGTGTGTGTATAGTTTTAGTAGCAATTGACACCTAAACTCGCCATTGAATTAATACAAAATGAATGAATTATTACCTATCACGATAAAAGTTAATGATGAGCTAGTTGGTTTACTCGCAAAAATTAAATCCATTACCAATAAACTTGAAGCACAATTTAACTTTCAAACCATGACGGCCAATTGGTATGGTGATGAAGATAACATCTTCTTTATTACTCTAAACCTCAATTCGCCATCTAGTTTTGCAGAGCAACAAGAAGCATTACCAAGTAAAGATATTAACCACTTTTCTGATGATGTTTTTTGCTATTATCAGGGCCAAGATGAACAGCAAATGGTGAGTCATATCGCCTTAACTGATTCAGAGCTAACCATACTAGCTGAGCAAGAGAAGTTATTGTCGCCACTGCTGCAAGTAAAATTACAAAAAGTGCTGAACTTAATTGCTAATAAGTTAAAGCTCACGGCTATTTAACGCGTATTTTACTATGTCTATCAATCGCTCTCGCCTTGATCGCTTTATCAGCGAGCAATGCCAAATACCCCGGAAAAAAATGCGTTTATTGATTGCGCAAAAACGTGTCACGGTTGATGGTATTATTGCCACAGATACCGCCCAACAAATTGATAAATTCTCAGTGATTTCTTTCGATGACAAGATCATTCAGAAGCATAAGCCGTTATATATTATGCTGCACAAGCCTGTTGGTGTGGTTTGCGCCACCACAGATGACAAACATAAAACCGTTATAGATCTACTAACTAATATATTAACGGACGAGGAAAAATCGAGTTTACATATTGTTGGCCGGTTAGATTTAAATACCTCAGGTTTAGTGTTGTTGACTAATGACAGTCGTTGGTCAGAGCAATTAACTTCACCAGAAAGCAAAGTAGCTAAACACTATTTAGTAACTTTGCAAAACCCTATTACCGACGATTACATTCCCGCTTTTGCTAAAGGGATGTATTTTGCTTATGAAGATCTCACTACCAAACCCGTTACCTTAAAGATATTATCCACTTATCAAGCCGAAGTTATACTTACTGAAGGGAGGTATCATCAAATTAAGCGCATGTTTGGTCGTTTTGATAACCCTGTTATTGGCTTACATCGCACTTCTATCGGCCCTTATGTTTTAGGAGATAACTTATTAGTGGGGGAAAGTAAATTGATAGAGATAAACTTAGATAACACAGCTTGTTTTTAAATAGTATTTTAATACTTATCTATAAATGTTTATCTATAAATAACTAGATATTAAAAGGTATGTAGCGTTATGCATGTCTTACATATCCCGTATGATTTTTCATCAATTGATTGGGGTGACTCTTTACCTTATTATGTTGTCAATTACTTATTAAACCACTAATCTAATCAATTAATTAAAAGGAAATTAATCATGAACACTCACTTTAAACTCTCACTTATAGCCATAACCGTTGTTACACTTTTAAGCGCTTGCACACAAAATGAAAGTAATATTACTCAAGCCAGTTCAGAGCCAACGACAATCAGTATAAATGAGGAAAATTTTGCACACGCTGAAACAGCTCGTATGTACCGAAATTGGATTGCAAAAGGTAAAGCAAACAAACAATTTGCAATGTTACCTTCTCTACCACCTCGTGGTGATAAAGCGCCAACGGTTCAAATGAATGATGACACCCTTTACGGCGTTGCTATTCTTAATGTCGTTAATGGAGAAGTGACTTTTGATATCCCAGAAACGAATAATTATTTTTCAGTGCAAGTGGTTACAGAGAGTGGTCATGGTGAGTACCTGATTGTTGAAGATGGTGTTCATACTTTACCTGTTACTGATACCGAAACCGTGTTCTTAATTTATCGCTCTGGTGTTGAAATAGGTGCTAACACTGATGAAGGAATTGCTAACGCTTATGCTCAATTGAAGAAAGTTGATACCACTAAGTTTAACTTCGCTACGGATTTCACATTACCCAATTATAACTTTGCTGAGGTCGAGGTTGAAGTTGATAAGCGTAAAGCTGTAGTTGACCAAATCGTCGAGCGTAACGGGGTATTTACCTATACTTTCCCTAGAACACCTGCCCAAGTGATTGATCTTACTCAGTGGAATTTAGAAAATGCTGCGGGTTGGGGGGGAGCATCACCCATTGCACTCCAAGGTAATAAGTATGTGAACTCGCCATTTATTGACGGTGACACCTGTAAAACGACAACCTTTTCCGATCCACAAAATAAATTTTTCACCTCGGTAACGGCATATGATGCAGAAAAATATTTGATTGAAGGTGCTGTCTCGATTAATTCATATTCTTGGCAAGTTAACGATGATAAAACCGTCACTATATCTTTTAACTGTGGTAATGATGCGATTAATAACATTGATACCTCAGCGTACGGCAAAGACTTCACAATCACTACTCGTCACTATGGTGCTACTCAAGCAGTGATTGACAGTAAAGTGGATATCATTATTAAAGCAATTAACTAGGCACTTTATTACTGAAAATAAATAAGTGGTTTATGTAAATAATAAGCCACTTATTTTTAAAAATACCATGATGCGCAAATATTAACATTCGTGCTGAAAATTTATTTCAATAATTAAGGCGAATTGCACTACATCTCGACGCGGTTAATACTTTTACACCTCGATTGTTTTCTCACTTTTTGGTTCTGCCATAAATGCGCTATCTTCACTCTATATTAATTAATGTATTTGCGTTTAGTAAACATTAATTAACTACTTTTTTACATCTCGTTATAGTAAATTAAACGTATAACTTATTGGTTTTACAGTGCCTAAAAACGCTCATGGATTGAACTATGACTATTTCTCGTCGACATTTTTTGAAATCAAGCGCAGTGTCTGCCAGTGCATTATTACTTCTACCTTCAGCTTTTTCACAAACACTTACCGCTGATAGCCACTCCCCAATAGATGAATTTGTAAATTATGATGCGTTAGGTTTAGCGCAGCTGATTAAAGCGAAACAAGTATCGCCTGCCGAGTTATTAGAGGTAGTGATTAAACGGATTGACTTTATTAACCCTAGCATTAATTGTATTGCGACGCCGACTTTTGAACGTGCTAGAGCACAGGCTACTCGCATATCGAATCGTTCAGTGTTTGCTGGTGTGCCAAGTTTGATGAAAGATATGATTGATATTGGCGGCGTTAAGCGCACCGATGGCTCGCGTTTGTTGCAAAATAATGTTCCTGAAAAGTCTGTTGCTTGGGTTAAGGCCTTTGAAACATCG
The DNA here is from genome assembly GCF_057551365.1 of Colwellia sp. KS18-150. Classification (NCBI taxonomy): domain Bacteria; kingdom Pseudomonadati; phylum Pseudomonadota; class Gammaproteobacteria; order Alteromonadales; family Colwelliaceae; genus Colwellia; species Colwellia sp. KS18-150. Next base: position 151,300 of record NZ_BAAJMC010000002.1, on the reverse strand, counting down.
GGGCTGAATATGGTGGGTACCACAACGGTACCTGAGTTTGCTTCTGGTTATGAAAGTGAGCTTTATGGGCAAACCAAAAACCCGTGGAATTTACAATATTCATGTGTGGCCTCTAGCTCTGGTGCAGCAGCGGCTGTAGCTAGCGGTATTGTGCCTTTAGTGCACGGCACTGACGGCGGTGGCTCAAACCGTTTTCCCAGCAGCGCTTGTGGAACCTTTGGTTTTAAACCATCACGAGGGCGAATGCTGTCAGGGGAAAGTAATGGTCAGCATGATTTATTTAAAACCAATTGTGCTATTAGCCGCACAGTTCGCGATAACATTGCCTTATTCAGAGCCACGGAAGATACACAAGCTAAGGGCTTTCAAGTACTTGGCAATATTGATGCACCGGCTAAAAAACGTTTAAAAATTGCTTTTGCTGTTAATGGTGTTAAAGGTTTGCCGGCAACCGCGCCGTCGGTGAAAGCAGCACTGACTGATACGGCCAAGTTACTAACATCACTTGGGCATCAGGTTGAGGAAATTGAGCACCCGATCAATGGCCAAGAGTTTTTTGATAACTATCGTTATGCTTATTTACCCAAATTTACCCCTATTCTTGAGCAAATAAAGCAACTGACCGGACAAGATGCGTTGGAATCTGATTTAATTGCTTATTGGACTGCCTCCATGATTGATAGTGGTCGACACTATACACAGCAACAAATTCAACAAGGCACGGATTATTTCCAGCAGGTTGGTCAATTATATCAAAAGGTGTTTGCTCAATATGACGTCATCTTAAGTCCGGTAATGCCCGTAGAAACGCCATTGTTGGGCTCTATAAAACCGAGTGACTCTTTTGTTGATAAAGGGTATTTGTTTGAACATGTGATGAGTTTGTGTGCACCGATTAACCCCGCGGGAGATTGTGCCATGTCAGTACCTTTATCATTTTCTAAAACCACAAGTATGCCGATAGGCTCTATGTTTCATGCGCCTATGGGGCAGGATAAATTGCTGTTTCAATTAGCATTAGAATTAGAGCAAGTGAGGCCTTGGCAAGATAAATGGGCGCCACATTCGGTAATGTTTAGCAAAACGAAAAAGAGTTAGCACCGTTTTAAAATTAACGCATAGGGATTAAAAATCATGTTTAAGCGTACACCTAGTCTTTCTATTATGGTACTTAGCTGCTTACTAATTAGTTGTGGAGATGTTCGTCAAGATGAAAGCTCTGATGTTCATCAACAAAGTAAAGCTGAAGTTACTGACATTAACACTGAGCAGAAAGAGCAAAAGCTACCAACAGCGCAAGGCACACAATTATCCGATCAACGTATGGCGGCTTCACCTAAAGCACTTATAGAAGCATTATCAGCGGTTTCGTTTAAAACGCCAGAAGAGTATCAAGCGGTATTGAACAAAGAAATTTCTACAGTAATAGCACCCGCTAATGTGGGTCCCTTGCCACAAAAACTTAATGAAGCAACCGATCCAAGACGGTCAATAACGGCAGATCAAATACAGCAGCATTTAGATAAACTTACTGGCATCTCTATTCAAAGTCGAGATGATGGCAATTTAATTTGGGGGCGTATTCAAGGGACAAAATATGAACGCCAAGCGTCTGATTACGCTGAGCAAGAATTGAAAAGTTATGGCTTTACTCAAATCTATAAAGAAACTATTCCTGCCCGTCGGCCATTGTGGCAACTAGACGAATTAGAATTAACTCTAACCAGTGCGCCTACTTTCCATAAAGGTGAAAGTTATCAGTTTAAAAATGCCTTAACAGCGTATCAATCGGCTACTACAGCTAAAGGAGGCATAGAAGCGGAAGTCATCTTTGTTGGCGAAGGCACACCCGCAGAATTAAATGGTAGAGACTTAACTGACAAATTAGTACTCCTAAGAACCCGCGGCTTACCAGGAGGATTATTTCACAGTGCAAGAACTGCTTATTCTCGTATCGCGGTTGGTGATTACGGTATGCCAGCAGGCGTGATTGTTTGGTCAGATGTCCCTAATGCCACGCAAGTGGCAACGCGTGTTGGTGCTATTGGCGGCGGTGAAAACTTAGGTTTAGCGCTGCCTTGGACGGTTATTAACAATAATGATGGTTATTACCTGAGGAAATTATTAGACCGAGCGACCAAAGCGCAGCCGGTAATTGCCAAATTAAATGTTCAAGGCCAAGAAGAAGGGCCTGATAAAAGGTATTCTTATAATGTAACCGGTGTTTTACCGGGGAAATCGGGTAAGTACATTATGTTTATGGGACATGTTGATGGCTTTTTATATGGAGTACATTGTAATGCTGGCTCAATCGCTATGAACCTTGCGCTTGCGAAACATTATGCGAAAGTGCCTGAAAGTGAACGAGAGCATGGGTTAATTTTCCTTTTCGTTGGCGATCATGAAAATCCCGGTGTTGGCGCGACCGATAAATGGTTACAAACCCACCAAGAGCTTGCTGATAACTTATTGGTGAATTTACGTCCGGAAAAAATTGGTATTGTGCAAGATATTGATGAAGGCTGGATTACGACGGCTAAAAGTAATGTAGCAACACCGGGCATGTTAATGATCACGAATAGAAGTCCATTACTGCTAGATTTATTCAAACAAGCGACCAATCACTATGCGCTTACCATCAGCGATTTTCAGTTTGCCGACCCTGCAGCCGATGAAACTAATTTTCACCCGCCTTATGTCGATAAAGGCATTATCAGCGCTGGATGGACTATTGGTTCAAGGTATTACCATACCACGGCAGATTATGAGAATGACTTAATCAGCGCTAAAGAGTTGGAGAAGTTTGGCCGTGCCCACGCTTTTATTGTTGATGAACTAGGTAAGTACTCTAAAATTGATTTAGAGCAGGGAGCGACGCCGTATACGGCTGAAGAGTCTATTTATCAATCAGATACGTTGAAATTGTTATTTGGTAATCATTAGAAGTTATACCAAACGGATTAATCTGTACTGTTTTATTGGAGGGAAATTATGAACAATATTTATAAATTGCTTTTTGTTATGTGGTTAGCTTTCTCGGCTGCATCATGCTCAGAGCAAAAAGAGGCAATTAATAATGATGTAGTTAACGTTATTATTAATGCTGATATTGTCACTATGGATGAGATCTTGCCAACGGCACAATCCATTGCATATCGTGATAATGAAATTATTGCCATTGGCAGCAATAAAGATGTGCTAGCTAAGGCGGGGAACCAAGCAAGCATTTATGATGCGGAAGGTAAAACCATAGTGCCAGGCTTTATTGAAACCCATGATCACTTCTTTTTATCTAGCTCTCAGTTTTTAGTAACCGATGTCCAACCTTTTACTACACCGACACTTAAAGAAGCGTTAAATAAATTAAGCCAAGCAGAGCCGGATAAAGACGGTTGGATATTAGCGTTTGGTGCAGATCAAACGTTATACCAAGAAAAACGTGGTCCTAGCATAGCGGAATTAGATGCCTTATTTCCGATTAACCCAGTGTTTATTTATCATTTAAGTGGCCATGGTGCATTTGCTAATAGCTTGGCGTTGAAATCGGCTGGTATTGATAAAAACACACCTAATCCAACAGGCGGCTATTTTGAAAAAGATGAGCAAGGAAATTTGACCGGATTTTTATCAGGCATGCCAGCTTTTACACAAGTGAAAGGTTTTCCCAATCCTAATAAAGAGTCAGCATTATTAGCAGCTAAGCAAAGAGCTAGCGTTGGTGTTACGACTGCCTCTGAATTAGCATTTATGGATGAAGCAACGTTAAACTTTGTCAGTAATATGACCGCTGACGGCCAATTTCCTATGCGTATTGTTGGCGGTTATTTTTCAACAGCAAGCGACTTTGATGCAGTATTGCCTAAAATACAAAGCTTTGAGAACAAGCTGCTATCAGTACCGTTTATCAAAACATGGACTGATGGCTCAATACAAGGTGGCACAGGCTCACTTATTGGTGGCTATTACGAACCTGAATTTGGAGGCGATGGTGTGCAGGGAACACAAGACTTTTTCAATCAACAAGTCTTAGAAATGTATCAAGCTAATATGTGGCCAGCAATACATGCTAATGGTGATAATGCGGTAGAAATTGCATTAAATGCCATTGAATATGCGCAACAAAATAGTCATGGCAATAGTAATCATATTCGCCCACAAATTATCCATTCTCAAGTGACTAATCAATCACAAATTGTACGGATGGCAAAGCTTAAAGCCAATCCCAGCTTTTTTGTAACTCACGTTTATTATTGGGGAGATTTGCATTATCAAACCACGCTGGGTCCTGAGAAATCAAAACGATTAAGCGCTTTAGGTGATGCTTTTAACGCAGGCATCAAAGCGAGTATGCATAATGATCCTCCGGTAAGCCCGGTAAATCCATTACTGAATATGTGGATAGCGATAAAGCGAGAATCGACCTCTGGGCAAGTTTTAGGTCTTGAGCAAGCGATAACGCCATACCAAGCATTACAAGCTTATACCATTAACGCCGCTTATCAATTTGGTATGGAGAAAAAAACAGGCTCTTTAGCTACAGGTAAACTAGCTGATTTTGTTTTACTATCAGCGAATCCGCTTACTGTTGAAGTAGATGATATTAAAGATATTAATGTGCTTGCAACGGTGTTAAATGGTAAAAAAGTTTATGAAATATCAGAGTAAGATATCAAAAATTGTCGTTATTGATGCTTGTATTTCTGAAAGAATAGCAAGGTGATATTGGCTAACCCCCCTTCAATGGCTTATTAGTAAAAGCACATGGAGGGGGGAATATTTAGACAGGATCAGTACAATATTATTAACAGCAAAAGTACTCTGTGCAGTGGCTAATACGATAATCTTAGGCAAAGCACTGGTTGCTAATACTTAAGTATTAGCTGAATACATTACTTTAGAAAAAGCTGGTTATTTTACCCCTAGTTCTCGTAAACGCTCTAACAAATAACTTGCTTGGGTATGTTTTTCAGAGAGTTTAACTTCACTACGAGGGTGTAAAAATAGTGGTAATGAAATTCTTGATTTATCACTATGACTACCTTCAGGGTTAATAACTCTGTGAGTAGTCGAGGGGAAGTAACCCTGAGATGCTTCTTGTAACATATCCCCTATATTGATGATTAAATTACCAAAATCACTGGGGACATCTAGCCAATTACCATTTTGTAATTGTACCTGCAGACCTGGCTCATTTGATGCTGGCAATATGGTTAGTAAATTAATGTCTTCATGAGCTGCAGCGCGAATAGCCCCTTGCTCTTCACCACCAGTTATCGGTGGGTAATGTAATACCCTTAATAACGTATTCGGTGTGTCTGTTATCATGTTAGCTAATGGCTCAGAATAGTGTTTGGCAACATCAACTGGGCTATGCTTTTCTACCCAAGTGAGTAATTCACTCGCTAAATCAGACGCCAGTTGATAATAGTTGAGTATTTCAGCTTTTAATTCTTCAGGAATACGACCCCAAGGGTAGACATGGTAATATTCTTTAATGTCTTTGTGTTTATGACCTTTAGCCGTTTCTGATATTTCTGGCGCAAAGTAGCCGTCTTGTTTTTCAACATCAAAGGCTAAATTATATTTATCTTCGCCATTGAAAAATTCTTGCCAATTATCGTAAATGGATTGTACAAGTGACTGTTGTATTGGGTGATTTGTTAAAACGCCAAAACCAGTTTCGCGTAAGCTTTTTACAAATTTCTCAGGGGCATCATTTGCGGTGTAATCAACGACTGTTAATGACATTCGGTTTCTCATCTATTACTTGTTATTAATAAATGAAGTGTACTGCTTAAATCTATATCTTCAAGTAGAAGCGGTATATAATGACGGTAATAAAAATATTAATTAGTCTAGATAAGTGAACACAAACATGAAATATCCACTCTTTATTGCTAGTTTTGCTGTTATCGCCATTGCCGGTTGTTCAAGTAATGATGATGCCTGTGAAGATATAACCTTAGCTTCAGAGCAAATTCAGCAATGCCAAGCATTACACCGTCAAATCGTTAATGCTAAAGGCCAACCGCTTATTCGTACTGAGCTAGAACGTAGATATCAGCAAGACTGTATCGATGTAAGATATTACCGAGATGAAAAACAGCTTGCGATTTGTGGTAACAAACATAACGTGGATAAAATCCGCAAAACAGCTCAAGAAGAAGCAAAATAATAGTGTTTATAGAGAAAAATCTACTAATGTGCAATTTCAAACGGCTTTAGTAGATTTTTTTGTCATTAAAGTACATTATTATGTATGATGTTTTTTCTTCTGTAGTTGAAGAAATACTCGATGCTTACGGTGCTTTATGCTTATTGAAGCTTATTTGTTAAAAAAAACACCAATGCATACAGTCTGAAATGGTGGTTATTTTAATTTATGGCAAATTCTGGCTCCAAAAAACACCTCGATAGTGTTGATGTAAGTAAGAGCAATAATATATCAACAGAGGTTTCTGCTTCTGAGGCTGATACATTAACTAAGTTACAGTTATTGCAAGAGCAGCATGACAACTTGCAAATGCGTTATACTGCCTTATTCCACCTTAATCAATTGTCACAAGAATGCGACGAGTTAGTTAATTTCTACCCTCAGGTTCACCGTACTATTGCGTCTTTAATGACCGCTAAAAATTTCTATATTGTTAGTTATGATCAAACTTTTTCAACCGTTGAGTTTGTATACCACGTTGATGAAAAAGATGATTGGCCCAAAGGCTCTATTGATTATGAGAAAATCTCCGGCTCCTTTACTAATTTAGTTATCGAGTCCATGCAACCTCTAATGGTAACGCCTGCATTAGAAAAACAGTTAAGAGAAAATGATAAAACGAAAAGCCACGGTACCACAGGTACAGACTGGCTTGGCGTGCCATTATTACATAACGGCTTAGTTATTGGGGTTATGGTGGTGCAAAGTTACAGTGAACGAGTTCGTTACACTGAGCAAGACTTAAACATGCTAACTTTTGCCGCTCAGCACGTTGTCGGCGCAATGATACGTTTGCAAGATAAGGAGCGATTGACCAGTGCGGTTAATGCTCGAACTCGTGAATTGATGGCACAAATCAGAGAGCGTGAAAAATCAGAGTTGCTACAAGAGTCTTTATATCGAATTTCAGAGCTAACTAGTGATGCTAGCATCGAAATTGATGTTTTTTATGCCAAGGTTCACAATATTGTTGGCCAACTAATTAACGCCACAAACTTTTTTATTGCTCGGTATGAACCAGAGAATGACACGTTAGAGTTCAGTTATTTTGTCGATGAAAATATAGAAAATCAATGTGACTATAAACCAAGGAAGCTATCTAATCATTTTTCCGAATTAGTCATAAAGCGTAAAGAAACTGTCTTACTCACTCATGAAGGGATGCTCGAGCTTTATGCACAAGGTATTACCAAAAAGCCAGAAAGAAACATGCATTCATGGTTAGGTGTACCTTTAATATATTCTGGGCAATTACTGGGTGTGATGGTTATCCAAAGTTATCGGTTGGATACCACGTACACCCCGCAAGATGCAGAGTTACTCAACTTTGTTTCTACGCATGTTTCAGGTGCGATAAAACGTCGCGAGGCATCCGATATTGAGCGACAAAGCCATGAATTGCTAGAGCAGCAAGTTAAGTTGAGAACACTGGCACTAGAAGATGAAATTGTGCAACGTAAGCAAGTTGAGAAACGACTCAAACACACCGCCACTCACGACAGCTTAACGGGTTTACCTAATCGAGCTATTTTTATTGATTTACTCAACCATGCCATTGCCTGTAATAAACGCAAACCTGATTTAGCATTTGCCATATTATTTTTAGATTTAGACAGATTCAAAGTAGTTAACGATAGTTTGGGCCATCATGCCGGTGATGTTTTGTTAAAATTAATCGCTCGAGAGTTATCTAGTATAGTGCGTGGCAAAGATACAGTTGCCAGGTTAGGCGGGGACGAGTTTGTTATATTGATAGAAGATTTGGACTCCAATAATGAAGCTTTTGAAATAGCCCAGCGTATCACCGAATTTTTAGAGCAACCTTTTACCATTGAAAATCAGTTAGTTTTTACCGGTACCAGTATAGGCATTCTCTTTAGCGATAAGCGTTATGATAATGCTGATACCATGTTACGTGACGCTGATACGGCTATGTACCACGCTAAAGATAGTGGTAAAGGGCGATATGAGGTCTTTGATGCAAGTATGCACCAAAGAGTACAAAATGCTTTATCACTTGAGGCAGACATTCGAGAAGCGATTGAATGGCAAGAGTTTGAGCCTTATTTCCAGCCTATATTAAGATTAGATAACCAAGAGTTAAAAGGTTTTGAAGCCTTAGCCAGATGGCACAGTACTAAACGTGGTTTTGTTTATCCTAACGATTTCATTCCATTAGCAGAAGAAACACATTTAATACAAGCGATCGATTTACAAATACTGCAAAAGTCTTGTCAGCAATTACGAGTTTGGCAGAAAAAGTTATTACGTGAAGATCTTTATGTTAGTTGTAATTTATTTTGCCAACAGTTTTTTAGTCCAACATTACCCGATGAAATTGCCAAGATCTTAACTGAAACCGGGCTTAAACCCGAGCACCTTAGAGTTGAATTAACTGAACGTGCGCTATTGGAAAACACAGATATTGTTTTAGCCAACATGAAAGCATTGAAACAATTAGGTGTTAAGATATTACTTGATGACTTTGGAACCGGTTATTCTAGTTTGAGCTATTTACATCGTTTCCCTATCGATGTCTTAAAAATAGATAGATCATTTATTACTAATGTTCATGAGCATGAAAATAACCGAGCAATCATTAAAACGATTATCGATTTAGCCACTAATTTACGAATGGCAACGGTTGGTGAGGGTATTGAAAACCTTGCAGATGCTGATTTGTTGCAGCAAATGGACTGTTTATACGGACAAGGGTTTTATTTTTCAAAACCCATGTCGGCTAATGATATGGAAAACTATATAATCGATAAATCAGCGTAATAGTTTAATTTCTAAACTCTTTAATTGTTATTGTTGTTTCTATACTCACACCTTGTCGATACAACTTAAACACTAAGGAAGTATTAGGTTTAGTTTCTGCGACAATATCTAAGGCTTGAGTAATGCTAGTGATAGGCTCGTCACCAATTTGATAAACCACATCACCAACTTGAATTCCGCCAATCAAAGCAGGGCTATTCGGGCTTACCGCCTGCACTAAGAAACCTTTTGCATCTGCTAAGTATCGCTCAGCAGAAATCCCCAACCAACCACGAACTACGCGTCCATTTTCAATGATTTCTCGCATAACTTTATCTGCAAGCTCATAAGGAATTGCAAAGAAAATACCTTGAATATCCATTTGTGGATTTGACTGAGTAAATTTCAGGGTGTTAATACCCACTAAGGTACCATTACTGTTAATTAACGCACCACCTGAGTTGCCTTCATTGATTGCAGCATCCATCTGAAGAAAATCTAAATAACTGGTATTACTTAAGCCACTTCGACCTGTGGCGCTAATAATTCCCTGTGTTACTGTTTGTCCTAAATTTAACGGATTGCCTATGGCTAAAACAATGTCGCCGGCAAGAGGTTGTTGATCTGCTTTTTGTGGAATAACGGGTAAATTACTAGCGTTGACTTTTAATACGGCTAAATCGGTAACTAAATCGAAACCAATTAACTCAGCGGGAAAGAATTGCCCGTTTTGCAGTAAAACTTGAATTAAATCAGCGTTTTGAATGACATGTAGGTTGGTTAATATATAACCATCACTATCCATTACAACACCTGAACCCAAGCGCGTAGACTGACGAGAATTACGGCCATATCTCGGGCTAGATTGAATGGCTTCAGAATAAATATTTACTACGGCAGGGCTAGCTAAGCTAACTGCTTTAGCATAAGAAAGAGGAGGAGGTGTTACTTCTTCTTGATTGAATATTTGCTGTAAAAGTGAATTGGTATTAGAGCTAGGCACTAGTAATAAAAAGGCCATGGCGAACAGTATTCCATAACTTATCGCGTTTAAAATATATTTTAATGCAGGCTTAATTTTCAAAGGAGACAGTCTCAACACATTGATATTTATTTTTATAACGTTGAGTTTAACATAAAATGTGAAATTATAAGGAAAATACAAAAATAAAAAAGGCTAGTGATTAACTAGCCTTTATGAAGTAATTATGGGTATTACATTATTTTATCATTAAATATTGTGCATAATTATCACGAATGATATTTAAAGCAAAGACACCTTCTCTATCTTTCAAATAGGTGCGTAAATCGGCAATATTTTTAATTCGTGTGCGGTTAATTGAAGTGATTAAATCTCCTGATTGTAACCCAACCATTTGTGCTGGTGAGCCATCACTGACCTCAGTAACTTTAACTCCTTTGTTATTCGTTAGGTTTTCTAACTTGGCACCTTCAAACATACGATGAATAGCTGCTGCAGCAACGTTGCTGGCTTGAGATTGCTTCAATTTAACAGTCAGTTCCTTTTCATCACCATTACGGATAATAGTCAAATCTACTTTCTTACCTGCGCCAATAGAGCCAATTTTTCCTCGTAATTCATTAAAGGTTTTAACTTTTTTACCATTAACTTCAACAATAACATCACCGGGTTTAATGCCTGCTTCATCAGCAGCAGAGTCAGGTACTACTTGCTCAATAAAGCCACCTTGGTTGGTATCAAGCTCCATCGCTTTCGCTATTTCACTGTTAAGGCTTCTACCTGACACCCCTAACACGCCACGATGAACTTCACCAAATTCAATAATTTGCTTAACAAGGTTGTGCATCATATTGCTAGGGATAGCAAAGCCAATACCTATGTTTCCGCCATTTGGGCCTAATATGGCAGTATTGATTCCGATTAGTTCACCACGTAGGTTAACTAAAGCGCCACCAGAGTTACCACTATTTATTGCCGCGTCCGTTTGAATGAAATCTTCATAATTCTCTATATCTAAGCCACTTCGACCTAAAGCACTGACAATGCCTGAGGTAACCGTTTGTCCCAAACCAAAAGGACTACCGATAGCAACAGCAAAATCACCTACTCGTAGTTGATCTGAGTCAGAAATTTTAATTTCGCTTAAGTTGTCAGCTTCAATTTGTAAAAGGGCGATATCACTATCGGCATCAGAGCCAATTTTCTTGGCTTCAATTTGACGGCCATCTTTTAGGGTAATGGTGATCTCATCAGCTTTTTCAATAACATGGTTATTAGTAACAATATAACCTTCTTTAGCATCAATGATTACACCAGAGCCCAAGCCACGAAAAGGTCGTTGTTGAGCTTGATTTGGGGCTTGATTGGGGTTACCAAAAAATTTAAAAATGTTGGGTACATTTTGTTTAACTTCATGTGTACCTTTAACGGCTATACTAACAACCGCAGGTGTGGCCTTATCTAGCATAGGTGCAAGGCTTGGCATTGCTTGGCCATCAACAGCGTTTGGCCACGCTGCAATAGCTGGTGCGCTAGCTAATACTAATGCACCTGAAAGAATAACGGTATTGAAGGCAAGGGATAATTTTTTCATAACAAAGTGTTCTCCTAAAACGTAACAATAATATCTATACTTCTTATGGATGCGCTTGGAACATTTTTCAATAGCGACACAAGTATGGATAAACAGACCATAAGATAGACATAAGCAAAAGCGCTAAGTTCATAATGACGCTTTTGCTATTTGTAACACTTTATTTCTAGAACACTTTTTAATAGAGAGTCTTAATCTGCATTTGACGCTTTTTGCTCAGCATCAACAAACAACCCACTTGCTTCACCAGAATAATCTAAAGGTGCTTCTGTCGCTGTTTTCACTTCTTTTGATGGACGTTTTTGATGTCTTAAGCCCGCAGTTTGTGCAAGTTGTTGTTGAGTTTCTTGTGAGAAAAAGGGCATGCCATCTGTATCAGTAGTGCTTACGCGCTGAAGAAGTTGAGTGCTTTCTTCCATTTGTTTCATTGCTGTTTGGCAAGTTGAGTTCATTTGTTCTAATAAGTTTGCTGAGCTTTCTAAATGATCAGCGACATCCAATTTATACTGAGCTAATGAAGCTTCACTTTTACTGACTTGTTCGGCAAGTTTGCGTTGCTCTTGGTTTGCAGATGCTAAAAAATGATTAGCAAAAAAGCCAACGATGGTGCCAATAATGAAAACAATTAATGCGGTTACTACGGTCATAGGGTTACCTTTGGTCTATTGGGAATAAAATAATGGCTAAATCAATGTTAAATATAACTAGGTTATAGTTTACAATAATATAGTTTTAACGTGTTTATATAAAGAATATGTTAGCAATTTTTTTTCAACTCACTCACAGCAACAAAAATCCCAAAAAAATATGGCTTTTTCATGATAAAACTTTCCCCTATCGAAAAGTATAAACAAGATTTGACACGAGATGACTTTTTATTTGATGCCGCACAAGAAAATGCGGTGAAGCACTTACAACGTTTATATGAAGATTTACAGTATAAACCTGTTGCGGTTTCTACCTTTAAAAAAGTATTAAACCGTTGGAAGAAAGTTTATGCGAAACCAGAAATAAAACCGGTTAAGGGCTTATATTTTTGGGGAGGTGTTGGGCGAGGTAAAACCTATCTTGTCGATACATTCTATGATTGCTTACCTTTTGAGAATAAAATGCGTGTGCATTTTCATCGCTTTATGCACAGAGTTCATCAAGAGCTGAAATTACTCACAGGACAGTCTGATCCCTTAAAGATTATCGCTAAAAAGTTTGCACAAGAAACTCGTATCATTTGTTTTGATGAATTTTTTGTTTCAGATATTACCGATGCTATGATTTTAGGGACTTTATTCGAAGAGTTGTTTACTCATAATGTGACCTTGGTCGCCACGTCGAATATTATTCCCGATGAGCTTTACCGTAATGGCTTACAACGAGAAAGATTCTTACCCGCAATTAAGTTAGTAAACGAGCATACTGACGTGGTGAATGTTGACAGTGGTGTTGATTATCGTCTGCGCACCCTTGAGCAAGCTGAGATTTACCATTACCCATTAGATCAACAAGCGAGTGATAATTTAAGCCATTATTTTAAACAGCTTTCTTGTGAGCCGGGCAAAGAGGGGATTGATATAGAGATAAACAATCGTCAATTATCAACGGTATTAGTTTCTGACGGTGTGGTGTATTTCGACTTTTCGGTGTTATGTGAAGGGGCTCGAAGTCAGGGAGATTACATGGAAATCAGTCAACTGTTTAACACTGTGTTGTTGTCTAATGTGAAACAGATGGGCCAAGACAGTGATGATAGTACTCGTCGATTTATCGCCATGGTGGATGAGTTTTATGAGCGTAATGTAAAGCTTATTATTTCCGCAGAAACTGCGCTGGAAGACTTATACAGTGGCGGTAATTTAGCGTTTGAATTTAAACGCTGCTTAAGTCGTTTGCAAGAAATGCAGTCACATGACTATTTGGCAAGCGAGCACTTACCTTAAGTTACCCTTATAATATTCGTGAGACAGGAACAGTCGAAGTGCGAACCCCCCCTTCGACTGATTCCAAATAAACGGATGAAAAGTTAATACAATAACGTATAGAGTTTACGGCGGTACTTAGTGGCGATTGTATCGCCATCAGGAAGTGCTTTTAAAACATCTAAAAATAAGCTTTTACTTTGCTCTTTCGTATCGACATTACCCGCTTGAACTAACCTAAATAGTAACTGTAAGGCATCTTCATGGCGATTAACTTGACTATATTGAGCAGCAAGTTGGTGCTGTATATCAATGTCATTCGGGGAGCTTGCCAGTTTTTCTTCAAGCGCTTGTATTTCAGGCGAATTAGCTGCCTGGCTAGCAAGCTCTAACTTGGCAAGTAATGCTTGATAATAACTGTCTTGATCAACCATCATTATGCTATCAAGTAATAATTGAGCATCTTCTGTTTTGCCTAGTTGAATACTAACATCGGCTAAAACTAGCTTTATATCTGCTCGCTCATTATTAATGTTATATGCTTGACTGATCGTATTTAGCGCGTCATTAATATTGTTTTCAGCTAATAAAGCTTGTGCTTGAGCGAGTAATAAATCTTCTTGTTTAGGTAAATGCTTTTCTAAAAATGTAGCGATAGTTTCATCGGTTTGTGGGCCTGATACGCCATCAATAGGTTGACCATCTTTAACTAATATCGCTGTTGGTAAGCCTTGAATACCAAATTGTTGTGCTATTTGTTGCTGGGTTTGACAGTCAACGGTGGCCATAAGCATTTGTGCTTCAAATGGTGCTACTTTAGCTGCTAGCCCATCTCTTAATGCCACACTTTCAGGAATTTGCTCAGCCCAAAAGGCAACTAAGACTAATTTATTTTTTGATTCATCCAGCACTATTTGCTGAAAATTTTCTAAGGTAATTGCAATCATATGTTAAGTCACTTCATGTATTGGTATGCGTCGTTTTCTATCCAAGAATAAACCATAATAAACCTACGCCGAGGAGCAGTCGGTAGATAACAAAGGGCATCATGCCTAATTTATTTAATAGGATAAGAAAGTAATGAATACAAGCATAAGCACTAATAAATGCAATTAAACTGCCTAAGCCTATTGCTTGCCATTCTACGGCTTCAGTAGATAAAATTAATTTAAACGTTAAATAACTACCCGCCATAGCAATTGCGGGAATAGAGAGTAAAAAAGAAAATCGAGCGGCATTATCTCTAGATAATCCAAGCATTAGGCCGATTGTCATGGTGATACCAGAGCGAGAAGTTCCGGGAATAAGTGCCACGGCTTGCGCCAAACCAATTAACATTGCGCCTTTAAATCCCAGTTTTTCCATGGGTTTATGAGTAATTCTATGTCCTGCTTTTATATCGGCAAAACCGAGTAAAAAACCAAACATTAATGTTGTGCCAGCAATGACTAAGGCAGAGCGTAAATGCTCCTCGATAAAGTCTTTACCTAATAAGCCAAATAAGCCGGCAGGAATAGTGGCAAAGATAATCCACCAAGCTAATTTCCCTTCAAAATTTACTTGAGCTTGATCACTATTTTTAGCCGGACCTATATTTAATGTGCCCAGCCAAGCAACGGACATAGTACCTAGCTCTTTTCTAAAATATAGCATTACCGCGAGTAACGTACCTACATGAACAGCAACATCAAAACCAAGTCCCTGATCTTGCCAACCTAAAATGGCTGAGGGCAATATCAAGTGGGCAGAGCTTGAAATAGGTAAAAACTCGGTTAATCCTTGTAGCAAGGCTAAAATAATGACTTCTAATGTGCTCATAACTTCCTTTTTACCTTTAATTATGTTTTGAAAACTTTTTCGGTGTATCTTGATATTAACGGTACTACTACCAACAATTATCAACGAGGGTTAATGCCTGCTTTGATTTATCGTATTCTTGCCAAAGACTCTGATAGCTTTTTTTCAGCACTGGATGTATCAAGTGTGGCGCTATTTCACTTAGTGGCCATAATACAAAGGCGTTTTTATCTATTTCATCACGTGGCAATTGCGCTGGAACATCAGTGATTAAATCATCAAAAAGTAGTAGATCAAGATCTAGCGTGCGAGGGCTAAATTTTTTAGCGTTAATACTGCGTCCATAACGAAACTCTATGTTACGCAAAATAGTCGCGACTTGCTCAACACTATGCTGACACTCTATCGCCACAACCATATTGTAAAAAGACTTACCGTCAAAGCCAACGGCTTCACTTTCAAAGAGTGATGACAATGTCAGTTGATTAAACTCGACACCAAAATCATTCGCTAAAGACTCTAGGCCACATTTTACATGGTAAGCTCGATTAACATTACTACCTAATGAGATGTAAATATTGGTCATTAGTTTGTTTGAGGCTTTATTAACTGACCGCGTTCAATTTCTACACCAACAGTCTCGGCGTTATGAACAGCTCCGGGTTTTCCGATACTAAGGCGTAACCAAGGAATATGGTATTGTGCTCTTAAAAAGTCAGCCAAACGCTCAGCTAAGGTTTCTAATAAATCAACAGGATTATTATTGGCAAAGGTGTCTATAGCTGTTGAGATTTCAGCATAATCTAATGTTTTTTCTAGTTCGTCATTTTCAGCTGCTTTGGCAGTATCCCATGCCATTGCTACATCAATAACAAGCGTTTGTTTTATCTCTTTTTCCCACTGAAAAAAGCCAATGGTGGTTTGAATATTCAAACCTTTAATAAAAACTGTATCCATTTCTTGCCTGACATTAAGAATTTTTACAAAATAAAATGCGAGTTTACCTGCGTGGCAGTAGAAAAACTAGCAGATAACAAGATAGAATGGATATTATTGTTAATTTTTTAATATTTTCTTTTTACTATGTTGCTATTAACGTTCGCCATGATTGTGCTCGCCTATTTAATCGGCTCAATTTCTAGTGCTATTTTAATATGTAAACTATTGGGCTTACCTGATCCTAGAACAACTGGCTCTCATAACCCTGGCGCAACAAATGTATTGAGAATGAGTAATAAATTAACGGCAGCGGTTGTGCTCTTTTTTGATATTTTAAAAGGGACTATTCCGGTTTGGGGAAGCTATTTCCTCTTTGACTACTTTGGTGTGAAAGAGCCGTTATACTTAGGCTTTATCGGCGTTTCTGCATGCTTGGGACATATGTACCCTGTTTTTTTCAACTTCCAAGGTGGTAAAGCTGTTGCAACAGCATTAGGCACATTATTACCGATAGGGTTAGGGTTAGGGGCGTTACTTATTATTACTTGGGCAGGCGTTGCCAAGTTAAGTAAGTATTCAAGCTTAGCGGCCATTGTTACTGTTTCGATGGCGCCACTTTATGTCTATATCCTAAAACCTGAATATGTTTACCCAACATTGATGTTGTCGGGCTTAATTGTTTTTCGCCATAAAGATAATATTATTCGCCTACTCAAGGGCACAGAAAATAAAATTTCTACTAACATAGATTTCAATAAATAACGTCTTACTCAAAGGGACTTCATGAAAAAACTAATTTCACTGCTTTTGTTAATAACATTTGAGCTTTTAAATACTCCGTTGACTTTCGCGCAAGGCTTCCCGCCAGCTAATGTTAATGTTGTCAGTGCTAAAGTCACTTCTCTTGCTCCCGTTGTTTGGGTGTCGGGTACTGTGGTGAGTCAAAATGACTCTAAAATTGCTGCAGAAATTTCTGGACGCTTAATCAGTTTGTCTGCAATTGGGGCGCGCGTAAATCAAGGTGATATTATCGCACGCATCGATGATAAACAGCTAAAAATTCAGTTCCAAGAAGAACAGGCCAATGTCTTAAATAGTCAAGCTCACTTACGTTATTTAGAAGCTGAAGTCATTAGAAAAACGAAACTGGTTAAACAAAAGCTATCTCCAGCTACTGAGTTAGATAAAACTATTTCTGAGCGAGATATTGCCAAAGGTGATGTTGTCGCATCTCAAGCAAGATTAGCTAGAACGGAACAAAACTTAGCTTATACACAATTAAAAGCTCCGTTTTCAGGAATTGTTGCTGAACGAATTGCCAGTTTAGGTGAGTATGTTGATAACGGTAGCGCGATAGTTCGTCTAGTCGAAACTGCAAATAGTGAAGCGACTGTATTCGCCCCGATTGTTGCTTATCAATTTTTAAAAGAAGCAAAACAACTGGCGGTAGAGTCACCTTTAGGTTCAGGTTTTGCAGATATTAAAACCTTAGTACCTGTTGCCAACGCACGTTCTCATTTAATGGAAGTGCGTATAGATATGTCTACCTTTGATTGGCCAATAGGGTTGAACATTAAAGCAAAAGTAGCCAATGGCCCAAGTACCATTGCTTTAGCTGTGCCAAGAGATGCGTTAGTTTTACGACGCTCAGGCGCAAGTGTTTTTAGAATCAATAAAACTGAACAGGCAGCAACAGCTGAGCAAATACCGGTTGAAGTTGGCGTAGGTATGGATGGGTTAGTTGCTATTTCTAGTGCACTATCGACCACTGAAATTCGCGAAGGAGATTTAATTGTCATCCGTGGCGCCGAGCGCTTGCAAAGTGGTCAAAATGTCGCAATCAAAGATAATAATCAAGCGCTTGTTTCAGGTAGCTCTGATGGTAAAAGCGAAGGGCCGGGTACTAAATAATGAATTTAACTTCACCTGCGCTTAAAAATCCTACAGCAGTTATTGTTGCCGTTTTGCTGGTGGCATTATTCGGTATTATTAGCTTATCTAAATTACCGGTGCAATTAACCCCTGATATTAGTAAGCCAGAAATTAGCATTTCTACTAGTTGGCGCTCAGCGGCACCGGAAGAAATGGAAGCGGAAATTATAGAGCGACAAGAAGATGTATTAAAAGGCTTGCAGGGACTAGATTTACTCACCTCTAGTTCAGGACAAGGTAATGGTAATATTACCTTGCGCTATAAATCAGATGTTAATTTAGATCGCGCCTTAATTGATGCAATGAATGCACTTAATCAAGTGCCTACTTATCCTGCTGATGCGACTGAGCCCGTAATTTCTGTGGGTGGCGATCGAACTTTTGATGCTATCGCTTGGTTTGCTTTAAAGCCATTACCCGGTAATGAGCGAGACATTGTCAGCTATCAAGATTATGTGGAAGAAGTGATTCAAACACGTTTAGAGCGTGTTAAAGGCATTGCCAAAACCAATGCTTTTGGTGGTTTACCTTCAGAATTAAGGGTGACTTTCGATCCCTACAAAGCGGCTTCATTAGGTTTAAATATTCCAGAGCTAGCAGGAACATTGGCAAATAACAGTGATAGCTCTGGCGGCTTTAATGAAGTTGGGCGAAGAAAATACACGTTAAGATTTTCAGGGAAATATGGCGCTGAACAACTTGCGGAAATGGTATTAGAGTGGCGTGATGGTCAACCTGTACTTTTACGTGATGTAGCCACGGTAGAGCAAACATTTCAAGACAGAACCGGTATTTTAACCTTAGATGGTGAGCCCGCAATTGCTATGAACGCCAGAGCAGAGCTTGGCGTCAATGTTATTGAAGTGATGACAGATTTAAAAGCAGCTATGTCTGAGTTAAATGACGGCCCATTGCAACAAGTGGGCTTGCAAATGATTCAAATGTCAGATGAAACCATTTACATTAATCGCTCAATGAACCTAGTGCGTAATAACTTACTCATGGGTATTGCTCTAGCTATTATTGTTCTTTGGTGGTTTTTACGAAAATTTAGAGCGACGCTGATTGTTGCTGTATCTATCCCCATTTCGTTAATCGTTACCCTAGTGGTGATGTATATTTCCAACCGTACGTTAAACATTATATCAATGGCTGGCTTGGCCTTTGCGGTAGGTATGGTGTTGGATGCCGCCATTGTCGTACTAGAAAATATTGTCAGATTACGAGAAAAAGGTGAGGAGCCTGAAAAGGCTTCGCTGAAAGGGGCTACGCAAGTATGGGGCGCTTTAATCGCATCAACCGTTACCACTGTTGCTATCTTTCTACCTATTGCTTTTTTAGATGCCGTGTCAGGGCAATTGTTTGCCGATTTAGCTATTACCATCGCCGTAGCTATTGTTGCTTCACTCATTATTGCGGTCACAGTTTTGCCTACCGCGGCCAGAAAACTGTTAACACAAGTGAAAGAAGAAGATCCACACGCCCATTGGTGGCGTAATATCACTAAAGGCATAATGCGCATTACGAGTACGCCAAGTAAACGTTTTAGCTGGATTTTTGGTTTAATGATGCTTTCATTTGGTGGCAGCTGGTTACTTTTTCCTGAAATTGATTATTTACCCAAAGGAAATCAAAACCAGTTCCAGGCCTTTATTTTACCACCTCCAGGACTAAGTTACCCAGCAGCGCGCTTTGAAATGAGTGATGAAATTAATCGTAGGATCATGCCTTATTTAAATGGTGAAAAAGAGCCGAAAATTGCTCATACCTGGATGGGCTTTTTTGGCAGCTTTGGTTTTATGGGGGGACATGCTGAAAACGCCGATGATATTGGTGAAATCATTCAAGTAATCAATACTGAATTTTTACAAGGTTTTCCAGATACCATGGCATTTGCATCTCAATCGCAAATATTTCAAAGCCTAGGTGGCGGCAGACGAATTGATGTTGATATCCAAGGCAATGACGTTGATACACTACTTAAAGCCGCTCAAACAGGCTATGGTCTTATTAGCCAAGCATTACCGGGGGCGCAAATTCAGCCATCACCGAGCCTAACTTTGGCTGAGCCTGAGCTGCGAATGATACCTAATGAAAGACGAATGGCTGAAGCTGGTTGGACACGTTCTGAAGTATCGGCCATCTCTCGCTCATTAGGCACAGGTTTATATGTTGGTGATTTCTTCAATGGTCAAAAACGTCTTGACGTTTTTCTACGCTCAACTGATTGGCAGTCCCCTGAAGAGTTGGCGGCAATTCCACTTTATACTCCAAATGCAGGTGTACAACCCATAGGAGAATTAGTTGATATAGTTCGTACGGCGGGTCCAAGCTCAATTAGACGCGTTAATAGACAGCGTACTATTACTTTACAAGTAACCCCGCCGGGTGATTTAAGTTTAGAAGAGGCAATTGCTCAAATAAAAGAAAAAGCTGAGCCGGCGATTATGTCAGTATTGTCGGCAGATACAGCAGGTGAGGGCGGCGGTACCGCGACGGTAAATTATCGAGGCAGTGCTGAAGCACTAACTGAAGCGTTAACTAGTATGAGTCAAAGCTTCATTTTAGCGTTAATTATTCTTTATTTATTGATGTCAGCATTATTTCAGTCATTTAAAGATAGTTTGCTGGTTGTGCTAACAATCCCATTGGCAACTATTGGTGGTATCGGCTTTTTGCAATTAACCAATTTAGTCATTTTCCAGCCTTTAGACTTATTAACTATGATCGGTTTTATCATTTTACTGGGGCTTGTGGTTAATAATGCTATTTTATTAGTGTATCAAACAAGACAAGGTGAGAAAGAAGGTTTATCTCGTCATGATGCTGTTGAACAAGCGGTAAGATTAAGACTTAGACCAATATTAATGAGTACTTTAACCAGTATTTGTGGCATGTTGCCACTATTATTGGTACCAGGTGCAGGTGCTGAACTTTATCGAGGAATTGCTGCTGTTATTGTGGGTGGCATGAGTGTTAGTACTATTTTCACACTGATCTTTTTACCAAGCCTATTACAGCTTGGACAAAAGAAAGTATTAACGTCTACTTAGAGTAACTCAGTTAAAATTAGGCTGTTAGCCATTTAACTGAGTTAAATGGCTACACTGCTGGTAATGAGTCTAATGACCAACGTGGACTGGCTTTAAAAGTCAAATCAGCATGTGTGCCAGCCTTGAGCCTTTGTAGCCCAGCATAGGCGATCATAGCACCATTGTCAGTACAAAATTCAGGACGAGGGTAGAAAACACTCCCTCCTAATTTTTTAGTAGTGATTGCTAATTTTTCTCTTAATGCTGTATTTGCGCTAACGCCACCGGCAATGACTAAACGATTTAAGTTTTCTTGCTGTAAGGCACGTTTACATTTTATTGCTAAAGTATCTACGACAGCTTGTTGAAAGGCTAGGGCAATATCAGCATGAGTTTGTTTAAGATCTTTTTCGCTAATTTCTTCACCTTCTAAAGACGTACATTCTTTTCTTACTAGCGTACCCGCTGCGGTTTTTAAACCACTAAAACTAAAATCTAATCCCGGTCTGTCCGTCATAGGTCTTGGTAATTTGAAACGTTTTGGCGTGCCAGACTCAGCCATTTTAGATAGCGCCGGTCCACCAGGGTAATCCAACCCTAACAGTTTAGCGGTTTTATCAAACGCCTCACCGGCAGCATCATCGACAGATTCACCTAATAATTTATATTGGCCTATACCATCTACACGCACTAGCATGGTATGCCCGCCAGAAACGAGAAGAGCAACAAATGGAAATTCAGGCACATCATCTTCTAGCATAGGGGCTAATAAATGTCCTTCCATGTGATGCACTGGTACCGCGGGTAAGTCCCAACCATAAGCCAAGCTACGACCAATAGAACAGCCAACCAAAAGCGCGCCCACAAGGCCTGGACCTGCCGTGTAAGCAATACCATCAAGCTCTTGTGGTGTTAAATTGGCATCAGCTAAAACTTCTTTAATTAAGGGAATAGTTTTTCGCACATGATCACGAGAAGCTAGCTCAGGAACTACACCACCGTAATCTGCATGAACAGCAATTTGGCTATATAATCGATGAGACATAATGCCCAATTCGTCATCATAAATAGCAATACCAGTTTCATCACAAGAGGTCTCGATGCCTAAAATTCGCATAGTTGTAGAGTAGGGTTCGTTAAAAGTGAGGCGATTTTACCTGCACTAAGGGGATTTCGCTAGTTTATTTGCGCTAGTGGTGAAATTAGCCTTTACATAGTGAAGTGGTTAGCAGTAGAATACGTCACCCATTTTTAATAGAGCGGGTGTAGACAAGGTTTTTTATAAGATAAAACTTAAGTCCAACGCCGATTTATATAGATACATACTAAGGTAAAACAGTACATGCCAGTAATTAAAGTAAGAGAAAACGAACCATTTGACGTAGCATTACGTCGTTTTAAACGTTCATGTGAAAAAGCAGGTATCCTTTCTGAAGTTCGTCGTCGCGAATGTTACGAAAAGCCAACTTGGGAACGTAAACGTAAAAAAGCAGCTGCTGTTAAACGTGCTGCTAAGAAAGTTTCTCGTGAGAATGCCCGTCGCATTCGCATGTACTAAGACTATTCTTTTAAGAATGACCTTAGTAAGCTTTAGAGTGTAATTTTATGTCACTTATTAATACACTTAAAGATGAAATGAAAAATGCCATGCGCGCTAAAGACAAATTACGTCTTGGAGTGATTCGTATGGCTTTATCTGCCGTTAAGCAAGCTGAAATTGATCATAACACCGAAGCAACCGATGACAATATTATTGCAGTTTTAACCAAAATGGTTAAACAGCGTAAAGAGTCTATCAAAATGTTTACTGATGGTGGTCGTGATGAGTTGGCAGCGAAAGAGGCAGAAGAAGTTACTGCTCTAGAGTATTTTCTTCCTCAGCCACTTAATGATGCAGAAATTAAAGAATTAATAAACGATGCGATTAGTAATACCGGTGCAGCTTCAATGGCTGACATGGGTAAAGTAATGGCAGTGTTGAAACCTTTAATGCAAGGGAAAGCCGATATGGGCGCAGTTAGCGGCCAAGTTAGAGCAGCCTTAAACGCATAAAATGTTTGTAAAATAATTCAGAAAAACCGTAATAGCTTAGGTTGTTACGGTTTTTTTTCCACTAAAATATCACAACCTTTGTTTTCTTTTGTGTACAATAAAAACTTCCCATTTCTACAGTAGATGATTATTAACCCTATGGCTGGACGTATTTCTCGACAATTTATTGATGATTTATTGGCACGTGCTGATATTGTTGAACTTGTAGAGTCTCGAGTGCCGTTAAAAAAAGCCGGTAAAAACTATCAAGCCTGCTGTCCTTTTCATAATGAAAAATCTCCTTCTTTTACCGTTAGTCAAGATAAGCAGTTTTACCATTGTTTTGGTTGTGGTGAACACGGTAATGCCATCTCGTTCTTGATGGAGTTTGATCGACTTGATTTTGTTGATGCCATTGAAGAGCTTGCATCTCATTGCGGTATGGAAGTGGTGCGAGAAGAAAATAATGCTAGCCCAGCAGAGCAACGTCGACAACAGCAAATATATCAACAAAAACAAGATGACTATGAGTTGATGGGACAAGTGAGCAGATTTTTTCAACAACAGCTAAAAGTTGCTAAAGACAAAGCAACGGCTATTGATTATTTAAAAGGTCGCGGGTTAAGTGGCGAAGTAGTTAAACGCTTTGGTATTGGTTATGTTAGTGATGCTTGGGATGGCATGATGAAGGTCTTTTCAGCTAATGGTCAAGCCAATAAACAATTAGTCGATTTAGGCATGGCGATTCAAGGTGATAAAAATAGACCTTATGATCGTTTTCGTGGACGGATCATGTTTCCAATCCATGATAAACGCGGCCGTGTTATTGGTTTTGGTGGCAGAGTACTTGGGGACGAAAAACCTAAGTATTTAAACTCACCTGAAACTCGAGTTTATCATAAAGGGCAAGAGCTATATGGTCTCTATGAAGCTAAACAAGCTAACAAAAACCTTGAGCGTTTAGTTGTTGTAGAAGGATATATGGATGTTGTGGCATTAGCTCAGCATGGTGTTAACTATGCAGTAGCTTCACTAGGAACAGCAACAACCTTCGAACAATTACAAACTATGTTTCGTACGGTAAATGAAGTCATTTGTTGTTACGATGGCGACAGAGCAGGTCGTGACGCTGCTTGGCGAGCTATGGAAAATGCATTACCACTTATTCGTGATGGCTTTTCGTTAAAGTTTGTTTTTGTACCAGAAGGCGAAGATCCAGATTCGCTAATAAGAAAACAAGGGCAGGCTGCATTTGAGAAGATTCTTGATAGTGCTATGCCATTATCAAAATTTTTATTTGATAAATTCTTAGAAGATAACCCAGCTAACACCACAGAAGAAAAAGTAGCGTTAATCGAAAAGCTACAACCTTATATTCATAAATTACCAGATAGCATGTTAAAAAATGCCATTGTTGAAGAGATGGCGGCACACTTTGGTTTAAATAGTGAAAAACGATTACTAGAATTACAAAAAATTAATAGCAGTTCGGTGCAAAAAGTTGCTCGTAAGAACACGAAAGTAACACCGGTTAGATTAGCTATTGCATTATTACTAGAGCATCCCCATATAGTAAGTTCATTAGAAAATATTGCTGTATTACAGTCGTTAGATGTTCCAGGAATTGGTTTATTAAATCAATTGTTGAATATCTGCCAGCAAAACCCTGATATTAAAACACCGCAATTGTTGGAGTATTTTCGTGACACTGAATATGGAAAACAACTAGCAAAATTAATGTGTTGGCAGCACCATATTGAAGCTGAAGCTGCTACAGATGTCTTTTTGGATAGTATAGAAAAACTGCTCAATGACTTTGTTGAACAGCGTGCTGAATTCTTGTTGCAAAAAGCTCGAGCAGGGCAAATGACTCAACAAGAAAAGCAAGAACTACAAGTGATACTCAATAACTCATAGCTAAGGCAGTTAACTCACTGCCTAGACTAAGGTCGTTGAGGTATTTTGGCTATAGCAGCTATACTTGAGTAAAATAAAGCATTAGTTCTCAAGTAAAGAAGACTTTTAATTACTGGAAATAGCGCAAAAATTTCGCTATAATTCGCGGCTTTGTTATGCGGCACTAGTGCTCAGCATCGCTACCCTTATTTATAATACACAGGTGGACACTCGTCAATGGAACAAGCCCCTCAATCAAGACTTAAAGAGCTAATAACCAAAGGTAAAGAGCAAGGTTATTTAACGTTTGCCGAAGTTAATGATCATCTTCCACAAGATATTATCGATTCAGATCAGGTAGAAGACATTGTTCGAATGATCAATGATATGGGTATTCAAGTGTTTGAAAATGCACCTGATGCTGACACCTTGATGATGAGTGAAGCCAATACTGATGAAGATGCTGCTGAAGCTGCTGCTCAAGCACTTGCCACAGTAGAAAGTGAAATTGGCCGTACAACAGACCCTGTTCGTATGTATATGCGTGAAATGGGTACTGTAGAATTACTTACTCGCAAAGGCGAAATAGTAATTGCTAAACGCATAGAAGAAGGCATTAAAGAAGTACAACGTAGTGTTTCTGAATACCCACCTGCAATTAATTACTTACTTGATATGTGGGATAACTTCGAAGCAGAAGAGCTTCGTTTAACTGACATTATTGTTGGTTTCTTAGATCCAGATGCTGAAGATGACGATGTAGCTGCTGCTGCAACGCATGTTGGTTCAGAATTATCAAAAGAAGAACTTGATGATGAAGATAAAGGCGATAGCGATTCAGATGATGAAGACGAAGAAGAAGAAGATACTGGTCCAGATCCTGAACTAGCGCGTGAGAAGTTTACTGCTTTACGTGAAGCACATGAAAATGCCAATAAGATTATTGAGCAAAAAGGCCGCGGTCATAAAGATGCGCAAGAAGCAATTGACGCCGTTGCTGAAGTATTCAAAGAGTTTCGTTTAATTCCAAAACTGTTTGATAGATTAGTGAAAAACATGCGTGGCATGATGGACAGATTACGTGTTCAAGAACGTTTAATCATGAAACATTGTGTGATGGGCGCTGGTATGCCTAAAACGACTTTCATTAAAATATTCCCAGGTAATGAAACATCAAAAGACTGGTTTGAAGCAGAAAAAGCTGCAGGTCATCCATATTCAAACAAATTATCTGATATAGAGCTAGACGTTGAACGTTGTATCCTCAAGCTGAACCAGATTGAAGAAGAAACTCATTTAAATATTCACGGCATTAAAGATATTAACCGTCGTATGTCTATTGGTGAAGCCAAAGCTAGACGTGCGAAAAAAGAAATGGTTGAAGCTAACTTACGTTTAGTTATTTCTATTGCCAAAAAATACACCAACCGTGGTTTACAATTCTTAGATTTAATTCAAGAAGGTAATATCGGTCTAATGAAGGCGGTTGATAAATTTGAATACCGTCGTGGTTATAAGTTCTCAACTTATGCAACATGGTGGATTCGTCAAGCAATTACTCGTTCAATTGCTGACCAAGCGCGTACTATTCGTATTCCAGTACACATGATTGAAACGATTAATAAATTAAACCGTGTTTCTCGTCAGATGTTACAAGAAATGGGTCGTGAACCTACGCCTGAAGAATTAGCTGAACGCATGATTATGCCAGAAGACAAAATTCGCAAGGTATTGAAAATAGCGAAAGAGCCAATTTCAATGGAAACTCCAATTGGTGATGATGAAGATTCACACTTAGGTGACTTTATTGAAGATGGTAGTGGTGAGCTTCCTGTTGATTCAGCAACATCTGAAAACCTAAAAGGCGCAACACATGAGGTTCTTGCTGGCTTAACTGCTCGTGAAGCTAAAGTGTTGAGAATGCGTTTTGGTATCGACATGAATACTGACCATACGTTGGAAGAAGTAGGTAAGCAGTTCGACGTAACTCGTGAACGTATTCGTCAAATTGAAGCGAAAGCATTACGTAAGCTTCGTCATCCATCTCGCTCAGAGCAACTTAAAAGTTTCTTAGATGGTGAGTAAGGTAATATTTACCACAAAATAGTTTAAAATAAATCGAAAAAAGAGTAAGTTAGTCTAACTAATTTACTCTTTTTTGTTTTTAAATAGCAAGGATTGTTATGTCTATATGCGCGCGTATATTTGTTTCTTTACTCATCGTCTCAACGGTTATTATTGCGAACCCTAGTTATGCTTATACAGAGAAAGAGAGTAACTTTGAATTAACCCCCATTGTTGGATATCGCTTTGGAGGAGATTTTGAAGTGAGTGCCGGTGATGTTTCGATTAACCCGCCAACGACAGTTAAATTAAAAGAAGAAATTAATTACGGTTTGTTATTTGCTTGGGATGTTGATAGTAAACGTCAAGGTGAAGTATTAATTAGCCATAATAGTACGCAGTTTTCGCAATTAGATAGCTCTGTCGCCAATAATAATAACTTATCTATTACCTATGCTCATGTTGGTGGTAATGTTCCTGTATCAAGTGGTGCTGTGCCACTATACGTAACGGGTGGTTTCGGGTTAACGCACTTATCACCAGAAGATAGTGTATTGGATAATGAAACACGTTTTTCTTTAAATGTAGGACTAGCTACTAAAATTGCTATAGCAGATAATGTCAGCCTTAGATTCGGAGGGCGTGTATATGCAACCTTCTTTAACTCAGACAGTAGAATATTTTGTGATGAAGAAGCCTGCGCTATTTCAATCTCTAGTGATTTATGGGTTCAAAGTGAAGTTAATGCCGGCGTAACTTTTGTTTTTTAAAGGTTGATGTACTTTATTGAAGTCCAAATTGTTTAAGAAGTAATCGAACAGAAAATAAAGCGAAAATAATAATGCTCAGTAGGTGACAATAAAATAAAAAATGCTTATACTGCTCGCCGTTTTACAATACCTTTGTAAGATAATTTGCAAAATATGCTAACTTAACTTCGGTTTTTAGAGGTTTTAGCTCCACGCGTAAAAACAGAAAATTTGGCCCCTTAGCTCAGTTGGTTAGAGCGCCCGACTCATAATCGGTAGGTCCTGTGTTCAAATCACAGAGGGGCCACCATCTTAAACATTAAAGACGTCCATTGGCGTCTTTTTTGTGCCTGTTGCTCAGTGAATAGATTATTTTTATCTTATGCGAACTAATGGCATAATTTCAAAGGAGCGTGAGAGCTTTGAAATTCAGTAATTGTCAGCGTGTTAAGTAAAAAAGGGTATTTAATTGTGATCTCAATATTAAATAACCCCTGTTAACAAATCAATAAGTAATCCAATACCTATTGTGCTAATTTTGATTGTATATATGCTTGGGTATTTTTATTAAAACTCGTTAAATATTGAGGTTTAGAAGCTCTTGAAAACCCAATTGTGAAATCATCTGTGAGGTAGACCTTTAAAAATTTGCCTTCAAAGCCGTATTGAAAGTTCATTTCATCTCCCGCGGCTACTATTTTTACCTCATTTTGAATATAGGTTTCCCCCTCATATTCAAAAGAAGATTTTTCTAAAGTATATGTGCCACTATCAAGAAGAGGATCTATAGTATTTTTCTTTGGGGTTGCTCCGCCTTGATCTGTTAAACTGTGTGGGGTGAAGAAATATTCTTCGCCATTGTTTAAGTTTGCATTTGCAGACACCATAATCTCATTTTGACTTGTTAATCGCATTACTAGGTTTTTAATTTCAATTTGATCTTTATGAATAATAAAAGACATAACGTCATTGTTAATTTGATACTTTTGATTAATGTCTGTTGCTTCATCATACAGCCAATACACATCTGCTTGCCAGTAGCCAGCCAAACGCTCTTCTGTAGTTTGTGCTATCAATTCAATATCAACGAGATTTTCACCTTGACTAATATTAAGGGTTCGAGTTACTTTTTTATAACCTTCAGCATTGACGGTTATTCTTTGCTGGCCAATATTGAGTGACATGCCAGCTTGATAACCTGGTTCAATGTCAAGTAAGGTCACTGTAGCGTGTGCTGGAGTAGTATTAATAGTAAGCTGCCCAACAGGAATGACTTCTTTGACTAACTTAATATGGATTGTTTGGCCTTTAATTTGGTTCACTAAGACACTTTTTGTGGTTGACTCATAACCCTCTTTGCCGACATTAATTTGATAAGTACCGTATTCAAGTTTACTTACTTGCCCTTGCTTGACATTTCCTATGCCATCAATGGTAATCATAGCATCATCAGGTGACGTAGAAATAGTTAAAGGGTGTATTGGGGCTACTTGAGCTTTTACTGGCGTTTTACTACCGGTAAACCAACCTTGATTGAATCCATAAAAACTAGCGGAAATTATTACCGTTAAAGCAATCAAAATATTGAATAAACGAGTGTTACTATTTTTAGTTACAACAGCCTTATTATCTTCATTTCGCTGCTTGCGTACTACTTCTCGTTCTATTTTTCGGGTACAATCTTGCTCATTAGATAAGTCTGATTTTGACTTTGTGGGTGATGAATTAGTACTAGCTTCTTGTTGACTCAACAATTGCTGAACAGCAACTACTGATTGTGGACGTTGTTTTGCCTTTAACGTTAAACAAGCTTGTATAGTGTTTATTAGAGCTTTGCTGTAATTCGTTGTGGGTAAAGCCTTGATGGGATCAGGTTCATCTTCATTGATTTCATGCTGCCTGTGACTACTGGTTTCGGGTTTTTCTCCAACAATTAGATGGTACATAACTGCACCCATGGCGTATAAATCCGTCCAAGCACCTTGTCTGCTTTTTGTATTGTACTGCTCGGTGGGGGCATAGCCATCACTGACAATAGCACTTAAACTTTTAGACTTTTCACCAATACTAAGGCGCGCAGCACCAAAGTCTATTAGCATAGGTTGTCCGTTAGACTTTAAATAAATATTTCCCGGCTTTATATCTCTATGTAACAAGCCAGATTTATGTACCTCTGATAAACCATCAAGTAAAGGTTCAATAATATCTCGGATTCGTCCTTCACTCATATTACCATTGAAGTAAATATTTTTCAGGTGCTCGTCAAGTGCCTCACCTTCAACATATTCCATTACTAAATAAGCGGTACCGTTAAGCTCTATAAATGTATGTATTCTAACTATGTTAGGATGACTAAATGTCGCTAAGGTTCGTGCTTCTTCTAAAAATTTACTTAAGCCGTATCGGTAATCTTCACTAACATTAGTGCGTGGCATAACTGTTTTTTGATCTTGCGCACGAGCAGCCAAATCAACAGGTAGAAATTCTTTAATCGCTACTAAACGATGCAAGCGTGTATCTTCGGCTTTATAGGTGATACCAAAGCCACCTTCACCAAGTACTTCAATTATTCTAAATTCAGCAATTTCATGACCGGCTGGTAATTGATAAATAACTTCTTGCATCCCTGTACCTGTTTATTGATTTTTATCTGTTTGAAAATAATATAACTGATAACAGTAAATTAAGCGAAAATTTAAAATATACATCCTTATAACAAACTGTGAGTTCATTATAGAAAATTTTAATTTGTTTGATCGGTACCTTTTTTAAATCTATTCAGGGTTACACTAGAAACTAACTTGATTTTCAATCAAATCGCACACATCTCATAATAAACCCTATATAAAGTTTTATTATGCTCTCATACCTATTACCTGTTTTTATCGGCCTTGTACTTATTGGTTTTTCTATTGGTAAGCCTTACTGGCGAGAACATCAGCGAAGTAAGCTGAGAAGTCTGCCGTTTAAAAAAGAGTGGCGTAAAATTATTCAACAAAGAGTCCCATATTTTCGACAAATGCCGGCGGATCTGCAATTGCAGCTAAAGGAGCATATTCAGGTGTTTTTAGCGGAAAAAAAGTTCATTGGCTGTAATGGTGTAAAAATCAGTGATGAAATTCGCGTTACAGTGGCTGCGCAAGCTTGTTTGCTTTTATTAAATCGCAAAACAGATTATTACCCCAAACTACGAACGATTTTAGTGTATCCACGCGCATTCATTAAAGAGCAAAAGAGTGTTAATGGTGATGGAGTACAGTATATGCAGAGAGTTGCATTAGCTGGAGAGTCGTGGGATTTTGGTAAAGTAGTATTATCTTGGCAAGATACTTTAGATGGTGCTATTACTCCCGATGATGGTCGTAATGTGGTGATACATGAATTTGCTCATCAATTAGATCAAGAAAACGGTAAAGCCAATGGGGCACCTATTCTAGAAAAAGGACAAAGTTACCAATGTTGGTCAGAAGTTTTCTCACAACAATTTAAGCGATTACAAAAGCAAGCTATGACCGGAGAGCCGTCACTATTTGATTATTATGGTGCCACTAAAGCGGCTGAATTTTTTGCTGTTACCAGTGAGGTGTTTTTTGAGCAAGCATTACAATTCTCGCAACAATACCCGGTACTTTATCGTCAGTTAAAACAATATTATCAGGTTGACCCTGTACATTGGCATTAGTGCTGCAGGGGAGAAATACTTTATTTATTAAGGTTTATTTGGAAAGGGAAAACTGGGTGAATTGCATTGGAATTGCGATTAAACAAATTTAAATGGCTCACTCTTTTAAGAGGAGCCATACTTTTTATACAGCTTACTTTTTATAAGTTGCTACTACGTTATCAATGCGTTCATTAGCTTTTGCTGCGTCATCAGCAGCTTGCTCTGCAGCCATTTTTGCTGATTTCGCATCTTCACTGATTGCTTTATGTTGAGACTTTAAATCAGCTACATCGCTGCTTAATGAGTCAACTTGAGTAGATAATGAATCTACTTTATTTGTTAAAGTAGTAATATTGGCTTCTAACTCATCCGTATTTGCACAAGCTGTTAAGCCTAATGCTAAAGTAACGATAAATACTTTTTTTAATGAACTTGTAGTTAACATAATGATATCCCTAGTGTTGTGGTTCAAGGGGATTATGCCATAAAATTGTTGTGTTTGACAAAATTGTTACATTTTTGTTAGTTAATATATACAGGTAAGACTTGAATATAATCAGATACTAGGTTAGTTATTGACATGATTAACTAATTCTTCCATTAATTTTCTTTTTATTTCAAGTTGTTGCTCAGCTTTTAAGCCATATTTGTCTGCGAGTAACTGATAATCATCAGGTGCTAAGCTGACAGTTAAACGAGGACGTTTGGGGCGCTTATTAACGGGTAAGCCTAAAATATCACGTATTTGGTCTGATGGGCTTAAGCCGGCATCGAGTGCTTCTTTTCGAATAGAAAGTTGGATTTTTTCATCCATATCAAAGGCAACTTGCACCGCTTTTATGGCTTTAACTGATGATTGCCATTTATCAGGTATTTTCTTTGTCATGATAATCTTTCCACTTTCTACTTAACTTGCCGGATACATATCAATAATATCGCTTATTGGCCTAAATAAGGTTAAAAACACTTCGGTATCACCATCTTGCCAAACTTCTACATCTAGACCTTTTGATTGGTCATGATTATAAAGATTATAGAGCTCGAATTGTTCACCGCTATCTTTACCTTCATAGGCAGATAATTCTTCGCTGCGATGGTCTTTACGGTGGAAGTAACCTACTTTAGCGAAAGTATGTTGCTGGTACTCTTCACTACTCCACATATTACTGTGTTCATTATCTTGTTGTCGGGATAAAAAAGCTTCACCAGGCTCATCAAATATTTGCGAGAATACATCTAAATCAAACAGTGTTTCAACATCCTCATGCTCAAGTTTAATTGAAAATTTGAGCTCTGTGGTGTCATCGACTTCTAATGATAAAAATAAGATACGCTCACTTGTGCCTTGTAATGTCCATTCAATGTTATTGCCTTGCTCAAATTCATAGGTGTTCACTGCAGTAATTTGTAATTGCTGTTCACGTAGTTGCGCTGGTAAAGCGAAGCTATCGGTTAACACTATAATATCACCAACAAGTAAGTCACTGACGTGATTAAGTTTACGTTGTGGTTTATCTGATTTTGAAAAGACTTTTTTGAAAAAACTCATGGCTATACCAATAGATGTAATTAAAAAAGGTGAGTAGCTAGTTACTACTCACCTTGATTGCAAAACTACTTTTGTTTTGCTTTAATGCGATCTAACACTGAGTTAGCGCTGTTATCTTGAGAGCCAATGCCTGCCGCTTTTAATTGCGCTGCAAGAGAGCTATCAGAGTCTTCTGACTCAAGTACTTCAGCCGCTTTCATTTTGTCATCAAACTTTTGCTGTTTAGCTTTAATGCGCTCAAGTGAGTCTTTAGCGTTTAACAGCTTAGAGTTACTTGATGAAAAGTTATCAGTAATTGCTGATGTCGCTTTTTGCACACTTTCAGTGGTCTTTACCATTGAAAGTTGACGTTTATGCTCTGCAACTTGACGCTCACTTTTCTTAACAAGCTCTTTTAATCGGTCTGAATTACCAGTAAAACTTGCAAGGGCTTGCTGTTGTGTAGCAAGTTCACCTTCTAAGTTAGCAATTTTTTCCGCCACGGCTAGTGCTAAAGTTTCATCGCCTTTCTCTAACGCTTGCCCGGCATAACCCTCATGCTCGCTGATTTCTCTTTGTAAACGATCTACTTCACGTTGTGCAGCCATTTGCTCTGCCATAACACCCGTTAAGTCGCGTTTAGCTTTGGTAAGATGATTTTCAGCATCACGAATTTCTTGTTCAAAAATACGAGTGGCATTAGCATCAATAATAGCTTCGCCTGCTTCTGAAGCTCCACCACGAATTGCAGTCATAATTTTTTTAAATATACTCATTTCTTTTCTCCTAATAGGGTGACGTTACGGCTAGTTAATTAAACTAGGTAGTCACTCATATCATCAATTACTTCAAGGGCATTGTTACTTAATACGGCTAGCTCATGTTCAATATCATCAAAGCTTGAACTAATGGCAAGGGCACCAAAAATAACGTATTTATCACCAATTTTTGAGAATGATGATAATGGCATTGGAATGTTCATTTCTAACATGCTTTCGTGCATGGCTCCCAAGCTCTCAGGTTTTACTTCATCGCTTCCCCAAAGGTAGCTGATGCAAAGTATTTGATCGTCAGTGACAGAAACAAATACAGGTAGCTCTTCACGTCCTAAAATGGTTATTTGTAGTACGTCAACTTCCCCCGATATTGGTTGGCAATCAAAGCTCATTCCTGTGTCTGAATTGTCAGCCAAGCTATTTAAATGATCGGCTATAGTATGAATGTTCATTTATTTCCTATCCTTCATTTCTAAACGAAAAGTATGTTTCAGATGACATATTATGTCTTCTGAGGTAAATTTAGCAGCTTGACATATTATGTCAAGTTTTATTTTGTCCTTTAATTTGTATAACAAATTGGTATCTTAGTAAAACAACTAGTTTACGCCTTGTTGATCTTGCCATGCCTTTTGGTGAAGCTGGTAAATTGTATGGCTACCAAGTACGTTAACGTTAATTTCATCTTGGTGTTGATAAAAGTTGTTAGGAAATATAAATGCAGCTTTTAATATATCTAAATTCAACCAACGATGATTAACCGGTAAATTTTCTAATTTATTGAGTCTCGCCAGTGGACTTAACCCCATTTTAGCTCCTATTGTCCAGCCCCATTCCCCAAAGCTTGGCACATTGTCGTGGTATTGCTCAACATGAAGAAAATTGGCAGCTTTTAGCGTTTTGCCAATAGAGATAAATGAAGGTTTAGCATGATAGGGGCTTGTTGACTGAATGGCGATGAGACCGTCGCCAGAAAGTAGCTGGTTTAATCGTGCATAAAAATTAACAGAATAAAGTTTATTGAGATCTGGATGACTTGGATCAGGTAAATCGACAATGATGGCATCAAAGATTTGTCTAGATTTAAGTAAGTCATTGATAGCAATAAAGGCATCGGCGCGAACGATATTAACACGTTCATCTTTCAAGCTATTTTCATTGAGTTGAGATATTTGTCCCGCTAAACGTTTTGGTAAATATTCACTAGGAGATTGAAAAACATCAATTAACTCACTATCTAAATCAATTAATGTGACTTTCAAAGGCGAATAGTTCAATACGTCTCTTAATGCTAAGCCATCACCGCCTCCGATGATCAAAACATTATTATGACGAGCTGAGCCTGCCATCACTGGCGCAACGAGATAATCATGGTAAATATGCTCATCTATCGATGAAAACTGTAAACGCCCATTCAGGTAAAAGTTAATGATACTGGCCTGAGGTAAGCCTGAACTAACGCCCATGTGTCTTTCGGTAAAAGTGAGTTGTTGATATCGTGTTTTTTCACTGTAAACAACCTTGTCTAAATAGAGCAGGCTGTTCATTTGATTTAACCATTGGTTACCATAGCTAAACATCAAAACAATGATAAATGCGAGTATCAGATGTAAGCTAACAAAGGTTTTACGAAAGTGTAGTTTTTGCCAGTAGCGAATGATAAAAAAGCTACCAGCGACTAAATTTAAACTGGCGGTTAACGCTGCGGCTTTTGAAATATCAATACTTAATAAAAATATTACCCAAATGGCTGCGCCGATACCGGCACCTATATAATCGGCGCCGTAAATAGTACCTAGGTTGTTTTCTAAATGCTGACCATGTACTTGCTCTCGAATCCTAGCGATTAATGGTATTTCCATACCGATAAAAAAACCTAAAATAACGCCAAAAAAATAGGGGCTATTTATCGCTAAAAAGCTCAACTGTTTGAATATGCCGCCGCGAGGTAACATGTCAGGCGGCAGTGAAAACGTATCTGCAATAATAGTTGGTAACATCTGCGTAACAGCGATAAGACCACCAATAATTAATATCGCGCTTGAGCCCAGTAAAGCGATGATTAACTCAAGATAGACGAAACCATTATATGCACAACGAACTTTTCGAGCAGCAAAGGCGCCAAGCCCCATGGAGACAATCATCAAGCCTATCATGGTGTAGATAGTGCTCTCCATTACGCCTAAAACACGACCCGCATAATGAGACAGTAAATATTCATAAATCAATCCACAGCCAGCTAGCACCGCCATAGTTAAAATTAACAGGGTGTCATCTATAAAGTGGGATTTTTTTAAGGGCATAATTTTAGATATCAGAAGAGACTAGAGTTTGGAAAATAAAGAAGTATTTTTTGTAGGTGAGGCGTAAGCCTTACACTATTAATTGTCAGCATAAATGCTCACCTACAAAATAGTTATGGCTTGATTAAGCCATTAATGCCGATAAAATTAATGCGATAGCAATGCTTGTAGCCATTTCAATGCTGGCAACACCGATATTGTGCTGTTGATCAACTTCCTCAACAAGATTAATCCCCCAAAGTACAATACGTTTGGCTAGCGCAGTTAGTAAAGCGACTAATAGCGTCATGATGATACCGAATACTAACCAACCAATAAGGTTCATTACTAACGTTTCAGGGCTGTAGACTAGGAAGTAACTCGCGGCAGTAACAGCAAGTGCAGTACTGATCACTTGACCACTATAACGAATTGCCAATGCTAATTGACCATTACTGAGCGCTTCTTGCAAAGAGTCTTCTTGATTATTTTTGGCATAATTACTTTCACGAATGCGGGTAACAATCACAAGAACAGCTTGTGCAACGATAAAGCCACTGGTAATAGCGATAAAGGTAGCAATATCTAAACCATCCACCCATAGTAATACGGCGCGAATGATAATGGCGGTGGCAATTGCACCAGCAGCATCAATAATACCTATAGTTAGATTTTGTTCTTTAATAAGCGCGGTTTTATCTAAATGATGTAGAGCGACTTTGTCTTGGATGATACGGCCGACTTTTATTAAAATCAGACCATAGACACCATATGCCAACATGCCGATAATTTCCATTAGATAACTGGATGCATTTTCACCGGTAATTGCGCCGGTTAAAACTATACCTAATGCTAAAATGCTACCGGCAACACTAACGCCAAAAGCGAAGTTATCATTTTTTGCTAACTCTTCAGTGCTATTAACTTGGCTACTTAAGCCTAATAAATAACGCATAGCGCCTAGTAAAATAATAGCAATGGTGACATCGATGGCTAGATAAATAAATAACTCCTGATTAACACCGACGAGTTCAATTAATGTGTTCATACTTATTGCGTTCCTATCTTCTGTTACTTAGCACAGTTACTTACCACGGCGAAAGCTGCGTGAGGTATTGGTGTTAGAATTTCTAAAACTAGAGTTTTTACTATATTTGGACTTACTGGCCAAATTACTCTTCTTAACGGTATTACTTCTAAATCGGTTGGCACTGGTTTGAGCCGTTTTACTTTTCCCAGATAAACTGGATGAACCCGTACGGTTTTTACTGTAAGGACTAGTAAATTTTTGACCTCGGCTGGCGAATGATTTTTTAGTGTGAGTATCTAGCGCTGTTTGAGATTTTAATTGGCTAGGTGAGCTATAACGGGTTCTACCGTAGTCATTGTAATAACTGTAGTTTCTATTTCGGCCCCAGTCGTTGTAATAAGTGCGTCGACCAAATAAATCTCCCATCATAGAGTACATGCCATACCAAGCCCAAAAAGACATACCATTACTACCTGTTTGCCAATGGCCGTAACTTGGGTTACCTATAAGTTGCTCACCTGTACCAAAATCTTGAGCATTATTAGCTTGCTGACTTTGTGCTTTTGATAGAGCATTAACTCGTGGTAATTCCCCTTCCGACATATCGGCTAATACATTTAATGGGTCACTTAACGCATCTGAATATAGTACGGGATCAGCTGCTTGGTAAATATTGAGTAACTCATCATATAGCGCTTGAGAGGAGGCAAACATTTGTGGTTGGTTTTTTGCGGTATTAACTCTGTCTAATAGAGCTAAATACATAGGCCCTTCAATGCTGGCATCTTTACGAAATTCATTGACTAATGTTGTTAAGTTCGGCTTTTTTTCTGCTACTTTAGCGGCATATTGATGAATTAAATTAGCATTACGAACCTGACCATTAGTTAAGGCTTCACCAAGTTGTTGCACTCTTTGTTCAGTAATGGGTAATTGCTGTAAAGCTTGCTCTTTTACAGGATCACCACAGCCGAATAACATCAATAAAGGTAAAAGTGTTAGCCAGTGAATAAATCGGCGGTTAAAAGGTGTTTTTAGCTTTGGCATTGCTGCTATCATCTCCTGAAAGTGCTAAATTAACAGTTAAAATGCTTAAGTGGTATTAATAGCATTAATGACATATTATGTCTAGGGTCTAGTGATTATTCATCTAGGATGTTTGCTTAAATTTAACAGACACTCAAGATGTGTAACTACATTTATTGATTAAGTAAAAGGATTGTTTGTGTCTTCTTCTCATCTGTCTCGGTTAGATAATAATGACTTGCTCACACAACAGCAATTAAAAAGTTGGCAACAGTTCTTATCACAGCACCCCGACAGCTACCAACAACTTGAACCAGAGCAGCTTGCCCATTTTAAATTAGCACTTTGCCTAAGTGATTTTGTCTTAAAAAGTGCCTTACAAGCGCCTGAGTTAGTGATTGATTTATTCTCTAGCAACACGGTTTATCAGCAAACAACACCCAATTATCAAGAAGATCTTAATGAACAGTTAGCTCAATGCCTTAATGAAGAGCAACTGCACAGAATACTCAGACGCTTTAGACTTAAACACATGGTGAATATTGCGGTTGCGGATCTTGTTTTGAATATCCCTTTAGATAATTCACTTGCCCGTTTATCAGCCTTAGCAGATACATTGATCCTTGGGAGTTTAGCTTGGCTCACTAACTTTTGTCACACTAAATGGGGGCAGCCTACAAATGCCACTGGCGAAGTTCAGTCACTGTTAGTATATGGTATGGGGAAGTTAGGAGGGAAAGAGCTGAACTTCTCTTCTGATATTGATTTGATTTTTGTTTATCCTGAAAAAGGAGAAACTATTGGCTGTAGGCGTTCTTTAGATAATCAGCAATTCTTTACTCGCTTAGCGCAAAAGCTCATCAGTTCATTGCACCAACAAACAGCGGATGGTTTTGTCTATCGGGTTGATATGCGTTTAAGGCCTTTTGGTGAAAGTGGTCCATTGGTTTTAACTTTTAATGCCATGGAAGATTATTACCAAGAGCAAGGGCGAGACTGGGAACGTTACGCCATGTTAAAGGCTCGATTGATTGGCGATGGTGAATATCACCAAAAGCTATCGACTTTATTGAGACCTTTTGTCTATCGTCGTTATATCGACTTTAGCGCTATTGAAAGTTTACGTCGCATGAAAATGATGATTTCACAAGAAGTTAGGCGTAAACAGCTGGTCAATAATATTAAACTTGGGGCTGGTGGAATTCGTGAAGTTGAATTTATTGTGCAAGTATTTCAGCTTATACGTGGTGGTCGAATTAAAGCATTGCAACAGCGCAGTTTATTAACGGTTTTGCCTGAGCTTGTCATTGCCGGTGAAATACCCGAAGAATCTAAAGTAGTATTAGAAAATGCTTATTGTTTTTTACGCAGAGTAGAAAACATATTGCAAGCAATAGGCGATCAACAAACACAAACTCTTCCTGAACATGAATTAGACAAGAGTCGTCTGCTTTTTGTACTTGGCTTTTCTACATGGCAAGATTTCACTCAAGAGCTTGATAAGCATATGGGTCTTGTTCATCAGCAATTTCAGCAGTTAATTGGTATTGAAAGCCCAAGTCATCAAAGTGAAGATCAACATTGGTGTACGCTATGGCAAAGCCGTTGGAGTGATGAAGAATCTATCGCTTGGCTTGAGCATGAAAACCAAGAGGTTAATGATTGGGACAGTAAGAAAGTTTGGCACTTATTGTCAGATTTTCGTAGTGACGTTACTAAACGTAGTATTGGTAATCGAGGCCGACAAGTACTAGATAAACTTATTCCACAACTGATTTGTCATATTCAACAATCCAAACAAGCTGAGTTTGTGCTTGAGCGGGTTTTACATGTATTCAAAAAGATTGTTACTCGCACAGCCTATTTAGAATTATTATTTGAAAATGAAGGAGCTCTTAAGCAACTGATTCATTTATGTAAATCCAGTCGCTGGGTTACCGATTATATTGCTAAATATCCTATTTTATTGGATGAATTAATTGACCCCACCTTGTTGAATAATCCACCTCAACTTTCAGCTTATGCGCTTGAGCTTAGAGAAAGTATGTTGCGTATTCCTGAAGATGATTTAGAAGCGCAAATGGACGCACTACGTTTATTCAAACAAGCTCAACAATTACGCATCGCAGCAGCTGACATTGCCAATGTTTTAGATGTTAATCAGGTTAGTCAACATTTAACGTCGTTGGCAGAGGCTATTATCGCTGAAGTCATTAATTTAGCATGGCAACAAGTTAGTGCTCGCTTTGGCGTGCCAACTTCTACCTTGCATAGTAATGATAAAGGTTTTGGTGTTATTGCTTACGGTAAAACGGGTGGTCATGAACTTAACTATGGCTCTGATTTAGATCTAGTATTTGTTCACCATAGTGAACGAACTGAGGTGACTACAGGTTTAGCTAATGGTGATAAATCCGTAATGGCTAGCCAGTTTTATATGAAGTTAGCACAGCGAATTATGCATATTTTTAATACTAAAATGAATAGCGGTATTTTATATGAATTAGATATGCGCTTAAGGCCTTCAGGTAATTCAGGCGTACTTGTGGTCCACCTTGATACTTTCTCACAATATCAACATGTTGATGCTTGGACATGGGAACATCAAGCTTTAGTACGGGCGCGTATTGTCTATGGTAATAAACTCTTAGCGTCTGGGTTTAACGATATTCGTTTACAAGTTTTGCAGCAACAAAGAGATATATCACAATTAAAAATAGATGTGCGAGACATGCGAGAAAAAATGCGTAAGCATCTTGATAAGTCAACCGCTGAATCTATGGATATTAAGCAAGGTCAGGGTGGGTTAGTAGACATTGAGTTTTTAGCTCAATTTCTAGTGTTAGCTCATTGTAGTCAAGATAAAAGCTTAGCAAAATCGAGTGATAATATAGGAATTTTTAAACAACTAGCAGCTGTTGATATTATCACTAAAAATGAACAAGAGGTTCTTGCTAATAGTTATCAGCAATTAAGAGATTTTTCTCATCAAGCTACTTTACAAAATGAAGAGTTATTAATTGCGAACTCAACATTTACTACCAGCAAAACGATTGCTGAAATATGGAAAACAACAATTCTATAGTAAGTGTTCACCTACTGTTAAAGCTAATACTTTAGGGTTAATAATTTCCCTTAGGTTTTAGCGGTAGGCATTCTTCATTAAGGTAGTCTGGCGCTTCATTGATAAAGACTAGTGTGCGCTGACGGTAACAAAAGTAGCTGACAATACCTTCAGGGAAGTGTCCAGATACAGCTTCGCCAACTTGATAAGCGGTTTTTAAAATATCTTTATCAATGCGAAAAGGGTCTTTGACAATGAAGTCTCTATTTAACCACCAAATGACTTCTAATCCATCTTCACTCGCATACTCAGCAAGTTTTTGATACAAGGTTTGTTTTTTTCGAAACGGGCGAGATTTAGTGGTGCCTTTCCACGTTTTTCGGTAGGGGCGTACTACCATTTCCCTTGCTTGTAATATTTTAACCAAATCACCGTCGGGATCAGGCAAGAAAATAATATTATTTCTGATCTTCGGTCCGTCTTTATCTATATCGCTGCCGTAAATTTTAGCATAGAAATTAGACAGTCCTTCAGCCGCAGCGTTATCGAGTTTTCGACCTTGTTGATATTTGTTAGGGGCTTTTGGGGGAGGCGCTTGCTCAGTAACTGCTGGCGTGTTTAATGAGCCATCTAATGATAGTAGGTAATCTTGATTGGCAAAAAATGCCCAAGCCAAGCCAATTAATAAAATTGCAAATATGCCATTTCGAATCCAAAAACCCATAATAGACTAAGTAACCTTAATAAAAATCAATGGTATATTTAAGTTATATCACATTTTACTATTTATACAATGATGGTTCGTCAGGATCTGGTCTGGTTTTAAAGCGCCTATGTAGCCACATATACTGTTCTGG
Organism: Colwellia sp. KS18-150; assembly: GCF_057551365.1. Lineage (NCBI taxonomy): Bacteria > Pseudomonadati > Pseudomonadota > Gammaproteobacteria > Alteromonadales > Colwelliaceae > Colwellia > Colwellia sp. KS18-150. Next base: position 109,170 of record NZ_BAAJMC010000002.1, on the reverse strand, counting down.
TTTTCGTGAAATCGCTTTTTCTAATTCTTGGTTAACACGAATAAGGTCTGCTTCATCATCTTGAGAAGGGAAGTTTTCAAAAGGAGGTGAGATCTCTAAAGTATAGCCACTGTCATCATCATTACGTGTCGGGATGATCATCATTGTTTCAACATTTTTCTGTCGAGCAAAAATTAATGTTCCTGTCGTGGTGGCGGTTTCTTTCACACCAAAAAATGGTACGAATAAGCTGCGATTTCTACCATAGTCTTGATCGGGCAGGTATATACAGGCTTCTCCATCTTTTAATGCATGTATTAAACCTTTTACATCACGTTTCCCAAGCATGTATTTATTGGAGCGACCTCGCCCTCGGAATTGGAAATACTCCATAAGAGGATTGTTATGAGGACGATAAAAAACCACCATAGGGTGCCCATAACCAACACCACGTGCGTTCATTTCTACACTGAGGTAATGCATGGCCAGTAACAAAACACCTTTTCCTTGTGCTTGCGCTTTTTCAATATGATCAACACCTAACACCTTTACTTTGCGTTTTACTCGCCAGTTTGGCCACCACCAACCCATACCGGTTTCAAGTAAAGCAATGCCGGTATTTTCAAAATTCTTTTTGAGAATTCGTTGACGTTCTTGCTCGTCCATGTCGGGAAAACAAAGCTTTAAATTAGTATCGGCTACATGTTTTCTTTTCGAGCCAATTTTAAATAATAAGCGACCAATCATTCGCCCTAGTGACAATTGCCATTTGTAAGGTAACCAAGAAATACTATATAAAATAAAAACGCCAAACCAGGTAAGCCAGTATTTGGGTAATAAAAAGGACAATTTAAAATCAGGTTGTAAAACTTTATTTCTGCTCACAAAGGCGCTCACTGTTTTTTAGGCTAATTTCTAACAGGTGAATTATACCCAAGTTACTTTAAAATGGGTAATTAATAGCGGATAAGTTATGTCAACTAAGGTCGCTTTATCGTAGAATATGCTTAGTGTTTACTCTTTATTGGTTTATCTAACAAATGAATTCTAGTGCAGTGCAAAAACTGTCTAATGACGAAATTGAATTAATTATTGGTAACTCTAATTCAAATTTTTCTGGCGTAACGTCGACCATGTTACAGGTATTGTCAGAACAACAAAAACTCATTAATTTACGTGTTATGGGTAAACATCACTTACCTGATGCTTCAATCAATATTAGTTTTTGGCAAGTGGTTAGCATGTGCCGAAATCCGTTGACAGATGGCCGCTTTAGAATATTTCATGCCCGCCGTGTTGACGAAATGATTCAAGCGTTATTATTGAAGCATGTCTTTGGCGCTAAAATTAAAATCATATTTAGCTCTGCCGCTCAACGTAAACGTTCAGGCTCTACTAAGTGGTTAACGGATAAAATGGATGCCGTTTTAGCCATGTGTAAAGCATCAGCCAGTTATTTACATAAAAAGCCTGATGCCATTATTTATCACGGTGTGAAAACAGACGTTTATACTCCGCCTGAAAATAAAAAGCTAGCATGGCAAGAGCTTTCGCTTTTACCTGAATCAGCTAAAAAAGGTCAATATGGCATTGCTATTTTAGGTCGAGTAAGAAAACAGAAAGGGGTGCATCTTTTTGTACAAGCTTGTATAGAGTTACTTGATAAGTATCCAGACTTTACTGCGGTTGTGGTTGGCTCAATTAGCAGTAGCAATGAAGAGTTTGTTAAAGAATTAGAAGATAAGGTTGCTCAAGCGAATTTGAGCGATCGTATTATCTTTGCAGGCGAACAAAACTTTGCTGATATCCCAAGTATTTTCAGTGCTTTATCTTTAGTTGTCGCGTTAAGTGATAACGAGGGATTTGGTTTAACGATCCCTGAGGCGATGAGCAGCGGTGCGGCAGTACTTGCCAGTGAAGCGGGCGCTTGGCCAGAAGTTGTTGAAGCTGATATTAACGGTTATGTAGTGCCTGTAAATGATCTTTCTTCGGTAGTAGAAAAAATGGATGTTTTACTCAGCGACCCTGTACAGCTAGCTAAAATGGGAGAAAAGGGCAGAGAAAGAGTTTTAGCGCATTATTCTGTTGAACGTGAAGCCAAAGAATTGGTGAGCTTTTATCGTGGTTTAATGTAAAAAAAAAGGCACTCGATAATGAGTGCCTTTGTTATTTTTCTTACCTAAATAAATACAGTTAGGCTGAACAATTCATTATTACTCGCTAGCCATTAAACCTGTATTAATTGCAGTAATATCTTCATCGGTAATCGTACCGCCAGCACGTTTTAATAATAATACATTTTGTATGTATGCATAACGTGTAGATGACAGGTTACGCTTGGCATTATATAAATTACGAGTGCTATCTAGTACATCAACAATAGTACGTGTACCTACTTCAAAACCTGCTTCAGTAGCTTCTAAGGCTTTTTCAGCACTCAATACAGATTGTTCAAATGCTTTAATACCTGAGATAGTCGCAACTACTGTGTTATAAGCATTACGAGTTGTACGTACTACACCACGGTGCGTTTGCATTAAGTCTTGGCTTGCTAACACAAAACGATTCTGCGCTTGGCGAACACTACTTTGTGTCGCACCACCAGAGTAAATAGGTACATTCAAGGTTATGCCAACAGAATAATCATTTAATGCTGGAGCATCTACTGTGCCTAATGGGCCTGTAGTTTCGCCATCATTACTATTGTATGAAGCGCCAAAATCTAATGTTGGGTAATGCCCAGCTCTGGCAGCATCAATTGTTTGTTGAGCCACTTCAATGCTGACTTTTGCAGCGATTAAATCAAGATTTTTTGCTTCAGCAGCTTTTTGCCACTCATCAGCACTATTTGGGTTTGGGCTGGTCGTGCTAAATCTATCGGTGTTTAGTACATAGACATTACTTGGGTAAACGTTAGTAATGACACGTAACTCTTCTTCCGCATTATAGATAGCGTTTTCAGAGCGTATTTCTTCTGTTACCGCGTTGTCATATTGAGCTTGTGCTTCATGAACATCGGTAATGGCGGTTAAACCTACTGAGAAACGTTGTTTTGTTTGCTCAAGTTGACGAGCAATCGCAGCTTTTTCTGCTTGGGCAAAAACCAAGTCATCTTTAGCGCTTAGTAGGGCAAAGTAAGCTTGTGTTACACGAACAATAAGGTCTTGTTTAGCAACTTGGTAGGTTAGATCACTTTGATGTGCAGATTTTTCTGCAATATCTAAAGTTAACCAACTATCGTGGTGATAAAGCTGCATATTTAAGCTTGCACCATAACCCAATGAGTTAAACTCTGTAGTGGTAACATTTCCTAAAGTATAACCTTCTCTTTCACCATCAGAATAGCTAGCGGTTGCATTTATTTGTGGTAATAAAGCGGCACGTGCTTGCTCTATATCTTCTTCTACAATTTTAAACTGTGCTTGTGCTTTTAATACTATGGTGTCGTTTAAAAGCGCTTGTTGATAAACAGAGAGTAAGTCATCTGCTTGCGCATTTACGCTTACTGCACTTGCAATTGCTATAATTAAAGTACTTAATGTTTTTTTCATGTGTAAAGCTTTCCTTGAGTACGTGTATTCAGTTGTAACTCGTTTTTATTGTAAAATAGGTTTTTAAAAACTATCAAAATCTATTATTGTCAATTTAGAGCAATATCCTACATGGATTTTTAAATTAACCAAATAAAATAAGTGTTTACTAGTGTAACAAATTATTATTAAAAAGAGACCATTTATGCCAGATAGTAAAAACATAGCCGCCACGTTGTTGCAATATGATAATAAAGACTGCAATGTTTTAACGATAGAGACTCAATATGATGGTTTTTTTAAACTGAACGAATACCAGTTAAATCATAAATTGTTCTCTGGCGGACAAAGTAACACCTTCACTCGTGAAGTATTCGAAAGAGGTGATGCAGTAGTTGTAATACTTTATGATGCTGAATTAGATAAGGTATTGCTGTTAGAACAGTTTAGGCCCGGTGCAATTCGAGCGGGGGATACTCCTTGGATGCTAGAATTTGTCGCAGGTATGTTTGATGATAACGAAACGCCTATCGACGTAGCCATACGAGAAACTAAAGAAGAAGCTAATATTGATATTAGCGCTCAGTCATTATCTTTAGTGATGAAATATTTATCTAGCCCTGGCGGTATGAGTGAATGTATTCACTTATACTTGGCAAAATTTGATAGTAGCAAGGTCATTAGCGGTAAAGTATTTGGTTTGGATGAAGAAAATGAAGATATTTTGTTACATCTTGTCACACGAACTCAAGCGTTAAAGTTACTATCTGAAGGGAAAATTAGTAACGCTGCGACAATAATTGGCTTACAATGGCTAGCATTAAATTATCAAAATTTATAATGTGACGTTAGTGATAAATTACAGAGTATTTTAATAAATGAGCTTTTTTCCTAATAGTAAAGTAAATAGCAAAAAAAGGTACCAGCCTAACTTAGTTAGCTTGATGTCTTTGTGCGCGAATAATTATTTTCTATTAATAAAAGTGCAAGCTGATCAAACCAAACAGGGAGAGCAGCGACAGTTTTTTATTAATGACTTTTTAGCTTATAAAGTTACTGTAAATGAAGTGACTCGTTACACTTCGTTAATTACGTTTGAGCAAGTAGCACTCGAGCCAAGCTCATTAAGTGAAAATATATTACCTAGCTCATTTCATCCTCGTATGGTTATTCGTTTATATCACGATGCGCGTATGGCTGAGGTGATCAGTAGCCAAGATATTCAACAAGTAAAACCTCGTTATGATTACCCTAATGATCAAATGCATCAACAAGATGAAAAGCAACAGATAAATCAATTCTTAAATGAGTGGCTACACTTGTGCCTGAATATGGGACAAGTCAACGTACCCTTGCCGATAAAATAAGTGAATCAAACCATTACGATTAATAAGCCATTAGTCATTGCTCAATTTAGTGATAGTCATTTGTTTGCTGATCTAGAGGCAAAGCATCACGGCGCAAATGTTTATCGACACTTACAGCAAGTGTTAGCAGATATCGCCAAGCGAGAAGCGATAGATATCATTGTATTTACGGGTGACCTTAGTCAAGACCACTCTGAAAAGTCTTATCAAAATTTTGCTCAAGCGGTTAAAAAATCACGTTTAGCTGCGCCAATCTTCTACCTTGCCGGTAATCATGATGATCCTAGCGCCTTGACAAAATATTTAGCGTCGTGTGAATTTTGCGCTGATAAAACGATCGATAGGCAAGCGTGGCAAATACATTTACTCGATAGTAAAAGTGAAACGCCAGCAGGTTATATTGACAATGATGCCATGTTATCGCTAAAAGAAAAAATAGATACTAGTAAGTTTCAACTGTTAATGATGCATCATCATCCAGTGGATATTGGTTATTTTATTGATCGTCATGGTTTGACTAACCAAGATGAGTTTTGGCAGTCTATTAATGCGTTAAAAAATGCAGATATAAACATTAGTGCAATCGCTTGTGGTCATGTACATAGAGCTAGCACTATTGAAAAATACACCGCTCATTCACAACAAAGTGTTGATGTATATACTTGCCCAGCAACATCGATTGCCTTTGACCCAAATCAAGAAACTGTATCTTCATTAGGGATCCCACCTAGTTATCGGTTAATGCACCTTTATGCTGATGGGCATATAAAGAGTGAAATTGTCACTGTTTGAGCTGATCAGTATTGGTGTTTAAGTCAACGACAAACAAGTAAGATTAATGAGGGTTTTTATATCTAGCTACCAAGCGAGAATTAAACCGACCGATACCTGACTCTTTGTAAAATTGTGCTTGCCTCGTTCTACCTACGGCGACAACTCGAAACGTTTTTTCATTTGTTGCTAATACTTCGCATAGCGTGCCATTAACGTAGACAGTCATACCCACTTCAATATCTGTAAAATCATCATAATTTTGAGCTTTTAAATCGGATAACATACTTTTATACAAGGTATTTATTTTTTGCATCATGACAATATCACCACCTCTGTCGGGGTGATATCGGTTAGCTAGTTTTCGATAGTTTCCTTTCAATTCAGCGACTGTTTTTGATCTTGTTAAAATATTCATTTTTACCCCTTATTATTCTTGATCGAGTATTATTTTGTTAAGTAATTTCTGGTTAACCTGTTCAACATGGCGTTGTAATGAACTTTGTATTTTTAGTATCTTTTTGAAGTGGGAGATCCTATTAGAAACAGACGCGTAATGACTAATACTGAAGGCCTTCGCGATTTCTTTTAATGTCATATTGGTGTGTTGCTGACATAAATACATCGCCATATTTCTAGCATCGCTACTTTTGTTATGACCGTATTGAGCTTGTAGAAGCCGAGTAGTCGGTAATTTGAAAGCACTCGCTGTACAAGCAACTATATCCTTGATGTGTTGATTGATTTTCATATGAGCTGACACAGCACATTCTTTTGGGCTACTAAGTAACATGGACTCATATTCTATTTTAAATGCTGAGCTACCAATAATAGGAGGCAAGTAATTCCTGTTAAGAACCCCTTGGATAATTTTTGGCATAGGTAATTGTAAAAGCTCTTGGTACGTCAAGTTAGGATGATTTTCTACTAGCTGCTGAACAATTACCTTTGGGGAAATTGTTGATGTATTTTTATTTGGGTGAAGATAATCATTACAACTTGAACGAGTAATTGAATGAGCTGAGTTATTGGTTAGATATAAATGGTGAATGTGAAGTGATAGCCATAATGGGTAGTGTTCAGGGTCAAGTAAACTCGATTGATAGCGACCTTTAAATAATGAGCCGTTAAGTTGATATCTTCTGTTATACCCTTGTGTGTACACACCACTAAGTTGGCGCATAAATAGCGCTAAATTCTCTTGGCTAGTACGAAGTAGTAAGTGAAACTCACTGGATAAAAAAGTATAGCTATAACAATGAATGCCAAAACGTTTACAGCACTCCAGTAATAACTGGCTAAAGACAGTTAAATCCGATTCGTTTTTAAAAACACCGACACCCTTCCTACCGAAATTTCTCACGTAATAGAAATTGTTCGCTGCTTCAATTCTAAATGACCTGCTCATTATATAACCATAATTACTTTGTACATTGAATACAAGACCTGATCAAAATATATTGTTATTCATTCACACACCAAAAATGATAAACTATTGCTACTCTTTGTTACTGATACAATTTACCGATATGCCCAACAATATCTTGTATATTCATGGTTTTAATTCCTCCCCTTTATCGATAAAAGCAGAGCAAACCAAAGCCTACCTCATTACTAATCATCCGACCGTGAATTTCGTTTGCCCACAATTACAAAATTCACCTCAAGCGGCGATTGAACAATTAGAGAAAATTATTTGCTCAAGCAGTACTAATGATAATTGGCTTTTTATCGGCTCATCATTAGGAGGCTACTTTGCTAGTCACTTAGCCCAGAAGTACCAAAGCGCAGCGGTATTAATAAATCCGGCGATTAAGCCTTATGAATTATTAGTGGATTACCTCGGTGAGCAACAAAACCCATATACGGGGATTACTTATCAAGTAACTAGAAAACACATGGAAGAGCTGAAAATGATAGAGCCAAAAACAATTGACTCAGCCAGTAAGGAAAAAAATAATTACCTAGTTATGGTACAAACAGGCGATGAAGTGTTAGATTATCAACAAGCTGTTAAAAAATATCAGCACTGCCGACTTATTGTTGAGCAAGGAGGGGATCATAGCTTTATCGGTTTTAAAGAAAAACTACCAATAATAGCTGATTTCTTGCAATTACCAGTTCAACCAAATAAACAAGTAATACTGACAAAATAATTTTTACAAAGAAATAACATCATGACCGACCAATATAACTCAGACTCCATTGAAGTACTTAGCGGCTTAGATCCCGTTCGTCATCGCCCAGGTATGTATACCGATACCAGTCGCCCAAACCATTTAGGTCAAGAAGTTATTGATAACTCTGTCGATGAAGCTTTAGCAGGGCATGCTCAAAATATTTTAGTGGTGTTAGATACCGACCAATCACTTGAAATTATTGATGATGGCCGTGGTATGCCAACCGATATACACCCTGAAGAAGGTGTGTCTGGTGTTGAGCTTATTTTTTGTAAGTTACACGCCGGTGGTAAATTTTCGAATAAAAACTATCAATTTTCAGGGGGCTTACACGGGGTTGGTATTTCTGTGGTTAATGCCTTATCTACACGAGTCGATGTTTCGGTAAGACGCGATAGCAAAGTTTATGAAATGGCGTTCGAAAACGGCTTTAAAGTTGAAGAATTAACAGAAACGGGAACTGTGGGTAAACGCAATACCGGCACGCGAGTGAAATTCTGGCCTGATGCAAGTTATTTTGATTCACCTAAATTCTCAGTTAAACGCTTAACTCATTTACTCAAAGCTAAAGCTGTATTGTGCCCTGGTTTAACGATTAAATTTCATGATAAAACCGACAATCAAAAGTATCAATGGTGTTACGACGATGGTTTAACTGATTATTTGAAAGAGTCAGTTAAAGATTTCGTTAGTTTGCCAGAACAGCCATTTATTGGTGAGTTTTCGTCTCAAAATGAAGCGGCTAATTGGGCAGTTACTTGGTTACCAGAAGGTGGCGACGGTATAGGTGAGAGTTATGTAAACTTAATACCAACAATTGCTGGTGGTACTCATGTTAATGGTTTGCGCCAAGGTTTATTGGAATCTATGCGTGAGTTTTGTGAATTTCGAAACCTTATCCCACGTGGCGTTAAGCTAACCCCAGATGATGTTTGGGATAAGTGTAGTTATATATTGTCCATTAAAATGCAAGATCCACAATTTGCTGGGCAAACAAAAGAGCGTCTATCTTCGCGTCAATGTGCGGCATTTGTTACCGGTGTTGTTAAAGACTCTTTTAGTTTATGGCTAAATGAACATACTGAAATAGCAGAGTCATTAGCAGAGTTTTGTATTAGCAATGCGCAAAAACGTATGCGAGCGAGTAAAAAAGTGGTTCGTAAAAAAATCACTCAAGGACCTGCATTACCGGGGAAGTTAACTGACTGTGGTAGCCAAGATTTATCTCGCACCGAATTGTTTTTAGTGGAAGGTGATTCTGCGGGTGGTAGTGCTAAACAAGCACGAGATCGTGAAACTCAAGCGATTATGCCATTGCGAGGTAAAATATTAAATACGTGGGAAGTCGACTCCGGACAAATTCTAGCTTCACAAGAAGTACATGATATTTCTGTAGCTTTAGGGATAGACCCTGATAGCGATGATTTATCTGAATTACGTTACGGTAAAATTTGTATTTTAGCGGATGCTGACTCGGATGGATTACATATTGCTACTTTGCTATGCGCTCTATTTACTCAGCATTTCTTACCCTTAGTTCAAGCAGGTCATGTTTATGTTGCTATGCCGCCATTGTATCGAATTGATGTGGGAAAAGAAGTATTTTACGCCCTAGATGAAGGTGAAAAAGATGGCATTCTTGATAGAATTGAAGCGGAGAAGAAGCGCGGTAAGGTTAACGTACAACGCTTTAAAGGTTTGGGTGAAATGAATCCTTTACAGCTTAGAGAAACCACCATGGATGCCAATACTCGCCGCTTAGTACAATTAACTGCTATAGACGATGAACACAGTGAAACGATAGAAGTTATGGATATGTTGTTATCGAAAAAACGCTCAGGCGACCGTAAAGAGTGGTTACAAGCTAAAGGTGATATGGCTGTAGTATAATCAGACTATCAAAAAACCATTGGTACTTTTATTTTTTATCAAAATAACCTTATACAGGCTACGCTATTAAAATCAGGTAATTATTCTTTGCTCATTCGGCTTTCATTTAAATCACTAATGTTATTGTTGCTAGTCATGCTATTAACAATAACAAGTCATGCTGAGTCTACAGAAAAGTTAGCTGATTTTAATGATGAAATTATACGAATAGAAAAGCTGCTAGATGGCAACGTATTACTCGCACATAAGCAGTTAATTCGTTACGAAGAACAATTAGCTGAACTTTCCATTAAACAGCAAATTTCCTATCACAACTTACTCGCTCAAATTTATCTCCTTCAAACCCAATATCAGTTAGCAAAAACTACCGCTAATTTAGGCTTGGCTTTAACTAAACAGCTTTCCAGCCCAAGTATTCTAATTACAGAGCTACTCTATAGCCGTGGATTTTCCTATGAAAGCCTAGGTAGTTTTGAGCTCGCCACCCAGGATTATGAGGGAGGCTTAGAGATTGCTAAATCTTTTCATGACAAAACGTTAATTGCAACTGGGCTAATTGATTTAGGCGCTATTTATTACTTAACCGACCGATATGAGAAGTCACTAAGGATGTTACATGATGCCTATAATATTGCTAAACAAACTGATGATGATGAATTAAAAGGCTCGGTGAATTCAGAGCTGGGGATCCTCTATTCATATTTAGATCAAGATGAACAGTCGATGAACTATTATCAGCAAGCTTACCAACATTATAAAAAAGCGAGTAATACCACTTTATCTTTAAATGCTTTAGTAAATATAGCAACAAACCATTTAAACAATAAAAAGTATGAGCAGGCTATTATTGCTTATAAAACGATTATAAAAGAGTCCCATGATCTTGAGCAAGTTGAGATTATGTATAATGTTTATTCAGGGTTATCTTGGGCTAATTTAAAAAAATCACAACCAAATGTTGAAGCAAGCTATCAGTATTTATTAATTGCAAAACAGTATATTGCTGATATTGAGCTAAGAGATATCAATTTATATTACAGCACTGATGAAGCATTCGTACTCTATGAGCTTAACCGTTTAGATGAAGCATTAATCAGTATTGCAAAAGTTGAAAAGTTACTTGCATCGAAAAAGCCATTAGGGCGACTGGATATGCAAACTAAAATTAGCATTGTTAACTTGAAGTCTAAAACCTATTTTAAACTTGAACGATACAAACAAGCCTATCATTTACAAAAACAAAGATTAGCTCTAACCAAAACTTTGCTTGGACAAAAGCATATCCGCTCTGTTGCTGAAGAACGCCTAACACTGGAAGTAAAGCGTGCAGATTTACATAAGAAAATCCTAGAAAATAATCATTTATTGCAAGAGTTGGCGCTAAAAGAAGCTTCTGCAAAACAGGCACAGCAGCGAAATTATTTAATCTCCATTGCTGTGGTAGCGCTGGTTTTTGCTTGGCTACTAATTAGGTTAATACAGGCACAACGTAGGTTACATACGGCTTCAAGTATCGATATGTTAACAGGCATTGCTAACCGTAGAAGTTTGATGAGAAGCGGTCAGCAATTATTTAATCGAGCAATGTCGAAAAAAACTAGCTTGAGCGTCTTAATGATTGATGTCGATTATTTTAAAGATATCAATGATAAATTTGGCCACAATGTTGGAGACAAGGTACTTAGTGGTATTGCTTTGCTAGGCCAGAAGTTAATGAGGAAAACTGATGTTTATGGCCGTTATGGCGGTGAAGAGTTTCTTGTTTTTTTACCAAAAACGTCCCATGAGCAGGCACTGCTTATTGCCGAGCGCTATAGAGAATCTGTTAATGATGGTAGTTGGTTATCAGATGTATTTAATGACGATGAAGCAACTATTAGCGTTAGTATCGGCGTTGCCTGTACTACCGAATTTGAACCAACACAAAAAAAAGATTTAGAAGCTGTGATTTTTCTGGCTGATATGCGCTTATATCAAGCTAAGTCATTGGGCAGGAATAGAGTATGTGCAAATGATTAAAAAAATACTCAACACATTTATCTGTTCATTGTTTTTATTGCCTTTCTTCTTAGGGCGTTTTGGCTATGCCCAGCAAATTGATGAACAAAAAGTGAATACAAGTACATTAAGCGCTTTTGAAACACAACAAATTGAGCGGACAGAGTATAAAGTTACACCAACGTTGCAAGCTGTTATTGACACCTTTGAAGACTCTCCCAAGCGAGCTGAGGCAGAACTAAAAAATTCATCGATAAGTTTATCAACGTTAAATATAGCTGAACAATACGTGTATTTATTAATACAAGGAAGGATTAAACAACATTATCAAGAGCATGAGCAGGCTATAGCGTTACTCGAGCAAGCAAAAACATTAAGTGAATACATAACTGAGCGACAATTAAATCTACCATTATTTGCTGATTTATATCTTGTTTTAGAACATAGCTTAGTTGCAATAAACGATTATGAGAATGCTTATCTTGCCAAAAAATCCTATATAGAAAAGTTTAACGATTACAGTGATATTAAACGTGATGAAACTGTCGCTTTGCTTACTGAAAAGTATGAGTTAGTGCACAAAAAAGAGATCAATGAGTTACTTGATAAAGAGAGTAAATTAAAGGCATTACAATTAAGTGATTTTCAAAAGCAACAAGCGACACAACAACGAAACTTTATTTTAATCTTTGTCGGTATTTTAGTTTTTTTATTACTTTTTTTACATCAATATAGATTAAGAAAAAGGCTACTTTTACTTAGAAAAACAGATAGTTTAACAGGCTTACTTAACCGTGCAGCTTTATTTAATAAAGGGGAGGCTCTTGTTAAACACAGTCTTGAGCAAAACAAATCGTTAAGTGTATTATTATTTGATATTGACCATTTTAAGCAAGTCAATGACGACTTTGGCCATCAAACCGGCGATTTGGTTTTAGTGGAAATTGCCACCTTGGTTAATGAAACAATGCGAGCAAGAGATATTTTTGCACGCTTAGGGGGAGAAGAGTTTGTTATTTTACTTCCCGATACCGACATAGATAAAGCGAAAGCGATTGCCGTACGTGTTACAGAGAAGATTTCTCAATATCAATTTGAGCATTTAGGAATTAATCGTCCTATTACCCTGAGTATTGGTGTCGCTAACATCAGAGATACTAACGCTGTTTTCGATGACTTTTTACATGCTGCAGATTTAGCCATGTATCATGCGAAAAAATTAGGACGAAACCAAATGGTCAATTATGCAACTATTGCACACCATAATGAAAGACGACAGCCAGCAAGTTGATGAAAATTGCTGTTAGCAGCAAATAACTTGATCAACTTGGTATTATTAGCGTTTTCTCACTTTTGCTATTTTTTTTAAAGTGATAAGCTGTTACTGCTAATATTTTAATAAGAAAAATAATTCGCATTAACTGATTATACACTTGGTATAACAATGCCGGCGAAACTAGGAAAATCATTTCATGTCTGATGTACTCGAATATAGTCCTGATGGGGTAGAGCAAGTTCCCCTTAGACGCTTTACCGAAGAAGCTTATTTAAACTACTCTATGTATGTCATTATGGATCGAGCATTGCCCCATATTGGCGATGGCTTAAAGCCAGTACAAAGGCGTATTGTCTATGCCATGTCAGAGTTAGGTCTATCGGCTGCTGCTAAATATAAAAAATCGGCTCGTACGGTAGGTGATGTGCTTGGTAAGTTTCACCCTCATGGTGATAGTGCTTGTTATGAAGCCATGGTGTTAATGGCTCAACCTTTTTCTTATCGTTATCCTTTAGTTGATGGTCAGGGAAACTGGGGTGCACCGGATGATCCTAAATCTTTTGCTGCCATGCGTTACACTGAATCACGTCTGTCTCGTTTTAGTGAGGTTTTACTCTCTGAATTAGGTCAAGGAACAGTAGATTGGGTGCCTAATTTTGATGGTACGATGAAAGAGCCGAAAACTTTACCGGCTCGTCTACCTCATATTTTACTTAATGGGATTACGGGGATTGCCGTTGGTATGGCAACAGATATTCCCCCTCATAATGTTCGAGAAATTGCTGATGCCTGTGTTCACCTTATCGAACAACCTAAAGCGGAAGTTGCAGATTTACTTGAGTTTGTTCAAGGGCCTGATTACCCAACAGACGCAGAAATAATCACGCCAAAAGCGGATATAGAAAAAATTTATCAAACTGGCCGTGGTAGCATCAAAATGCGCGCAGTTTATGAGGTAGAGCAAGGTGAAGTCGTTATTACAGCCCTGCCACATCAAGCTTCAGGTGGTAAAATTTTAGAACAAATCGCTGCTCAAATGACAGCGAAAAAACTACCTATGGTGGTTGACCTTCGTGACGAATCTGATCATGAAAATCCAGTTCGATTGGTTGTGGTACCGCGTTCTAATCGGGTTGACATTGAGCAGCTAATGCAGCATTTGTTTGCCAGTACCGATCTTGAGAAAAGCTATCGCGTTAATATCAACATGATTGGTTTAGATAATAGACCTGCGGTGAAAAATTTACGTGAAATATTAACCGAATGGTTAGAGTACCGACGTGAGACTGTGCGTCGCCGTTTGCAATATCGTTTAGATAAAGTGCTGGCGAGATTGCATATTTTAGATGGTTTATTAATTGCTTATCTGAATATTGATGAAGTAATTGAAATTATCCGTGGTTTTGATGATCCTAAAGCCGAGTTGATGTCACGCTTTAATTTGTCAGAAACTCAAGCTCACGCGATTTTAGAAATTAAATTACGTCAACTTGCCAAGCTTGAAGAAATAAAAATTAAAGCAGAGCAAGATGAATTAAATATAGAGCGAGAATACCTAGAAAAAATTCTAAATTCAAAAGCGCGCATGAGCACGCTTATGAAGAAAGAAATTCTTGCAGCTGCCGAGCAATACGGAGACGATCGTCGTTCAAAATTAATTGAAAGAAGTGAAGCTAAAGCGTTAACGCAAAAAGATCTAGTGCCAAGTGAGCCTGTGACGATTGTGGTGTCTGATAAAGGTTGGGCACGTTGTGCTAAAGGTCATGATATAGATGCAACGTCAATGAATTATAAAGCTGGGGACAGCTATTTATGTAGCGCTAAAGGACGAAGTAATCGACCTGTGGCTTTTATTGACTCTTCTGGGCGTGCTTTTACCACTGACGCTCATACACTCCCAACGGCTCGAAGCCAAGGTGAGCCGTTAACAGGCCGGTTTAACTTATCGGCAGGTGAAACTTTTGTTCATTGTGTTATGGCTAATGATGAAGATAAGTACTTACTAGTCAGCGATGCGGGCTATGGTTTTATTAGCTCGTTTAGCGACATGATTTCTCGAAATAAAAACGGTAAAGCAATGATTTCATTGCCACAATCTTCAAAAGTTCTAGCTCCTCAAGTGATAGAAAATATTGATACTGATTGTTGTTTAACGATTACTACTGAAGGTAGGATGCTGGTATTTCCTGTGAAAAACCTCCCAGTGCTTAGTAAAGGTAAAGGTAATAAAATCATTAATATTCCATCGGCTAGATCTAAATCTCGTGAAGAATATGTGACTTTATTAGCTATCGTTCCAGAAGGAGCAGCTGTTACTTTACATGCTGGCAAGCGTAAATTGACTTTAAAAGTGACGGATATTGAACATTACCGAGGTGAGCGAGGTCGACGAGGCAATAAATTACCTCGAGGTTTGCAGCGAGTAGATAATGTCGTTGTAGAAGCAGTAGCTCCTGCATCCGCAGAAAGTGAAGAAGTTGCTGTTGATCTTGATGGTGAGTCATAAATAAAAAAAATTTTTTTTAAGTTAAATTCCCTTGAAATAATGACTGATAAAATGCTTTAGAGCTGATGTTTTAAAGCATTTTTTTTATTTCTATCTCGGTGAGGAATATACTTTTGAAAACATGGCGAAAGACCTTGTTAAGATTGATGAAAAGTAACAGTGACATCATTGTTTTCATTGTAAGTGCTAAGGTCTTTGTGTAAAATCTAGATAATAGTAATTCTCATTATCTATTAGTAAATTTACTATTTTTAATGAGTTTTTATCAGCGTTATCTCTAGGTGATAATCATGACATTAGTGGATTTAAGTAAAAATCAAACCGCCAAAATTAGTGCTTTGCCACTTGATGATGCTTTGGCTGCGCAATTGTTAGAGCAGGGTTTTTCTTTACGAACAGAAATTTCTCTTGCCCATAAAGCCCCTTTTAGTGGTCCGTTAGCATTTAAGTTACACAATACTAAAATAAGTATTCAACGCTCTGTCGCAGAGCAAATTCAAGTCGTTTGCCAATAATCTACTTACCCTATTTAATGAGTTCCCTTTATGAGTTGTTGTAATTCTGAACTGTCTAACAAACAGCCTTTTTCTTTACCTGACAATAATAAGCATTTTGCACTTGTTGGTTTTGCCAATTCAGGCAAAAGTACACTATTTAACTTACTGTCAAACAATAAACAAAAAGTAGGAAATTTTTCTGGGGTTACCGTTGCATCAAAAAAATCGGCAATCACCTTAAATAATGAAGCCGCGACCTTATCAGACCTTCCCGGTTTAACTTCGTTAACAAAACGAGGTGATCAAGGTCAAGATTTAACAATCTCTCAGGAATTCATCACAGAACAAAAGGTTGATTGTTTAATCAATCTTATCGATGTGAACCAGTTATCCAGACAGCTTTATCTAACCAGCCAATTACTTGAATTAGGCGTACCCATGATAGTGGTACTGAATAAAATTGATAGACAAAAAGAGTTGTCGGTTGATATTGATAAACTTAGCGAAGAGCTCGGTTGTCCGGTTTTTGCGTTAAGTGCCCAAAGTTCAGATGCATTAAGTGTTTTTGAACAAAAAATGAAAGCGGCCCTACCTAAATTAACATCGCGTAATGTAATTAAAAAAACTGATTTTAGTGAGCAGAATAGCAGTATTCAAGCTAAGCAAGATTTCATTGCTGATCTCTTGAGTCGAGTGAAAGTTAATGCGCATCACAATGCGGGAATTAGTGACAAGTTAGATAATTTTGTTCTGCACCCGATTTCAGGTATCCCAGTATTTTTAGGGATGATGTATTTGTTATTTATGTTTGCGATTAATGTCGGTAGTGCTTTTATTGACTTTTTTGACATCCTAAGTGGCACCATATTCGTCTCTTACCCATTGCACTTATTAGCTCCATTAGACTTACCTCAATGGCTTTTAACCATTGTTGAGGGGATTGGCTCAGGTATTCAAACGGTGGCGACATTTATCCCAGTGATTGTGTGTTTATTTATAGGTTTATCTGTACTTGAAACGTCTGGGTATTTAGCCCGAGCGGCATTTGTCGTTGACAGTGTAATGCAGCGTATTGGTTTACCGGGTAAAGCGTTTGTTCCCTTGATAGTTGGCTTTGGTTGTACTGTGCCTGCGGTGATGGCTACTAGGGTATTGGATAGCGAGCGAGAAAGAATTACGACTGTGATGATGTCGCCTTTTATGTCATGTGGTGCCCGTTTACCGGTATATGCCTTATTTGCAGCAGCATTTTTCCCTGATAATGGTCAGAACTTAGTGTTTTTATTGTATCTCATTGGTATTGCCGCAGCGATTTTTACTGGCTTCTTATTAAAGAATACCGTGTTATCTGGCAATAGCTCATTGAATATTATGGAGCTACCTAATTATGAAATCCCTAAAATTAGTTTAATCATTAAACGTGTTTGGCAACGCACAGCCAGTTTTATTAAAGGAGCAGGGAAGATAATTGTTATTGTCGTCTGCTTATTAAACTTTTTTAATTCAATTGGCACTGATGGCAGTTTTGGGAATCAAGACAGTGAAGGCTCTATTTTGAGTCAAGGTGCAAAAGTTGTCATGCCAGTATTAGCGCCAATTGGAGTTCAAGAAGATAATTGGCAAGCTGGAGTAGGTATTATCACAGGCATTTTTGCTAAAGAAGTACTGGTAGCAACTTTTAATAATTTGTATTCACCTCATGCTGGTGATGACGAATCAGCGCCTTCTCTAGTTGCAAGCTGGGATGAAGCGATAGCGAGTATTAAAGAAAATTTATTAGGAATAGAGCCTGATGATCCACTTGGGATCAAGGTTGGTGATCTCAGCGATTTAGAAGCGGTAGCTGTTGAGCAAGATGTAGAATTAACTACATACCAAGTTATGCAAGCTGCTTTTGTTAGTCAGCTAGGCGCTTTTAGTTATCTACTCTTTATACTGCTTTATACTCCTTGTGTTGCAGCTATGGGGGCAATTAAAAGTGAAGTGGGCAGTAGATGGGCCGGATTTGCAGCAATATGGAGCTTTTTGTTAGCTTATTTAATGGCAACACTGTGCTATCAAATGGGTAATATATTAGTAACGCCGATACTCTCGAGTATCAGTATCGTGTTAGTGATACTCTGCTTTGTTGGTGTGTACTTCTGGCTGAAACGCCAAGGTAGCAAGGTGTTATCTATCCCCATTGTCGCTAAATATAGCTAGTTCATTTAAATGTCGGGATCATGGGTTATGCTATTTATTAACTGTGCTTATACAGGGTAGAATAGCGACTAGTTAATATTTTAGACTAGGATCCCGATGACCATTCTTTCCATGATAGTTGCCACTGCTGATAATAATATTATTGGCAAAGACAATGATATGCCGTGGCATTTACCTGCCGATTTAGCTTATTTTAAAAAAATTACTTTAGGTAAGCCCATTATCATGGGCAGAAAAACCTATGAGTCAATTGGTAGGCCATTACCAGGTCGTCGAAATATCGTTATTTCTCGTGATGAAAACTATACCGCTAAGGGCATTGATGCTGTTACTTCGGTTGAGCAAGCACTAGCATTAGTCGACGGCTCAACTAGTGATGATGCAGTTGACGAGATAATGGTTATTGGTGGTGGTGCTATATATCGTCATTGTTTAGCCAGTGCAGATCGTTTGTATGTCACTCATATCAAAGCCAATATTGAGGGCGATACCAAGTTTCCAGATTATAATGACGGTAGTTGGCAAAAAATCTCAAGTGAATTAAGAGTGAGCGATGAAAAAAATGCTCATGATTTGGATTTTAGTGTCTATCAACGTGTAGCTAATGTCACTTAAACCAGCATTAATGACTAATAACATTTTGGCGATTATGGTCCTTGTATTTGGCATCAGTTCAGCTTTATATGTCAATTATGCGCTTGAGGCTACGGTTATTGGCTCAGCATATCACTATGGGTTATGGTCACTTTTACCCGCCTTTACTACCATTATTTTATCTTGGTTAACGAGAGAGCCACTCATTGCTTTATTAAGCGGAATTGCTGTAGGTGCTTTTATGATGGGGCAATATGATCTGACAGATCAGATTTTGATCCCTTCAATGGCTCAAGTTGGCACAGCAGGTATCTTGCTACTTTATTTATGGCTGCTAGGCGGTTTATTAGGTGTTTGGTCGAAAACAGGAGCGGCTCAAGCTTTTGCTGACTTCATGGTAAAACATTTTGTTCGTGGTCAACGCTCAGCAAAATTAGTTACTTGGTTTTTAGGAGTTCTGTTTTTTCAGGGCGGTACTATGAGCACAGTGCTTGTTGGTACAACAGTACGTCCTTTAGCGGATAAAGCGGGTATCAGTCATGAGGAAATGAGTTACATTGTCGATTCAACGGCTTCGCCTATCGCTATTGTTATTGCTTTTAATGCTTGGCCAGCCTACATACAAGCATTACTTTTTGTTCCTGGAGTGGCATTTTTAGCGACGGAAGCAGATCGTTTAGCTTTTTTCTTCTCGGCAATACCTTTTAGTTTTTATGGTATTTTAGCTGTCATTGGCACGCTATTGTTAAGTTTAAATATAACTACATTTTCTGGTAAACGTATTCGTGATGCACATCACCGTGCAGCGACTACTGGTGAATTAGACGCACCTGGGGCAAAGCCATTAAGTGCCAAGGAATTGCAAACCAGTGATGTGCCAAAGGGCTATCAGGCTCATGTACTCGAATTTATCTTACCTTTAGTTAGCTTGATTGCTGTTGCTATCATTACTTTTCTTATTTATGGCTCACCAAAAATCAATTGGGCGTTTGGCATTGCATTATTAATGAGTGCCGTATTTGCATTAGTTAAAGGTATGTCTTTAGGTCATGTTATTGATGGCTTTGGTAATGGTTTAAAAGGCGTGGTGTTGGCCTCTGTAATCTTGGTTTTAGCGGTGACGATTGGTGCTATTAGTAAACAAATTGGCGCAGGTTTATATTTAGTCTCATTACTAAGTGAACAATTACCGTATTGGTTACTACCAGTTGTTTTACAAGTGATGGCGATGTTAATTGCTTTTTCTACTGGTACAAGTTGGGGAACTTTTGCTATCGCATTTCCATTGGCAATGCCTTTAGCATGGGCTATTTCACAAAGTGCCGGTATTGCCAATCCTGAGCTTTATATGATGATCTGTTTTGCAACGGTACTAAATGGTAGTGTTTATGGAGATCAATGTTCGCCAATCTCTGATACCACGATTCTTAGTTCAATGACCACAGGGTGTGACATGATGGATCATGTTAAATCACAAATTACTCCTGCTACTTATGCGGCAAGTTTAGCCGCCATGTTATGGACTGCTACCGTGATTATTTTCGCATAAGAAACGAAATAATTTATCAAATAAAAAGCCGATATTGTTTGTTAACAATATCGGCTTTTTAGTTATTGATTATCTAATCTAGCTCGTTAGTTCAGGTTACTTCACAATAATCATGTTTGCTTACTGAGTATGACTATAGACACACCGACAATTAATTATTCACTAACGTAATCTAGAATACCTATTGCTGCTTTTCGGCCTTGATCGATAGCAGTAACCACTAAATCTGAGCCTAAAACCATATCTCCACCGGCAAAAACGTTTTGCTTAGATGTTTGTAAAGCAAAGTCACTATTATCAGTTGCCAGTACACGGCCACGAAAGTCAAGCTCAACACCAGCATCTATCATCCATTGTGGTGGGCTAGGTAAGAAACCAAACGCGATTACTACAGCATCAGCTTCCATCACAAATTCGCTATCTTTTATCGGCTCAGGGTTACGACGTCCATTTGCATCTGCTGCCCCTAGTTGAGTTTTAACAAACTTAACACCAATAGCGTTACCTTGTTCATCAACAGCTATATCAAGTGGCTGTATATTAAAAGCGAAGTTAACACCTTCTTCTTTAGCGTTTTGAACTTCACGTGGCGAACCTGGCATATTGGCTTCATCACGTCGATACGCACAAGTCACTTCAGTCGCCCCTTGACGAATTGAAGTACGTACACAGTCCATCGCGGTATCACCACCACCAAGTACGACAACCTTTTTACCTTCAAAACTAACATACGGTTTAACTTGGTTTGACTGCTCTTTCGTGATGCCCATGACATTTTGAGTATTACCAATCAAGAAGTCGAGTGCGTTATAAACACCAGGAGCACTTTCGTTATCAAAGCCGCCGCTCATGTCTTTATAAGTACCAAGCGCTAAGAATACTGCATCAAACTCATTGCTAATGTCTTCAAAACTGATATCAACACCAACATTAGTATTTAAGCGGAACTCAATGCCCATACCTTCAAATATTTCACGTCGTGTTTGAATAACATCTTTTTCAAGCTTAAACGACGGTATACCAAAGGTCAGTAAGCCACCAATTTGAGCATGTCTATCATATACCACGGCATCAACACCATGACGAGTTAGTACATCAGCACAAGCTAGACCTGCAGGGCCTGCTCCGATAACAGCGACACGTTTTCCTGTTTTGACAACTTCAGATAAATCAGGTTTCCAACCTTGAGCCAACGCGGTGTCGGTAATATGTTTTTCAATATTTCCGATAGTAACGGCGCCAAATTCATCATTTAATGTACAAGCTGATTCACATAATCTGTCTTGTGGACAAACACGGCCACACATTTCAGGTAAGCTGTTGGTTTGATGACACAAATCCGCTGCTTCGAATATTTTACCTTCAGTAACTAGCTCTAACCATTGTGGAATATAGTTATGTACCGGGCATTTCCACTCACAATAAGGGTTACCACAGTCTAAACAACGATCTGCTTGACCAGCACTTTGTTCATCGCCAAGTGGTTGATAAATTTCTACAAAGTTTATTTTACGTTCTTCGATCGACTTTTTAGCTGGGTCAATTCGCTTTACATCAATAAATTGATAAACATTCTTACTCATAGCTCTCTATTTCCTAATCAATCAATTTTATTTACGGCTAGTGCTTGCGCATCTTAGTGTTTATAAATTGATAAATATTATATTCTTATCGTTAATTCGTTATTTATGCCAATAATAATTATTGTGCTTGTACACGTAATTCAGCACTTGAACGGCTACGGTGACCTAGTAACGTTTTTACGTCGGTAGCGGTTGGCTTAATTAACTTGAATAATGGTGCGAACTTTTCAAAATCTTGTAAAATTTCTTGTGCGCGTAAACTACCTGTCTCTTCAAAATGGTGGTTGATAATGCCACGTAAATGTTCTTTATGAATCGCGATGTCGTTAACTGATAACATCTCTATTGATTCTTTATTTAAGCGTGTATCAAGATCGTCATGCTCATCTAATACATAAGCAAAACCACCCGTCATACCTGCGCCAAAGTTAACACCGACATTGCCAATTACAGTAACGATACCGCCAGTCATGTATTCACAAGCGTGATCACCAGTACCTTCAACAACTGCGTGACAACCTGAGTTTCGTACTGCAAATCGCTCACCGGCACGGCCACAAGCGTATAACTTACCGCCAGTAGCACCATATAAACAGGTGTTACCCATAATCATGGTCTTATGACTTAAGTATTCAACACCTCTAGGTGGTTTAACGGTTATTGTTCCGCCTGTCATACCTTTACCAACATAATCATTGGCATCACCAGTAAGAACAAGGTTTAAACCGCCTGCGTTCCATACACCAAAACTTTGTCCGGCAGTACCAGATAAGTGCATAGTAATTGGCGCAACCGACATGCCTTGGTCACCATGGTGACGGGCAATTTCACCCGATAAGGTGGCACCCACTGAGCGATCGGTATTTTGAATGGTAAATCTAAATTCTCCACCGCTGCTATGAGAGACAGCACTTCGTGCAGCGGATAGCATTTGTTGATTCAATTGACCTTCATCAAATGGCGTATTTTCTTCAGTTTGATGAAGCGCAGTATCTTCTGCAGCTACAACTGGAGCAATAATAGGCGATAAATCAAGTTTTTGCTGTTTAGCACTGATACCTTCAATCTGTGTTAGTAAATCAACACGGCCGATGATATCGGTTAAACTTTCAACACCTAAACTGGCAAGGATTTCACGCACATCATGAGCAATGAATTTAAAGTAATTCATTACTTGATCAGGTAAACCTTTAAAGAACTGCTCACGTAATACATCATCTTGTGTAGCAACACCTGTAGCACAGTTATTCAAATGACAAATACGTAAGAATTTACAACCTAAAGCAACCATAGGAGCAGTACCAAAGCCAAAGCTTTCTGCACCTAAAATGGCTGCTTTTACAATATCAATACCGGTTTTTAAACCACCATCAACTTGTAAACGTACTTTATGACGTAAGCCATTGGTAACAAGTGCTTGATGAGCTTCAGCTAAGCCAAGCTCCCAAGGACAACCGGCATATTTAACTGAGGTTAATGGACTAGCAGCAGTACCACCGTCATAACCTGAAATAGTGATAAAATCAGCATAGGCTTTGGCAACACCAGCAGCGATAGTACCAACACCTGGGCCAGAAACTAATTTCACTGAGATAACCGCTTTAGGGTTAACTTGTTTTAAATCGAAAATAAGCTGAGCTAAATCTTCAATAGAATAAATATCATGATGTGGTGGTGGTGAAATTAAAGTAACACCAGGTACCGAGTATCTTAATTTAGCAATTAATGGAGAAACTTTATCACCGGGTAATTGACCCCCTTCACCAGGCTTTGCCCCTTGGGCAACTTTAATTTGTAGCACATCAGCATTAATCAAGTAATGTGGTGTAACACCAAAACGGCCCGAAGCAATTTGTTTAATGCGTGAATTTTTCACGGTACCAAAACGACGCTCGTCTTCTCCACCTTCACCTGAGTTTGAAGAGCCGCCTAAACGGTTCATGGCAATAGCTAATGCTTCATGCGCCTCTGGACTTAAAGCACCAATAGACATAGCAGCAGAGTCAAAACGCTTATACATTTCGTTGTCGCTTTCAACTTGTGAAATGTCGATAGCTTCGCAGTCATCTTTCAGGGCTAATAAATCACGTAACATTGCAGCAGGACGATTGTTAACTTCATCGGCATATTGACGATAATCATCATAACTGCCAGTTTGTACTGCACGTTGTAGATAGTTCACTACGTCAGGGTTAAAGGCATGGTACTCTTCACCGTGTACGTATTTTAATAAACCACCATGCTTCATTTTCTGATGTGGTAAAAATGCTTTACGAGATAAGTTAATTGCATCTTGCTCAATATCACTAAAATCAGCACCTTGAATACGACTTGGTAAGTCGCTAAAACATAGCTTCATGATATTGTCATTTAAGCCAATAACTTCAAATAAACCGGCACAACGGTAACTAGCAATAGTTGAAATACCCATTTTCGACAGTATTTTCAATAGTCCTTTGTTGATACCTTCACGGTAATTAACCACAGCATCACGAGCGCTTAACTTAATTTGTCCTTGCTCAACCAACTGCTCGATAGTTTCAAACGCTAGGTATGGGTATATAGCGGTAGCGCCTAAGCCTAGTAACACTGCATATTGATGTGAATCACGTACGGATGCTGTTTCAACGATAATATTTGAATCACAACGTAATTGCTCATCAACCAAGCGTTTTTGCACCGCACCGACAGCCATAGCGGCTGGGATGACCAATAATCCTTTGTGAATTTGTCTATCAGAAAGTACTAAAATAACAGTACTTTTGTTTCTTACTAGGTCTTCTGCTTCATCACATAAACGCTTAATAGCAGCTTCTAAACCTTCTTCACTATCATAAGTAAGCGTAAGGGTATCTGAGCGGTAATGTTCAGGATCTAACTCACGTAATTGTTTTAAACCGGTATACATTAGTACAGGTGTTGAAAACAACATACGATCAGCATGGCCAGAAGTTTCGTTAAATACGTTATGCTCACGACCAATACAGGTACCCAATGACATTACATAGCGCTCACGTAAAGGATCTATTGGTGGGTTTGTTACTTGGGCAAACTGTTGGCGGAAATAATCGTATAAAGTTCGAGGTTGGCTTGATAATACAGCCATAGGTGTATCATCACCCATAGAACCTGTTGCTTCCTGACCATTTTCAGCTAATGTTTTGATTACTTGCTGAATTTCTTCGTAGCTGTAATTGAACATTTTATGATACTGGCTCATTTCAGTATCAGTGAATACTCGAGTACCAATTTGATTGGCTTCTAGTTCATCAAACGGTACTAAACGACGGATGTTTTTGTTTAACCATTCGCGATACGGATGGCGCTCTTTTAGGTCATTATCGATATCATTTGAGGTAAATAACTTACCTGTATAGGTATCAAGGGCAAGCATTTCACCTGGGCCAACACGACCTTTTTCAACAACTTCATCTTCGCCATAATCCCAAATGCCTACTTCAGAGGCTAAGGTAATAAATCCGTTACGAGTAATTACATAACGGGCAGGGCGTAAGCCGTTTCTATCTAAGTTACAAGCTACATGACGACCATTAGTCATAACTACGCCGGCCGGACCATCCCAAGGCTCCATATGCATGGAGTTAAATTCATAAAAGGCGCGAAGTTCATCATCCATTAAGGTGCTGTTTTGCCAAGCAGGAGGCATCAATAAACGCATTGCGCGGTATAAATCCATACCACCGGCTAAAAATAGCTCAAGCATATTATCTAACGAAGAAGAATCAGAGCCTGTTTGACCAACAAATGGTGCTGCATCTTGCAAATCTGGTAATAATGGCGACTTGAAACGGTAAGTACGTGCACGTGACCATTGACGGTTACCATTAATCGTATTGATTTCACCATTATGGGCAAGGTAACGGAAAGGCTGTGCTAAATGCCATTGTGGTGAGGTGTTCGTTGAGAAACGTTGATGGAATACACAAATAGCACTTTGCATGCGAATATCTGCAAGATCTAAATAGAAATTAGAAAGATCTTTAGGCATCATCAAGCCTTTATAGATAGTCACTAAACAAGATAGGCTGGCAATATAAAATACATCATCGGTAATGCGCTTTTCAGCGCGGCGACGTGCCATATATAAGCGGCGCTCTAAATCACGATTACGCCAACCTGGAGGTGCATCAACAAATACTTGTTCAATAGTCGGCATATTATTGATGGCTGCATCACCCAGAACTGACGTATCAGTAGGGACTGCGCGCCAGCCAATAAGTGTTAAACTTTCATTGGCAAACTCTTCTTCAAGTATTTTTTTAGAAAGAGCGGCAGCAACGGGATCAGGGTTTAGAAAAATCATGCCTACTGCATATTTTTTACCTAGCTTCCAACCATTATCTTCGGCAACGGCTCGGAAAAAACTATCTGGTTTTTGTAGCAATAAGCCACAACCATCGCCTGTTTTACCATCAGCAGCAATACCACCACGATGTTGCATGCGATCAAGGGCTGAAATAGCGGTCTTAATTAGTTTATGGCTAGTTTCGCCATGTTGATGGGCTATCAAACCAAAACCACAATTTTCGCGTTGAACGCTATGATCATAAAGCTGCATTACTCTCTCCTAATAAAAAGCCACTTGGTTACAGAACAAAAAGAATAAAGGGATGAAAAAAGTGCATAACTATCCCGTTTTTTGACCAAGAGGGATTAATTAGATTACTCATTTATCGACAAAAGGTCAATAAAAATAGAGCATTTGCTCGTAATTTATTTACACTTTTAAGGAAGCTTTGTTACTTTGTTATCAGCTTTTAATTGAATAAACAGCATTTTCACTAGTTAATCACCCATTTACGCCTTTAAAGAAGCGAAAAAAACAACATTTTATGAAAGTTTATTACATTTTTAGGGGCGATATACTGTTTGCGAATACTCTATATTTATTCAGTTTATCTAGGATGTAGGTTGTTTGGGCTAAGAAATAAAAATAGGCAAAGAAAAAGTGGCGAGTAGTAATATGAAATTATAGAGAAGCAAGGACAACTTGCTTCTCTATAATTATCCTAGTTTAAGGTTGATAACCGTTAATAATACCTTTTGTGGTGATACTTACGGCATCATGCGCATGTAGAGACTCAAGGTGGTTTATTTTTAACCAGAAGTCATCAAAACTTTGCATTTGATTCAAACTATATTGTAAGTGACGGGCAGCATCTTCACAAAACATTAAATTTTGGCCATTGAGACGAGCAAACTCTTGTTCGTCTTCACGTTTAACCGCCGCTTGAACAGGTGTTTGCAGAGAATCTTCAATTAAGTTAACCAAGTCTGTTATCGGGAAATCACTAATACTACTGTTTAACTTAACTTTCACTTCTGCAATAGAGCGTTGTGAATGAGGGGTTGCAACTATGCCTTCCGTAGTGCCTAACCATTCATGTACAGATTCTGCATTTAATTCAACATCTGAAAACTTTTGTTGGAATGCTTTTTGGATTAATTGCCTAGCTAAGGCCGCAGAGCATGGGCAAGTAGATGAATATCGAACATCAACCGCCATTTCAATATTAAGCTTTCCTTGATTAAAGTGACCCGTTAATTTTATTGGGTAAGCTTTCCAGCCTTCTTTACCACTTATTAAGGACTTTCTGCGTAAATGATATTCAAAGTTAAAAACAACTTTTGCCTGATCGCTTAAATCGCTATGACTACTAATAAAGCCATCAAGTAAGGTAACTAGACTCTGATAATTAAGAACATTACTAGTGGACAGTTCATCAAGAAGCAAATAAAGGCGCGACATATGTATGCCTTTCGCTTGTGCTTCTTTTAGGTTGACGAAAGCGTCAATATGGGCTGAAACCATACGCTCACTCTCACCTTTTGAGGAAACCATGATGGGCATTTCAATATTACTCATGCCAACCCAGTCTAACGTTCCTTCTGTTTGGGCTGTGGTATGATTGGCAATATCAGGCATCGTTGTCGTCATTATGACTCCGCTTTAAGCTATATATACTTAACTAGGGCCGTGCGATGATAGCTAAGTAACCGCACAACAAGTAAATTCAAGGGCGCACATTCTATCTTATTTTTTCACAGTAATCATTATTGATATTCAAGCAACAAGAAAAAACTGTAAATATAAATATGATGGCTATGAATACAATCAATATCCACTAGCAGCTTAAAAGTCACCTGAGATGAAAGAGAATTAATGTTGGGTGAGGAAAATAATAGTTATTAGAGCTAAATTGGAACGCGAATAATAAATATAATGTCTTGGAAGTAAGCCTGCTTGCTTTCACTAAATTAATTTTAACGGCCTTGTATAGAATATTTAACAGCTAAAAATTTTTAAAGGGGTAAGCTATATTGGTGCACATCTAAAAGCTTGATAGACTAGTATGATAAATACATGATGGAGCTTGGTTTATGAGTATTGGAAATGAAGTATCGCAGCTAGATGTAGATTTACTCGGTAGTTATGTTCAAAGTTTAGGGATAGAAACGGTAAAAAAGATGTTGGCATTGTACAAGCAGCAATCATCCAACTACCTTACTGATATAGGCCATGCTGTAAAAAATGATGATGCAGAATTATGGCAAGATCATTGCCATAAAATGAAAGGAGCTGCCGGCAGTGTTGGTTTAAAATCTTTACACGCTCGGTTAGTTATCATGGAAAAACTTACCGCTGACACAAAAGAAAAAGCTCAGCAATTAACTGAGCTTATTGTTCATAATCAAGCGGCGATACATGACTTCAACTATTGGTTAGAAAATAATTAACCCTCAATGGGTTAATCCGCAACACCAACAAATCGGTAACCTTCACCATGAATTGTATTAATTAACTCTGATGTATCGGGATCTGATTCAAAGTGTTTACGTAATCGACGAATGGTAACGTCAACCGTTCTGTCATTGCTACGAAGATCTCTACCGGTCATTTCTTTGATTAACTCTTGCCTTGAGACAATTTGCCCAGCATTTTTAATTAATAACCTTAACGCTCTATATTCGCCTCGAGGAATTGCTATAACGTTATTTTTTGGCGATGTCATTTCACGAGAGTTACCGTTTAATGTCCAGCCATTGAAAGTGATGATTGATTGTTCTTCATCTTCTTCGGTACTAGCTTGACCGATACGGTTAAGAATATTGCGCGCTCTAATTGTTAGCTCACGAGGATTAAACGGTTTGGTTAAGTAGTCATCAGCGCCAATTTCTAAGCCAAGAATTTTATCTATATCGCTGTCTCGGCCAGTTAAGAATATTAAGCCTAAATTTTTATTATTAGTAAGCTCTCTACCGAGTAATAAACCATTTTTACCTGGTAAATTAATATCCATAATAACTAGGTTTATTGCTTGTTGACTGAGCATTACAGCCATACTTTCACCGTCAACAGCTTCAAAGACTTGATAACCTTCGGCTTCAAATAAATTGCGTAAATTAAAACGTGTAACGTCTTCATCTTCAACAATAAGAATTTGGTAATTTTCCATGTTATTTCCGTTGCTCTGTAGGGAATGGTTAACATCTAATTAACCATGTTAACTAAGTATGTATTAAATAACAAGAATATTGCACAAATACATAATAAAATATTTAAATCATTGTCCAGAAACAAGTATAACAGGCACTGTTATTTCAAAAGTTGTACCAACACCTTTATTTGATTCAAAATCTATATGGCCATTTAATGCTTGTGTAACTAAATTGTAAACCAAGTGCATCCCTAAGCCACTACCACCACTACCACGTTTTGTGGTAGTGAAAGGTTCGAAAATCCGTGTTTTGATATGTTCATCGATACCAATTCCATTATCTTGAAAACTAATATGCAACTGCTCACTTAAGTATATGATAGAAATGTTTAGATGACAGTTTTCCTGATTATCAAAGCCATGAATGATAGCATTTACCACCAAGTTAATTAGAATTTGGCTAATTGGTCCTGGCTTACTTTCTACGACTAATTCCTCGGGACATTCAACAGTAACAGAAACAGGCTTTTCATCTAGTTTGGCCTTCAATGTTAAGATAACTTCGTTAATTAATTCTTTAACGTTAAATTGGCGTGTTTCTGCACTTGATTGATCAACGGCAACCTTTTTAAAGCTTGATATTAGTTTGGCTGCACGT
This sequence comes from Colwellia sp. KS18-150, assembly GCF_057551365.1. Classification (NCBI taxonomy): domain Bacteria; kingdom Pseudomonadati; phylum Pseudomonadota; class Gammaproteobacteria; order Alteromonadales; family Colwelliaceae; genus Colwellia; species Colwellia sp. KS18-150. Next base: position 79,130 of record NZ_BAAJMC010000002.1, on the reverse strand, counting down.
TCCAAGTTTCTGTATATAATCCCTAAGTTCTCTTCACCTTGAGTCAAAAACTTTTTAAGCTGGCTTGATTTGAGCGTTTTATCTTCAAATGCTTGTTTAATTTCATTTAACTTATCAGACATCAAGGAAGAAGCTGTGACTCCTAAACCTATTGGCGTGTTAACTTCATGAGCAATACCTGCGACCATATCACCTAAAGACGCCATTTTCTCATTTTCAACCAATTGACCTTGGAATTGATGTAATTTCTCTAAAGTGGAAAGTAGCTCTTGATTGGACTCTTTTAATGCATCAGTTCTCGCTGTTACTTTTTTGGTTAAATTGCTGTTCTCAAGTAGTGCCAATTGGTGAATATCATCTTGTTTTATTAGATGTTTTTGAGTTCTATTTAGCAACACATTAATGTTTTGCGCTAAAATATCAAGCTCTATAAGCGGTAACTTTTCTAAGCGTTGACCATAGTCTTTGCTTTGCGATATTTGTTGAACTGTTTCAACCATAGTACGAATGGGCTGATTGATTTTATTCTGAACTCTAAAAGCTAAGAAAGTGAAAAATATAATGCCTGTGATAAAAAACGCCACAGCGATATATATTATTTTTTCTATAAATTTATTTACATCCTTTAAATTAGTTTGGATGTATAGATATCCATATACTTGCTGATCACGTTTAATTTCAACGATAATCTCTAAATGGTTTTTATGATAGGTAAGCTGAGAAAGTTCATCAATTTGGCTTGTTTTGTTTGGGATGGTTGGGTAATAAATACTTTTATTAAACCCTAAATAATAACTAACTTCGTCATTGGGCTTTTTTGCATAAACATGAACATAGTTTATATAAGGAGCAGTAATCACTTTCGTTAATTGCTCCTTAAGTTGTTTGTGTCCGTCTTTATCATTTTCTATTAAATACGGGGCACTTACTTGTGCTAATGAATTGGCCCAAGCTGTGGTATTTAATTCTAGTTGTGATTTTTCTCTATCATGGGCAATAAGAATTGCACTGATATAGCTTACTAGCAGCACGAAGCTTGCCACAGCTAGAGTACTGGTCAACAGTAATCGTCTATTAGAAGTAAACTGACTTTTTGAATTCATAGCTTTACAATCGTTGAAAAAAGTTGATATTTCAAGTTTATGAGATAATTATACGCAAACCATTTCAAGATGCGAATTTTAGACTCGCGCAATTGATTCTTTTACTCATAGTAGCGTTGATAACATACTTAACCGGTTTTTGTTTTCTGACAGTAGTATATATTAAATCCTTGAGCCTGAGTGGCCACCTTAGTCGCACCAATATTTTCCTTCATTATGGGCAAGTATTGTAAGAAGCTATTAGCGACCACGGTAATGTTGGCCTCACTTGTCATAAAGGGATTGATACCCTGTAAGAACTCTTCTGTTGCTCGGTAACTCGTTTTAGTTCCTTGATGAAAAGGCGGGTTTGAAACAATATGCTGAAACTTTCCAGATAACTTCGATAAGCTATTTGATGCAAATACATTGCCTGATAAACCATTAAGAGCAAGAGTCTTTTTCGAAGAGCTGATGGCTAATGCGCTAACATCAAGTAAAGATAAGTTTGTATGTGAAAACTTCTTACCGATAAAACAGCTTATAACACCAGCACCGCAGCCAAAATCTAAAACATTTCCTTGCATCACCTGAGGTAAATTATCAAGTAATAATGCCGTACCTACATCAAGTTTTTTTTGGCTAAACACACCCGGTAAAGAAGCAATAGTCAATTCAATATCATGAATGGTAATTTGATAATATTTAAACCAATCCTCTATAGCAAAAGGCTTTTTTAAATTCTCTGGTTTTACAATCCCTGCAAATAACAAACAATGACGAGCAGCATCAATCTTTTGACAATTTTGCAAAAAATGTTGAGTGAGTTTTGGCGACGACTGTACTCCGCCTTTTTTCTCACCTACCAGTATTATTTTGGCATCAAGTAGTAAATAAGGTGCAATCATGGCTAGGGTAAAAGCCAATTCATCTTTACTTTTGGGGAAGTTAATAATAACTAGATCATGACTCAGATCACTGTGGTATTCACTTGTAAAACTGGTTGTAATTTGAGACTGATGCTTATCGTTAATAGCACAATATTCACTAAAATTAGTGTTATAACAACTGAGTGTCGCTTTCGGGTTTTCAGCTAGATAATGCTCGATAAAGCCATCGTTGATAAAATTCACAAATAATGGTGTTTTGGCAATTAACAATTCACTGTTACGCAATAATACTTGGCTGATGTTAGTAAGAGCAGAGTTTGATGTAGACATATAAGATGGAATATTTGTAACGCTTAGAAGTAGCTATTCTACGTTATGCAAATTTTGATGGCTATTATTATCATTAATAAAGGTGAATGATAAAAAAGAGCATTGACTCTAATACGATAAAAATGCTTAAATAGTCGTGTCCCTATTTCTAATCTGATGATGTTTTATTGTCAGATTCTAAAGGGGCCAGAAGAGGAGCGTTAACCAGGTAATTACTATGGTGAACTTGTTTATTTATGAGCAAGTATTTCACACAGAGATCAAACTCTGCTGATAGTAATGAGGGGGATTAACGCCGAGATAAATACTTTTTTGATGAAGTGTTTATCGGTCGTTTTATCAAGATGATAATATTGGGCTGAATCCCGACGACTGTCACTGTTATTAAATTATTTCTGATAATTAATAATTGAGTGGAGAGCTTCTGGCCTTTGCATAAATGCCAGTAAACACCCAATATCTACTAGGTGTGCTCGGCTCTTTGTAAACGCCTCCTAGCTCTCCGAACTAATCTGCTAATCGCAGAAATTAACGAGTTCGAAAGCAATGAATTTAAAATCTTCGATAAATGTATCTACGAATAATCGTGGAGAGAGCAAGCTTGATGCATTCCCACTGTGGACTGCGTTGGTAACTCCTTTTCTTGAAAGTAATCAAATTGACTATGACAGCCTTAAGAAAATTGCCACAGCACAAGCTCAAGCGGGTAACGCTTTATTGTTGTTGGGTAGTACCGGTGAAGGATTAGCCTTAACTAGCGATGAGCAAATTAATATTGTTGAGTTTGTTTGTAACTTAGAGCTTGAAGTCCCAATTATGGTCGCGGTAGGTGGATACAACCTAGCCGAGCAAGTTGAATGGGTAAACCGCTGCAATATGTTAAGTGTTGATGCCTACTTATTAGGTACACCTATTTATTCTAAACCGGGAGTCGTAGGACAAACTCAATGGTTTAATGCCTTACTCGATGCCGCTAAGTTTCCTTGTATGCTCTATAACGTACCATCACGTAGCGGCATAGAAATTCCAATAGCGACCGTTCAAAATGTTCAAGATCACCCCAATTGCTGGGCAATGAAAGAAGCCAGTGGTGATGTTAATAAATTTCTAAGCTATCGCCAATTTTGTCCTAATATTGAGTTATACAGCGGTGAAGATGCCATGCTACCTTATTTAGTACCTGCCGGTGCGAAAGGCTTGGTGTCTGTTTGTGCTAACGCATGGCCAGAAGCCACCAACACCTATGTACAACAATGTTTATCAGGGCACACGCAGCATATATTTCCTTTGTGGAATAATGCTGTTGATGAACTTTTTAGTGTCGCCAATCCCATACCTGTAAAAGTATTGATGCAGCAACAAAACATGATTAGCACATCAGTACTTCGACCACCATTAACTCATCTAGAGCTTACTAGTAGCACTAAGTTATTAGCTTTTGATGAACAAATTAATCAATGGTTAGCACAAGCTAATCAAACTTCTTTTATTAATACAGTTAACAATAGGAATATCGCATGAACTGGCAAGATGTTATAGCACAGTTAGAAACAGGCGCACTACGTGCAGCAAATCAAGATGAAAATGGCGATTGGCATGCCAATGTTGAAGTAAAGCAAGGCATTTTGTCTGCCTTTAAAGCAGGCGTAAATATTAGCTTTGATGGTAATTATCAAGGCTTTGTCGATAAAGATAATTTACCCGCTCGCCAATTTACTCCTGAAGATGGCGTACGCTTAGTACCTGGTGGCTCATCAGTTCGAGCTGGTGCTTATGTCGCCGAAGGCGTTATTATTATGCCTCCTGCTTATATTAATGTTGGCGCTTATGTCGATAGTGGCACCATGGTTGACAGTCATGCGCTAATTGGCTCATGCGCTCAAATTGGTCGTAACGTACATGTATCAGCAGCGGTTCAAATTGGTGGTGTATTAGAGCCAATCGGCGCTAGCCCAGTAATCATTGAAGATGATGCCTTTTTAAGTGCTGGCGTTGTGGTTGTTGAAGGTATAGTGGTGAAAAAAGGCGCGGTATTAGCACCGGGCGTTTCTTTATCAAAATCAGTACCGGTTTATGATTGTGTTAACCAAGTGATGCGTGAAAAAGGGGCTGAAATTCCTGAACGTGCTGTTGTTGTTCCGGGCACTCGCCCTGTTAAAGGTGAGTGGGCACAAGCGCAAGGATTAAATATGGCTTGTGCACTTATCGTTAAATATCGTGATGAACAAAGTGACGCTTCCTTAGAGTTGGAATCAATCCTTCGTTAACTAAGCACCTTGTTGCTGTAGAGCTCAATTTAGGCGTTAAAAGTACTCATTGATAGTCATCAACTCCGTGCTTTTCCTTTAACTTGAACCCTACAGCTTAAAGCTGAATAGTTAATGATCCGAGTTTTAGATTAAAGTAGATAAAAAAGAATCGTTATGATGACTAAACCCACTTGGTTTGACACCAGTATTGAAAGCAAGTTACTTGCGCATAATTCACCAGAAGATGAACAGGGTTATTTTGTTTATCAACTGGATGCGTTAAAACAACATTTGGCGAAACTACAGCAGCAAGATGTGATTAAACTGTGGTTTGCTGTTAAAGCTAATCCTTTATCTAAAGTGATTCAAACGTTGGATAGCGAAGGTTTTGATTTTGATGTTGCTAGCTCAGGAGAATTGGCGCAAGTGTTGGCGCAAGGAGTTTCTCCTGCAAGAGTATTAAATACTGGTCCGGCGAAATCAAAAAAACAGTTAACCGAATTTGTTCAATTAGGTGTGCAAACCTTTGTGGTAGAGAGTTTGAATCAACTGAATTGGTTAAATGAAGTTATTAAAGAGCAAGGTATAGCTAAGCCGCCAACTGTGCTGTTACGAGTACAATTACAATGGCCAGATGGCGAGAAAAATCCTTTAGGTGGTAATAGCTTAACGCCATTTGGTTTGTCAGTACAAGAATGGCAATCAGTACAAGTGAATGACTATCCGAAGTTAAATATTTGCGGCTTACATATTTTTCAGTGGGGCAATATGCTCAGCAATGAAAAAATGTACTCATTATGGGGGCAAATGGTTGCACCATTAACTGATTTGGCTACAAGTATTGGCATGGTTCTGAAAATTCTTGATTTAGGTGGTGGCTTAGGCATTGATTACCTTAATGAAGGGAGTACCTTATCATGGCAACAAATTATCTCTGATTTAGCGGATATAAAAGCACAGGCTGGCGTAGAAGAGTTATGGCTTGAGTTAGGACGATTCGCTGTCGCAGAGTGTGGCTATTATGTGGTCCCCGTAGTTGATAAAAAAATGAACTATCAACAAGAGCAGCTAGTGCTAGCGGCAGGTATTAATCATATAATCCGTCCTGCCATTACCGATCAGCCTTTTCCGGTAACCTTACTGCGTCAATCAGATGCCCCTAGCCAAAATTTTGACCTACATGGACCACTATGTACCAGTATGGATAAGCTAGGTCACTTGCCACTTCCACAAGATGTTGAAGTGGGAGATAAGCTAGTGTTTGGTTATTGTGGTGCTTATGGTTTTACTGAAAGTATGCCTTTCTTTTTATGTCATCAATTGGCGGCAGAATATGTTATTGATGAAGGTAAACTTATTGAAGTTAGAGCTGCGCAACCCGCTAGCTCTTATTTAGCCTAAGCTAATGGTGAAGCAAATGAATATCTTTAAAAAAACAGTCATGCACGTAGGTGAAATGGCCAGTGGCGCTAAGCTAACCGTACCTGTTTATACCTATGAATGTGCAGAAACTAAAGCACCTGATGTATATATTCAAGCGAATATGCATGGCGCAGAAGTGCAAGGTAATGCGGTAATTTTTCAATTACTTGAGTTATTAAAAGATTGTGATATTCAGTCAAATATCACCTTAGTGCCTTATGCAAACCCTGTGGCTTGTAACCACAAAAATGGTGAATATACTTTAGGCCGATTTGATCCCATTACCGGAGTCAATTGGAATCGCATGTACCATTTTGATGAGACGGTAATTACACCATTTGCTGAGCAAAACATTGATAGTAGTGATGAAGAAGTCGCTAGCCGCTTTCAACAGCTGTTGTTAGATCAAATAGAGCAAAAGTTAGATCACAACATTTGGGGATTAACAACGGGTCAACGTATCGCTTATCAACTGCAACGTATGGCGCATCAAGCGGATATTGTTTTAGATTTGCATACAGGACCTATTTCTAGCCAGCATTTATATTGCCCTGAATATGCTAAAACTAGCGCGAATTACTTTAATATTCCTCATACTATTTTTATTCCAAATGATTTTGATGGCGCAATGGATGAGGCGACATTTTGTCCTTGGTGGTCTTTACAACAAGCTTATCAAACGTTGGGTAGAAATTTAACTATGGGTGAGGGGAGCTTTGCTAAAGAAAGCTTCACCGTTGAGCTTGGCTCTCAAGAACAGATTGATTTGGATGTGGCGCATCAAGATGCGTTAGGGATCTTAAGTTATTTACAGTACAAAGGTGTGGTCAATAGTAACGACTTTACCCCAAAAGAAATGACTCGTTACGCTTGTTATCTTAAAGATTATAAAGCCTTATATGCTCCTATAGGCGGCATGGTAGATTACTTGGCCGAATTTGGGCAACCACTGCCGGCAGGTAAACCGCTAGCGCGTATTTTGCGTATGGATAATTATGGCGATGGCGATCCTTTACATAATATCAGCCTGGATAGAGAAGTGTTACCCATACTACATTTTGCTTCTGCCAGCGTTAATCAAGGCACTGAGCTATATAAAGTCTTTAGTAACTATTTTGAAATCTAGCGAAAAGTGAAGTTAGAAAGGCGATATTTTCTAAACTAAGCAGTTAAAACAAGTTGTAGATGATGTACTCATGTTATATTATCACACTTGATATGACCTTAATTTCGCAAGCAAAGAAAAATTCACAACATTTCCCACGTACCATGACTGCAGTAGCATTCATGGTTTTTGTGTTGTTGTTTCTTTTATCGACACTTGCCCATGCCGATCATTTAGTTGAACATTCGGTAAATGCTGAGCCGCAAGAATGTTATATCTGCCACCAAGGGCTAGATACATCGAACGACTCTGTTGAGTTAGTTGTTAATTCAATTGATAGCTATAGAGTTAAGTTCCAAAAAATAACAGCCACACAAGCGACTCATCACTATTTTATTTATCCGCAATTAAGAGCACCACCTAGATTCTCAATAAACTAACTCATTAATTTATATCAACACAAGGCGTTAAATTACTAGGTTTTAGAGCCTTTACGTTTTGTGTGTCTTAATCATTTTTATTGGAATACCTTTATGTTCTTAAAACATATCCCTTTGCCTTTAAGCAAAGTCTCAACTGCGTGTACTTTATCATTAGCGGTTTTTGCAACGACAACTAGCTCACTAGCCTTAGCACAAAATATTACTGGTCAAATAGTTGATCCTAAAGGGAAAGCTATCAGTGAAGCAACAATTACAATTCATGGTAGTGATAAGAAAGTTACTAGTGATGAGCAGGGCTTCTTTACTTTATCAGAATTAAAATCTGGCGATGTTGAATTACATGCCAGTGCTTCAAATTACACCCATAGCAATCAAGTTATAACGGTTAAGCAAGATGACATCTCTGGTGTACGAATTCAGTTATCGCCTTCTGTATTAGAAGTTATCGATATTTATGCTACGCCTTTGCATTCATCGTCAATAGAATCAGCTTTACCTATTAATGTACTTGCAGGTGATGCTTTAAAATTAAAACAAGCATCAACGTTAGGTGAAACCTTAAAAAATGAAGTTGGCGTACACTCTAGCTTCTATGGTGGAGTAGCCAGTAGTCCAATAATTCGTGGTTTAGATGGCCCTAGAGTGTTAATTACTCAAAATGGCTTAGATGTTGGGGATGCTTCTCGTGTAGGGGCTGATCATGCTATTTCAACTGAAACGAGTACAGCGACACAAATTGAAGTTTTACGTGGGCCGTCAACATTGTTTTATGGCAGTGGTGCCATTGGTGGTGTTGTTAATGTTGTTGACAACCGCGTACCAACGTCTGATGAGACTATGGCTGAGTGGTTGTTACAATATAACGATGGCTCTGACGAGAAACAAGCAGGCCTTTCATTACAAAAAGGCTTAGAGATAGGCGGAGAGAAGTTTGCAGTACATCTTGACGGCTATTGGCGAGATGCAGGTAACTATAAACTACCTAAAGACTTTGCAGCAGAAGAACATGAAGAAGATCACGATGAACACGAAGAGCATGACGAAGAAGAAAGCTCAGATACACTAGCGGATAGTTACTCTGAATCAAGTGGCTTTACCATAGGCTCAAGTTATTTATTTGAGCAAGGTTTCGTTGGCTTCTCATACGGTAGCATAAGCAAAGACTATGGTATTCCGGGTCATGAGCATCATCATGAAGAAGAAGAGCATGATGAACATGAGGAGCTTGAAGTAGGTACCAGTGCAGAAATGCGCCAAGATAGAATACAACTACTCAGTGAAGTTAACTTTGATGACAGTTTCCTTAAACAAGTTTCAGCAAGGTTTGCCTATACAGATTATCAACATAAAGAGATTGAAGACGGCGCTATAGGAACGATTTTTAATAATGAAAGTAGCGAGTTTAAAGTCGACTTATATCATCAAACATACCAAGGTTGGAAAGGTGCTTGGACTTTACACTATAAAGGCTCAGATTTTGAAGCTATTGGTGATGAAGCTTTCACACCACCTTCGAATACTGACAGTTTTGCTGCTGCTTGGCTTGAAGAAAAACACTTTGGTGATGTATTAGTACAATTAGGCGCTAGAATTGAGCAGGTGTCTATTGAGGCTGATGATACCTTAATTGGTTTTGATGATCATGAACAAGAGTTAGTGTCATTTGAACAGCAAGACTTTACTCCTATTAGTGCTTCTGCAGGCTTTGTTTGGGATTATCAAGACGGCTACAATCTAGGCTTATCTGTTGCCTTTTCACAACGAGCGCCTTCATCTGCTGAATTATTTTCATTCGGCCCGCATATCGGTACTAACACTTTTGAAATTGGAGCTATGTTTGATTTACATATTGAAGAAGATGAAGGGCATGGAGAAGAAGATCATGAACATGATGAGCATGGCGATGAAATTCATGTAGAGCTAGCTGAAAATGCACCGGATATTGAAACCTCCCATAGTATCGATTTAACTTGGCGTAAGTTTGAAGGCGATTTTGGTTTTGTAGTGAGTGCTTTTTATAATCGAGTTAATGACTTCTACTTTCAACAAGATACTGGGCTAGTTTTTGAAGATGGTCACGAAGAACATGAAGCAGACGATGATCACGAAGAGCATGAAGAGCATGAAGAGCATGAAGAAGAAGGACTACCCATTTTAATTTATCAGCAAGCTGATGTTGAGATGTACGGCTTGGAGGCAGAAATTGCCTATCAAATTTCAAGCCCATTAAAGTTGACTGTTTTTGGTGACTATATTAATGCAAAATTAACTAATGGTGACTATTTACCACGTACGCCGCCAATGAGAATAGGCTCATCGTTAAATTATCAAGCGAATAGTTTTGCTACTGAGTTATCAGTGAATCATTATTTTAAGCAAGATAATACTGCGCCGCTTGAAACTCCTACAGATGCTTATACGATTGTTGATTTTAACTTTAACTATTATTTAAGCAGTACGGGTTTAAATATTATGGATAATGATATTGTCTTGTATGTTAAAGGCCAAAACTTAACTGATGAACTAGGCTTTGTACATTCTTCTTTCTTAAAAGAAGATGCACCATTACCTGGGCGTAGTTTTAGTCTTGGTATTCGTGGCAGCTTTTAATTAGTATCAATTAAATTAACACGTACGTATAAGAGAGAAACTCTTCTTATATGTACATTCTCTTATACGGAAATAATGAAAAGGCCATTGAAATTGTCCCATTCTCCTTTGTTAGATAAGTACTTAACTCATTTGCAAGGCTTACATGCCGAGCAGCAAAGTAGTGTACTTGATCTTGCATGTGGCAATGGGCGTAATGGCCTTTTTTTAATTGAACACAACATTCCCACAACGTTTGCTGATATAAAAGACGAGGCATTGGAAAATGTTAAGTTGTCTTTAACAAACCTAAGCAAAAATCAACAATCGCTGGCACAGCGTTGGCAAGTCGACTTTGAAAATGAGCAAAGCTCACCACTTCAAGGGAAAAAATTTAGCGCTATTATGGTTTTTCGATATTTACATCGACAGTTGTTTACACAAATAAAAGCGGCAGTTAAACCAGGAGGTATGGTGATTTATGAAACCTTTACTGAGCAGCAAGCTAGCTTTGGCCGCCCCAAAAATCCTGATTTTTTATTGAAAACTAATGAGTTGGTGGAGCAATTTAGTGATTGGGAAATAATATATAGTTTTGAAGGGATCGTTGAGAATACTACAGATAAGCCACAAGCTATTGCCCAAATCATTGCCATTAAACCTGCATTATAAATATCAAAAATACTTGATATAGATCAAATAAAACTTTGCTTTGCCCACTTGAACCGTTAAAATGCGCTCGTTTTTTTGCCATTTTAGGAAGCAGTCAAGATGTCACACAATGAAGATTTTAAAGATGCGAGTTCAAAACGTCATTTAGCTATGGTGTTAGTTGCTTTAGTTGCCATGCCATTATTACCAATGTTAATGGGTTGGTTCACTATTTTAAGCTAAAGCATATGTGGTTAGCATAGCTAGAGGTTTTTAATAACTTCTAGCTAACCACTATTACTATAAACTGAACTCTATATTTGCCGAATACCAGCGTCCAGGTTTTTGGTAAGGGTGTAAAGTTGAACCACCTTGTAAATGCTGTTTATCCAAAAGGTTAGTCACTTTAAAGCCGACGCTAATGTTCTCTGTAATCGTGTAATGCAGGTTTGCATTAACTAAAGTTGCATGATCAATAAACCGATTTGGATCATCAAAATCCACCCCTTGATTTGGGAAAGGATCTTCAACCTTAACCCCATTACTTTGAATAATAGTCGGGGAAAACTGTTTGCCAATATACCGTATATTTAAATTCCCACTAAAATCAGTGGTAAACTTCTTATCAAAGACAACACTAAAAGACTTTTCAGGAATATTCGCGATTGCGCCGTGAGTAGACTTTATTAACTCAGTGTCTATGGCTTGCCTATAGGTACCACTAAAGCGAAGCTGAAAACTACCATCGATATAGGTAGCTTCTTGCTCTATTCCCCAACTCGTTAACTCGCCTGAGTTGCTGTAGTTATTACTCATTGCACTATTGTCGCGAAAGATGATATTTTTCGCCATATCATAAAAAATATTGGTGGTAAGTTGTAATTGTTGTTGCGGTAAAAATATTGATGGCGTTAGTTGTATGGTTTCTAATGTTTCTGGTTTTAAGGTACTAGCCCCGATAAATGCAGGTAAAGTCGAAAATCGATTCCAATAGGTGGCATCAACAAATGACTTAGCATATGAAAATTTCATATCCATATCACCTTCACTGTATATTAGGGCTAAGCGAGGGCTGAACTGTTGAATATTATCGGTATCTTTGCGGTCTTTATAATCATACCTTCCGCCAATGTTCGTGTGCCAATTTTTTGTTATGTGTTTTTGATACTGGAAAAACGCGGAAATATTACTCTCAGGTCCATTGGGTAGAATTTTGTCCGTTTCAACGAAACTATCGCCGATAACTAACGGAAACTGAGCCCCGAATACGCGATAAGCTTCATACTGGAATCCGGTCAGTATTGTGCTTGTTGCAAAGCTTTTTTCAAAAGTACTCAGTATGCCTAAGGTTTGATCCGTCCAATGAGGTGCCCCGTAAACAGGAACACTTGGGTTGATTACTACAGGGCTATTAGTAGTAAAATCATCCCAATAAAGGCGGGTTTTATTTTGCCAGCCGATAATGTTTGATTCATAGCTTAAATCCAAATGATTCATTGTATAACCTAAGCCCGGACCATAATCTTCTATTTTGTTTATGCTCTGATACTCATAAGGTTCGCCAGTCAACCCACCACCTGAAAATGGTTCTATGTAATGACCTCGGTGCGAATTAATAAAAAACTCAAGGTTCTTGTAAGTTAAATTTAATCCTATATCGTAGCTACTTTTGTCTTTAATACCGCCTAGTATTGCTTGATTATTATCTTCAGGGGTAGCGGTATAGACTTGATCCGCGGCTAAATGTATTGTCTCACCATCACTTTCAAATGTATTTGCCCATAGGAAAGTTGACACGTCTTCACCTTGAAAACCATGGGTTATTGAAATGCTTTTTTGACCATAGTTTCCTTTTATCGCCTTAATTTTTAATGTTTGGTTTTCACTCGCCTCTTTTAAAATTATATTGATGGTTGCACTTAAGGAAACATTGCCATAAAGGGAAGATGCTGGACCTCTTAATACTTCGACCTGCTTAATTTTATCGAGTGAAATACTATGGTCTGGGGCTGCCATAGAATAGCTTCTAGAGTTAATTCTATGACCATTTATCATGATCAAGATCTTTTGCTGAGAAGAGGTATAAATTCCTCTAGCTGCGATATTTACTTCATTTTGATCTTCAATATCATTAAAGCCAGGAACATAAGTGAGTAATAACTCTTTTAATGTTAATGCGCCACTTTGTTTAATCATGTCCTCGGTAATCAGGGTTACAGGAACAGGTGATTGAGAGATGGTTTCGGGGGTTAGGGACGCGACATTAACTTTAACGTTACGTAGCTGCTCTAAAGTTAAATCAAGAAAATCATAGCTCTCTTGTTCAGCATACGCAGGTAAAGATAAGTACAAAGTTAGTAAAATGATTATATTTTTAAAATATGTTTTTATCATTAAGTTTGGTGGCTCAACTATTACTTATCTTTATAGTGTAGTATAAACTGCCAGTAATAGTTGAAATCTACATCGCTAAATATAGCTTAATTACTTTAATCTAATTCCTTTATCTTCTATTAACAACTTGCCATTTTTCATTAAGTTACCAATCGTGGCTTTAAAAGTCTTTTTACTCACACCTAAAGTTCGCTGAATTAATTCTGGTGAGCTTTTGTCATGTAATGGTAAGTAGCCATCATTTTTTTGAAGTTGGTCGAGTAATTTATCGGCAAAACTATTAACTTTATTTTTACTGCCTCGCGTTAAAATTAAATCTAGACGTCCATCTTCACGAACTTGTTTGATATAACCATCAATTTTTTTACCAATACGTAAAGGTTGAAATATTTCATTGTCGTACAATAATCCCCAATGTAAATCATTGACTATCGCTTTAAAGCCTAAATCAGTTTTACCACCAATAGTTAACTTTACCTTATCACCTTGTTGGTACTCTGCTGGCCAGATATCAATGAACTTATCCAACTTACTTGAAGCTGCGATACGCTCAGTTCGTTGATCAAGAAAAATACGCACCAAGTAGTACTTACCCACTTCCATCTTTGTATGCTGCTGATTATAGGGAACCAGTAAATCTTTAGGTAATCCCCAGTCTAAAAATGCTCCCATTTTATTCACTTGTGCAACTTTTAGAGATACAAATTCATCTACCTGGCCAAGCACCTTTTCAGTAGTAGCGACGAGCCTATCGGCAGAGTCTACATAAATGAAAACTTCAATACTCGTACCAATTTTACAGTGGCTTGGTACATAACGATTAGGCAGTAAAATTTCACCTAAATCGCCACCATCAAGATAAGCGCCGCTTTCGTTCACAGCGATAATATTTAAGGTGTTATATTTGCCGAGATTGGCGTTGACTTGGGACATAAAATTGCCTGAAATTAAAGGGGTAAATTCAACTGGCTATGATACCTTATTTTTGTAAGTTTCGGCAGCAATTTTTGTGGCGATATATTCACTGTGGCGAAGATGTAACAAGTCAGCTATTTTTCTAATAATATGCTCTTCAATACTTGCTAGCTCGCCATCTGCATAAGCAACTTGCCATAACAAAGTGACTATTTTGATTCGTTCATCGAGTGAGTAATGCTGATTCAATTTAGAGGTGAATTGATAAAAATCACTGGCGTTTTCACTCAACTCTAAAGCTTGCTCTAAAATGTTTTCAACTTCTTGGGTATTTAAATTAAATTGTTCAATTAATATATTACTTAATTGTTCTTGTTCAGCCTCAGTAAAGACACTATCAGCTCGCATTACTTCACATAGCAATACAGCACAAGCAATCTCAATAGACAGTTCTTTTTTTTGGGCACTTTCATCTTCTGCTAACAAGGTATTAAAAAAACGACTGATTTTATCTAGCATGATATATCCTCGGCTGAACTCATTATAAAAAGTGGTTAATTTGCCAACTTCATTGTTGGAAATATTTAAAATATGGTGAAATATACTAATAGTTTATTTACTTATTCAGTTTATGATAATTAAAAATAAAAAACAGAACTAAAAAGTAACCCTGCACCTTTATGATTTTAAAGGATAAATTTATTTTCTGTATAGTTTTAATTACTTTTTTTGCAAATCGGCGTACAAATTGAAATACACAGTTACAACTTTGTTTTAGATAGTGGTTAATAATTCGTTATTATTGACCACATAATAAATATGGTAATTGTTTCTCAATAAATTACCTAGTTTAAAAAATATAAATTCATCACCTGAATGAAGAGGGAAAAGAAGTGGCTAGTAAAAAACAAATTATTATACCTATTATTATCTTAGCCGTAGGGATCGTTGCGAAAGTTGGTTTTTCTAGTATGAAAAAACCACCTGAAGAAAAAGCACAGGTAGATAATACGCCTATTGTTGCTGTTGAGGAAATATCGGTAGCACCTATGACTATGTTTGTAGAATCGTATGGCGTTGTTAAACCAAAATATGAAACGACATTAGTTGCGCAAATTAGCGGTGAGATTGTTGAGTTAAGTGACGTATTTGTTAGTGGAGGTCTGGTTAAAAAGGGGCAATTGCTGGCCCGTATAGATCCTAATGACTACCATGCGGCTTTGATTGATGCGCAGGCTACCATGGCATCAGCAAGAGCAGCATTAGAGCAAGAAGTTGCTCATGGTAAAGTTGCAGAGCGTGAATGGAAACAAATTACTGATACTTCACCGACGGAGTTAAGTTTACGTAAGCCTCAATTAGCGCAGGAGCTAGCTAGAGTAAAAGCAGCACAAGCAACAGTGCTTAGAGCTGAACGTAATTTACAGCGCACAGAAATTAGAGCGCCTTATGACGCCATGATTGAAAGCCGAATGATTGGTTTAGGTTCATTTGTTGGAACAGGTGCACAAATTGGTAAGTTATTAAGTACGTCGATTGCTGAAGTTCGTTTACCTGTTGCAGATAACCAATTAAAGTTCTTAATTGCACAGGGTCATAATGCTAAAGTGAGTTTAGAAGGGACTTTTGCTGGTCAGTCTGTTGAATGGCAAGCGGATATTGCTCGAAGTGAAGGGGTTGTCGACTCAAAAAGCCGCATGACCTATTTAGTTGCGCAAATTCATGATCCTTATCAAATTATTGAAGATAATAACGTTACACCGTTAAGATTCGGCACTTATGTTAAAGCGAAAATTATTGGTGAACACCTTACTAACGCGAGTTTAATTCCTCGTTATTTAGTGGTTAACGACTCTGTTGCTATTTTAGATAATGAATCTAAACTTCATTATGCCCCTATTAATGTTATTCGCCAGCAAGGCAGTAATGTTATCGTTACTAATGGTCTTCTTAATGGCGATCGTTTAATTATTTCAGCATTAGATTATCCTGTTGATGGTATGAAGTTGGCACTGTCGAGTGATGAAAAAGTGCTTGAAGAGGAAAAGTCAGAAGATAAATCTGAAGAAACTCAAGTAGCCAGTAACGATAATGAGGAGCAGTAATCATGAGCTCTGTTACTGAACAAGAAAACGACAATATTCCGCCGAAAAATAAGCCGGAAGTAGATAAATCAATAGATACTAATGTCGGCATTATCGCTTGGTTTTCTCGTAATTCTATTGCGGCAAATTTATTAATGGTGTTTATCCTAGTAGGTGGTTTGCTAACCGCCTTCACCATTGACAAGCAAATGTTCCCGCAAGTTAAAATTAATTGGATTTCTTATGCGGCGCCATATCCGGGCGCAGCCCCGCAAGAAGTGGAAGAAGGGATCACAATAAAAATAGAAGAAGCACTAAAGTCAGTTCAAGGGCTTAAACGTGTTATTACCTATTCTAATCGCGGCTACTCTAATGGCTGGTTTGAAGTTGAATTAGACTATGATCCCCAAGTGGTCTTAGAAGAAGTTAAATCAGCTATTGATTCAATTCCAAGTTTTCCAGATGGTATGGAACGTATCAAAGTTGAGCGAGAAAAATACCGCCAAGAAGTGATGTATATCAGCTTGTATGGTGATTTAACCAATATAGAGCTTAAAGAGTTAGGCAGAAATATTTATCAAGAAATTCAACAGTTACCAACTATCAATACCTCAGACTTTTATAGTGGTTTAGATTATGAAATTGCTGTGGAAGTCAGTAAAGATAAACTTAGAGAATATGACTTAAGCTTTAACGATGTCGCTAATGCGGTACGCAGCTATTCTCGTAACATGTCTGCAGGACAAATTAGAGCCGAAAATGGTTATATTAATTTACGTGTTGAAAACCAAGCTTATAGAGGTCATGAGTTTGAATTGATTCCTGTTGTTACCTTAGAAGATGGCACTAAAGTTTTATTAGGTGAAATTGCTACCGTACTTGATGGTCTTCAAGAAGGATTACAATACTCTAAATTTAATGGTAAAAACTCTGTTACCTTTTTTGTTGGCGCTGCCGATAATCAAAGTATTACTGATGTTGCCGACATCATGAAAAAGTATGTTGACGAGAAGGCCGCAGTATTACCTGAAGGCGTAAAGCTGGAAACTTGGGTGGATCTTACCTATTACCTTGAAGGTCGTCTGAACATGATGTTAGACAACATGAAAAGTGGTGCCATTTTAGTTTTCTTAATGTTGGCATTATTCTTACGTGTTCGTTTAGCCTTTTGGGTAATGATGGGCTTACCTGTATGTTTCTTAGGTACTTTACTATTTATGCCAATGGAATTTATTGGGGTAACTATCAACGTTATTAGTTTATTCGCCTTTATCTTAGTATTGGGTATTGTTGTTGATGATGCCATTGTCATGGGTGAGAGTGCCCATGACGAAATAGAAGAACACGGCCATACAACTGACAATGTTATTCGAGGCGTAAAAAGAGTCGCAATGCCTGCAACTTTTGGGGTCTTAACCACAATTGCGGTATTTGTTCCCTTCTTATTTGGCGAAGGGCCCTCATCAGCGTTTAGTAAAGCAATTGGTGCAGTGGTTATTTTATGTCTGATTTTTTCATTGATTGAATCAAAATTAATACTGCCTGCGCATTTAGTGAAAATGAAGGTTAAAAAGTTTAACCCGAAAAACCCTCTAGATAGATTACGAGCCTGGATTGATAAAAAGCTAAAAGGCTTTATTGAAAATAAATATAAACCCGCTTTGAAAATTTTTCTTGAGTACCGTTACGCAGTTTTAATGTTCTTTATTAGCTTAATGCTGCTAAGTGTTGGGTTATTTTCAGGTGGCTTTGTACGTTATGTCGGACAACCTAAAATCCCTCATGATTTTCCCCGTGTAAGTATTGAAATGAATATCGATGCTTCAGAAAATGCTACTTTGAAAAACTTACTTAGTATTGAAAGTATTCTGTATAAAGTGGACCAAGAAGTTGAGGCTAAATATGGTCGCTCGATGATTTCAGATATGCAAGTTGACTTGCGTAGCCGTACTCGTGGCGAAGTGATGGTTAAGTTAGTTGTTCCAAAAGATAGACCTATTAATACTTTTGAATTAGCGGACTTATGGCGTCAAGCAATTCCTACCTATCCGGGTGTCAAATCACTCACTATTAGTGATAACTTCTTTGGAGGGGGCCGTGATGATGGTGATGTCGCTTTTAGGCTAGAGAGTCAAGACGATGCTCAGCTACTTTCTGCTGCTAAAGCTTTAAAAGAAAAGCTAAACACGCTTAAAGGTGTTGGCGATGTTAATGATTCCCGCCAAACCAGTGCCAAAGAAGTACAATTGTCGCTTAAACCTTTAGCGCACAGTTTAGGCTTATCATTAGCGAATATTGCCTCACAAGTAAATTACAGCTTTTATGGCTTAGAGGCGCAGCGTATTTTACGTGATAGTGCCGAAATTAAAGTCATGGTACGTTACCCTCTTGAACAACGAAGTAGTGTTGGGCATGTGGAAGATGTCATGATTCAAGCACCTAATGGAGCCGAGTTACCTTTATCTGAATTAGCAGAGATTAACTTAACGGATGGTGTTACTCGTATTCGCCGTGAAAACGGCAATCGCACCATTAATGTTTGGGCAAGTGTTGATGCCGAGCAGGTGGAGCCATTTGAAGTTGCGAAAGATATTCGTGATAACTTTATACCTAAATTGTTAAGAGAATACCCGCAAGTGAAAAGTGAACTATCGGGCAGTATTCAAGAAGAAATGGATGGCGTCGCTGAGCAGGTGCGTGATGCGCTGATCTCCTTTATGGTTATATTTTCTTTATTGGCAATTCCGCTTAGATCCTATTCACAAGCTGCGATGATTATGACGGTGATCCCTTTTGGTATTATCGGTGCTGTCTTTGGTCATTTTGTTTTGGGAATGGACTTAAGTGTTTTATCGGTATTCGGTATTTTGGCCGCCGCAGGGGTCGCAGTGAACGACTCACTGGTTATGGTGGATTATGTTAATAACGCTAGAAAACGCGGCGAACGATTAAAAGATGCTGTTATACATGCAGGTACTAAACGTTTCCGTGCTATTTTATTAACCTCGTTAACCACCTTTATTGGATTAGTGCCAATTATATTTTTCGAAACCAGTGCGCAAGCACAAATCGTTATTCCTATGGCGGTTTCGTTATCATTTGGTGTACTGTTTGCCACTATCGTAACTTTAGTGTTTATTCCAAGTCTTTATTTGATTTTGGAAGATCTACGTATAGTCTTTAGACGTTTAATCAATGCTATTAAACGATTGATTTTCGGTTCAGATTCAGTAGAGCCAAAACATAGTTAACGTTTATCTGCGATATTTCAGATTATGTTAAAAATATGAAACCACCGCCTAAGCGGTGGTTTTTTTATGCCTTTAGCGCTAACCTTATTTGTAGAGAATGAACCGAATAGAAATCAAAATGAAAAAATTAATTGGCTTAGTTTCCTGGTTGTATTTTTGCTGCTCATTAGCCTTGAGTCCCATCGTCAAAGCACAAGATATATCGAGTACTTTTAATCAATGGCAACAAAAGCAAACTTCTATTGATATTGCTAGCAATCAATTGTCGTTAACTCAACCGGCATCTAGCTCCTATACTGCTGATGAGCAAAATTTGCGAGCATTGCTGTTAAGTAATGCCAATGAAATAGTGATCTCATTGCCACTGCCTAATGGACAATTAGTCGATTTTAATTTAACACCTAGTCATGTCATGGCTGCTGAACTTAGGCAGAAATACCCTGAGATAAAAACCTTTTCAGGAGTGCAAGTTGGAGCGCCAAGCAACACCGGTCGCTTTGATATTACGCCAAATGGCTTTCATGGCATGTTTTATTATCAAGGTGAGCTGATATTTGTTGAGCCAGAAATAAAACTGATCACTAGCTCAGCAAAAAGCATTGAGGGTGTTAAAAGTAATCAGATGACACGTACATTTTCAGCCAATGATGGTTATCAAAGTTATTTAGGTAAGAAAACCCAGTTAGTCTCACGAGCAGATTTTCAATTTCACTCTCCTAAAAGCTCTTTCGGTGATATTAGTGGGGCTAGTCAATCATCAGTTTTAAATGAAGAAACAAATCAAGTTAAAGGTGCAAAAAGCGTTGCCAGTCAAAGTGCAATAAAAACCTACCGGTTAGCAATCTCGGCTGCGGCTGAATATACTCAATTTAACGGTGGTACTGTCGATAGTGCTATGGCTGAGATGGTGACACTGGTGAATCGCTTAAATGAGGTATTTCAACGCGACCTTGCCATTAAGCTTGAGTTAGTGGCTAATAATAACTTACTTATTTTTACCGATGCCGATACAGACCCTTTTGCCAATACCAGTGATGATGGAGAAATTAACACTCAGACAATTGATAATATTATTGGTAGCAATAGTTATGATATTGGCCATGTTGTCGGTACTGGTGGCGGAGGTTTAGCTGTTTTAGAGTCGGTATGTAATTCACAGTATAAGGGAGATGGCGTAACGGGAGCCGATATGCCCAATAACGATTCCTTTTATATTGATTATGTTGCGCATGAAATTGGTCATCAGTTTGGCGCGAATCATACCTTTAACGGCAGTGCAGAGGCTTGTGCCGGTAATCGCTCTGCTAGCTCTGCCTATGAGGTAGGTAGTGGCTCAACGATCATGAGTTATGCCGGTATTTGCGGCAGTCAAAACTTACAAGGTAACTCAGATGCTTTTTTTCATACCAAATCTATTGAAGACATCAGCAATTTTATTACCACTGGCGGTGGTAAAAATTGCGGCACTGTGACGGGGAGTATTAATAACACTGCGATTGTAGATGCGGGTGATGATTATACTATACCGGCGCAAACGCCTTTTATATTGTCAGGCAGTGCTAGTGATGTTGATAGTAGCAATTTGACTTACAGTTGGGAGCAATTTGATTTAGGCCCAGCGAGTAGCTCGCTTTCACAGCAAATTGATGATGGTGCAAGGCCGTTATTTCGTACTTGGCCGCCAGTAAGTGATAGTGAAAGAGTTTTCCCACAATTAACGAATATTTTAGCAAACACTTCTGTTATCGGCGAAGTGCTGCCCACGACTGATCGTTCTTTAAATTTTCGTTTACTCGTACGTGATAGCGAAGGTGGCGTTAGTTATGATGACAATGAAATTACGGTTATTGATACCGGCGAAAGTTTTGCTGTGACGGCACCATTACAAAGCGATATTTGGTCTAATAATAGCCAAAATGTGCAGTGGCAGGTAGCAGGTACTGATACGAGCCCGATAAACTGCGCTTCAGTGGATGTTTTGTTATCAATTGATGGCGGTAACAGTTTTACTAGAGCATTAGAGGTTGGGGCCGATAATAATGGCACTACTCAAGTCTCTTTAACGAATTACTGTGCAAGTGAAATCAATACTAATACAGCAAGAATTAAAGTGGCTTGTAGTGATAATATTTTCTTTGCTATTAACGATAATGATTTCACTATTGATAAAAGTGTTAGCGCCGTTGATATCGCTATTACTAGTCAGCAAGCCTTATCAGTCACCCAAGGGGAGAGCTTAACGTTCACCAATAACCTATTTACTTTTGGTTGCGACACTCCAACATCATTAACTGTTGAGTCAGGCACTGGTTATACTGTTTCTGGTAATAGCATTACGGTGGATAATGATTTTTCGGGCACATTAAATGTTGGAATTGTCAGCCATAAAGAGGCAATAAGCAGTGAGGTATTTACGGCCATGATTACGGTTGCCGCTGTCGTTGTACCTGAGCCAGAAACTGAAACCGAAACCGAAACAGAAGCCTCAACAAGTAATTCTTCTGGTAGCATCTTTTGGCTATTATCAGCGGTGTTAATCCTTATTTTTCGTACTAAAAACATTGGCAACAATGTCAGTGACTCTAATTCATCATGTTGAGATATAGCTATTTACTATTCGCCCTAATTACAACGAGCTGTAGCAATGCTACTAGTAATATTGGCGAGCATAATCTAAACAATGAAGTAAGCCAAAGCGAAGTCAAAGCTTCAAAAGCATATTCAGTGTTGTCAGCTAATATTGCGATGGCAATAGAAAAAAACGATTATCGTTTGTTTGTGGCATCGACTCGCGGGACGAAAATACCAGGTTTGACTGCGGGTGAAATTGAACAAGCACTTGCCTTATGCGGTAAAAAATATATGCCGAATACGGGGGATGTGATTCGGTCAGAGCAAGATAGAGTTGATCGTAATAAAGCGCTTGATTACATGGTGCAATATAACCAAAAGATGTGGGATATTTGTCAAAATAACAATTAACGACTTCAAAGCAATATAAAAAAGCCTGTTATAGTTTCCAATAACAGGCTTTATATTCAATATAAGTATTTAGTTACGGTAACTTACTGTGACTAAGTACTGGGCAGGCTGCCCAACATAATGGTTATTAGTGACATATTCTCTGTCAAAAACATTGTTAACTTTTAAGCCTAAAGTCCATGCCGGTGTTATTTCATATAACGCGCTAGCATTAACTAACGTATGGCTTGGTAAGGTGATGGTGCTTGGCCATTCGCTATCTTCTCGCTCACCTTGATAATTGATACTCGCAAGTAGGCTAAGGCTATCCCATGATTGACTGACTTGATAACTACCACTTTGTTTTGCACGACGTATTAGCGGTTCATCTGTTACATCATCTTTTGCATCTAAGTAATTTAATTGCAGTTGATGTTGTAAGCCCAACATTTCAGTCGATAAGGTTAATTCAACACCATTGATTTCAGCTTTGTTCACGTTAATTGGGTGATAAGCAAAGTTTTCATCAGGTTGCCATTCAATCAAATTATCAATTTTAGTATTGTAAATACTTAGTTCTGTATCGACTCCTACCACATTGGTTTTTACTAATAACTCTATACTATCTGACGTTTCAGCTTCTAAGTCAGGGTTACCGTAAGACCAACCGTCATTAGGGTAGTAAAGATCGTTAAAGCTTGGCGCTTTGAAGCCACTGCCGATATTTAAGCTCACTAACGAAGTATCAGCAAAACGTACGCCGGCACTTAAGTTATACGTGACTTCGCTATCGATACCTTCAATATCATCATATCGAAGTGCTCCATCTAAAATGATGGTGTCGTTATCAAAGGCTAAACGGGTAAATGCAGAGTGGATATCACGTTCATCGACTTCGTAGGCAACTTGAGTGTCGACTTTCTCATTGATTAAATCGATACCAACACTTGTGCTTAATTGTTCAGTTAGCTGGTAACTACCTAACCATGTACCTTGTAAGCGATCGGTTTCAAAACGACTACCATCACTCTCACTAATGCCATTACCGAATGAGGTGCTTTCATTTTTTTGTTGACCTACAAATAGTTGTTGATGCCAGTTGCCATCTGTTTGGCTGGCAGAAAGTTGCCATTGTAGTGTTTCAAATGAATTTTCGTTAGCGCCACCAAAAGCACTATCATATTCTGTTTCGCCTTGGTTATATTTAGCTAACCAATTAATTTTCCATTCTTGGTTCAACTGTTGTTGACCAATAAGTGAAACGTTTTCACGACTGTAACCATCGTCATCATCTTCAGCTAAGTCATAAACATCATAGCCATCGCTAGATTTAGCAGAAGCTGTGAAGGTTGTACTACCATCACCATGGCCTATTGCGCCACTGATACTTGCTTGCTGCTGTTTGTCATTGCCTAGGCCAGCATCAACAGCAATTTCACCTGCGGCTAATTGACGAGTAAATATTTGAATGACACCACCTATAGCATCAGAGCCCCAAAGTGCAGCTCTTGGGCCTTTGATCACTTCAATTCGCTCTACCTGCTCAACACTGATGTCGGCAAAGGCAACTTGCCCTAGTGTTGCGGAGCCAATACGTTGGCCATCAATAATAACTAAGGTGTGGCCCGAGTCAGTGCCACGACTAAATATAGATGTTGTTTGACCTGCGCCACCACTTTGAGATATTTGTATGCCATTAACATCATTAAGTAATTCAGCAATCGAATTAGAAGACGATAACTCAATATCTGCACGTGTTATGACTTTAACGCTACTTAAAAGATCTGCTTCGCTTTGTGCTGTGCGGTTAGCAGTAATTATCATGTTTTCTGTTTCATCGGTACTTTCTTGGCTTGAGTTAGCGAAAGTTAATCCTGATGTAAATGTGCTAGCAATGGTTAATGCTAAAAGTGTTTTTTTCATGTTGTCCTCAATTATAAGCACCCACCGTACTTACAAAACTAGTGTTATTTTAGGCCGGTCTCCGGACTGAAAAGGGTTACCATAAATTAATTACTCAGGGTGACCTTTATTACCGTTGCGAGGGCAGTATAGGAGTTACACTTTTAAAGTACGCACCTATTTCCCGTTTCACTGATGCTTTATAAAAACATCAACACCTAAAATCTTTATATGCTTTATTAGCCTCTTTGGGGCTAATTAAAGCGCTTTATTGCTTAACAACCATTGTCGTATTTCGTCAATGTTTGTACACAAATGCTGTAATTCTCCAAGGCTTCTCGCTGTCATGCGGTGCATGGCATCAGCGTCAGGTTGGATAATTTTATTATTTTTTACTGCCGGAACTATCGACCAGTCTTGCCAGTTAAAGCCTAATTTATCAGTTTGGTTCTCTGATAATGGCTGGATAATAACTTGTATCGGCGTTTGCAATACTGTTTCAATATTTACCTGAGGGTAGGGAATTGATAACTGTTTAAAAGGGTTATCTACCCCACAAATCGTTAAAAACTGTTGCGGCCAACTTCCTTGTGCAACGGTGGTTAATGGTCTTGACCATAACTCGTAAAAACCGACAATTTTGCTTTTATTCTGATATTGCTGAGTAATTTGATTAAGTTGAGCTAGAAAATCTTGAGTTTGTTGCTCAGCTTGTAATTCGTGACCAGTTAACTTACCAAATTCACGCATCTCTTTTGCAACATCAGCAAAGGTATTTGGCTGTGAATAAACGATGTTAAAACCTAGCTGTTTTAATCGAGCGAGATCATCACTAGGGTTACCACTTTTCCATGCGATGATGAGGTCTGGTTGCAGTTCGATAACCTTTTCAATCTGTAATCTAAGATAGTTACCAATGACAGGGATATTCTTAGCTTGCTCTGGGTAATCAGCAAATGCCGTGGTGCCAATAATTTGCTCTCCGGCACCAATATCAAATAGCATCTCAACAATGTGAGGAGATAACGCGATAATACTCGGTTTATCTTTAGCGTGACTGTTAGCAAAGCAAGACATGCTCAGTGATAACAAAATGAGTATTGATAAAAGTTTGTTCATATTTTTGTGATCTCTTTAGGTGCTATAACTTATAAACATCAGCATTTACCAATCGATGCCTTTTTGAGCTTTAACGCCGTTATCGAAGGCATGTTTGACGGACTGTACTTCACTAACTGTGTCAGCTAAGGCAATGATTTCTCGGTGACAGGCACGGCCGGTAATAATGACATGTTGATTTTTAGGACGATTTTTTAACGCTTCAAGCAGCTCTTCTAACTCTATATATTTATAGGCAATCATGTAGGTCATTTCATCAAGGAGTACCACATCAACATTATTATCGCTGAGTAATACTTTATTTCGTTGCCAAACTTTTTGAGCTGCAGCAATATCTTTTTCTTTATCTTGAGTGTTCCAAGTAAAACCTGTGGCCATGACATCAAAAGTAACGCCTGCATTTTCTAGTAATTGACGTTCACCACAAGCCCAAGTGCCTTTAATGTACTGAACTACAGCGGCATTAAGGCCATGGCCAACAGCACGAGCGATAGTACCAAAGCCAGAAGTTGATTTACCCTTACCGTTGCCGGTAATAACGATTAATAAGCCTCGTTCTTCCTGGGCGTCGTCGATACGTTTATCAACCTTTTCTTTAACCGATTGCATACGTTTTTTATGTGAGGTACTTTTTTTATCTACATTATTATCTGTCATCTTGTTACTACTTCATTAGTTAATTAAGTTATTGAGGCGATTAAATTATCCATGGTGTTTATTACGGACCATAATAAATAAGAAGAAAATACTGCCCAATGCTGAAGTGATAATGCCAATTGGAATTTCTGCATTAGCTAAAGCAGAGCGAGCAATTACATCTACCCATATTAAAAATGTTCCGCCAATCAAAGCACTGCCTAATACTAGCTTAAATGTTGTGACGCCGATCAGTTGCCTGACGATATGAGGTATCATCAAGCCGACAAAACCAATACCACCACAATAAGCAACAATAGTTGCAGTCAAAGCAGCACAAAGCCCCAGCATTAATAATCTTAATCTGTCGACATTAACGCCTAAACTAGCAGCACTTTCATCACCAAGTAATAAAGCATCAATCTGGCGATGTAGAGCAATGATAATAAGAATAGCTAGAATCAATATACTGGCAATAATATAAAAATTACTCATCTCCACTCGAGCTAAACTTCCCATTAACCAAAAGATCACTCGGTTAGTGGCAAAAGGGTCACCAAAATAAAGGATAAACTGTGTTACGGCTGCTAACATAAATGAAACGGCAACCCCAGCAAGTAACAACTGCTCTGTTCGTTGTAGCACTTTCGCGATAAATACCACTATGGTGATAGCAAACAATGCCCCGAGAAATGCAGCGAGTGGAAGAGCAATACTGATATTATCGCTTAGTATTAAGTTTGAAAGTGTCGCTCCTAACCCTGCACCGGAAACGATACCAAATAAATAAGGATCCGCTAATGGATTACGGGTGGTATTTTGTAAAATAGCGCCGGCGATGGCTAAGCCCATACCTGCTACTAGAGCGACTAACACTCTTGGTACACGTATTTGCCAGATAACCATTTCACTGACTTGATCATGACATTCAGCAGCTAAGCAAGATAATACTTCGGTGCTGCTTAAATTTGCCGGGCCAAAATGTAAGCCGGCAATTAATGATATAAATGTAAAGATACCAAGTAAGGTGATTTTTAATGATAATTTACTCATTAATATCACCTGCATGACAGTATTCTTGTTCAGGTAAGGAAAAGTAAACTCTTGGTTTAGCTGTTGTGGGATCTTTTTCAAGCAAGCAAGGTAATTTAAATACATGCTCTAATTGTTTTACCGTAAGCACCTGCTCTGGACTACCATCACATAATAACTGTCCTTGATTTAGTAATAGTAACCGTTGGCAAAATTGACTGGCGAGATTAAGGTCATGCACCGTCATTATCACGGTAATTTTTAATTTTTTTACTAATTGTAGTATTTGGTGTTGGTAATAAACATCCAAATGATTTGTTGGTTCATCTAGAATTAATATTTGTGCTTTTTGAACCAGCGCTCTAGCAATTAATACTCTTTGCTGCTCACCGCCAGATAATTGATTAAAGTTTTTGTCACCGGCATTGCTTAAACCCACTTTACGTAATGCTAGTTTTACTTGTTCAATATCATAATCACTGTCTAGAGAGAAGAAGCTTTGATGCGGTAATAAACCCATTTTAACAATATCAATAACTGTTAACGAAAATATAGGCTCTGCTTTTTGTGCTACTAAGGCAAAATGTTGCGCTAATTGTTTAGCACTGTAATGTTGAAGTTTTTTGTTTTTTAAATATATGGTTCCGGTGAGAGTTGAATTAGCTATGGAGTTAACTTGATTAGTAATACAGCGCAATAAGCTAGTTTTACCAGCCCCGTTTGGGCCAATAATGCCAATAATCTCACCTGAGCAGACGTTAAAAGAAATATCTTTTAAGATGCTCTTGTTATTCACTAACCAATTAAGCTGGCTAATTTGTAGTTGTGTTGACATAGAATATTAGTGTTTTCCCGCACATATTTAATAACTTGAATTTTGTTGGAACTAGATATCTGACTTATCGTTATCTACCATCTTTAATAACGATCTACAGTTGCGGGTACAGTTGAGGACTTCGCTATAAATTATTTATATCGGCACCTCATTTCCTAGTGCAAGATGCAATTCTACCTTGAGTTATTATTATCTGCAAGTTATAGATGTTTAGACGTCTAAATATCCTCTAATTAATAAACATCCTCCAAGAAACGATAATTGAAATACGAATAGTTATTGATTAGGAAGTTTTTGATTTTATTGGAAAAGTTGTGAATTCTAATGTTTGTACTACACTTTATTTACCCTATTACTTTACTTATTGGGAGCAAAAAAATGAAAGGTAATAATAAGGTTATTGCAAGTCTTAATGGCTTACTAAAAAATGAATTAGCAGCAATAGATCAATACTTTACGCATTCACGTATGTATCAAGATTGGGGATTAGATAAATTATTCGAACAACTTGATCATGAAATGCAGGAAGAAATCACTCATGCAGATGCGTTGATTAAGCGGATTTTATTTCTTGAAGGAACACCAAATTTAACAGATCGAAGAGACTTAATTATTGGCAGTGATGTACCAACCATGTTGAAAAATGATCTTATTCTTGAAATGGAGGTCGTGGATGCGCTCAAAGAGACTATTTCTTTATGTGAAGCGGAGCAAGATTATCAAAGCCGTGAAATGCTAGAAAAGTTACTAGAGGACACTGAAGAAGATCATGTGTATTGGCTGGAGAAACAATTGGGCTTAATTGATAAAGTTGGATTGAATAATTATATCCAGTCACATATGGGTAATCATTTGGCAGGTTAAGAACAACTGGAGGGTTTTGTTATGAAAGGTAATAAAGATATTATTGCGCTGCTTAATAAAGCATTGGCAGTTGAATTAGTGGCGATTAATCAGTATTTTTTACATGCCAGAATGTATAAAAATTGGGGAATAGACAAACTAAATAAAGCTGATTATAAAATCTCTATTGAGAAAATGAAGCAAGCGGATGATTTAATCGAACGTATCTTGTTTTTAGAAGGGTTACCCAATTTACAAGATTTAGGACGTTTACATATTGGTGAAAACACGCCTGAGATGATTCAATCTAACCTTGATTTAGAGCATCATTCTAGAGGTGTATTACTCGAAGTCATTACTGCTTGTGAACAGAAAAAAGATTATATAAGTCGAGACTGTGTTGAAGATTTACTGGAAAATGTTGAAGAGCAAATAGATTGGATTGAAGCACAGCAGTACTTGATAGCCAATGCGGGACTAGAGAATTATTTACAGTCAATGATGGAATAATTTACGCTTGAAATGACACTAAGAGGTTAGCTAAAAGAGTGAAAAAGCTTGATGATTTATTGAAATACACTTGGTAGTTGTCATTCACTATAGTTCTCTGGTGAATGATAAAGTGTATTAGGCAACACTCGGCTCAGCTTCAGCAATTTGCATTAATTTGCCATTGAGTACTTTTTTACTACATTGACAACACTTGCCACATTGAGAGCCAATTTTTAATTCACGAGTTAACTGTTTCATGGTGTGAGCACCGTTATCTACAGCAACTTCAATTTGTGAGTCAGTGACACCATGACAAATACAGACGTACATTACACTACCAGATAGCTTAATTAATCATTAAACAGTATGATAATGCAAATGAGAGTGGTTATCAATAGCGATTGTGTTAATGCTTTGTAAAAGATTAAAAAAGCAGCCTAAGCTGCTTTTTTATTGTAACTATCTAGTCAGTATCGTGGTTCATTTTTGACTTGAAACACTGTCAAATTCAATTGCCACTACCTCAATGTAATTACCAGATTTTAACGCGTTTTTCAGGAGCGATATACATAGCATCGCCTTCTTTTACGTCAAATGCTTCGTAGAATTCATTCATGTTAGAAAGTGACCCTAATGCGCGGAACTCTCCTGGTGAATGAGGGTCAGTTGCTACGCGGTTACGCATTGATTTTTCAACAATTTTAGAACGCCAAATTTGCGCATAACCCATGAAGAAACGCTGATCGCCAGTTAAACCATCAATAACAGGTGCTTCTTTACCATTTAATGACGCTTTATAAGCTTTATAGGCAATAGTAACACCAGACAAATCGCCAATGTTTTCACCTAAGGTTAATTCACCATTTACAGCTAAATCATCAAATACTTGGTAGCCAGCATATTGCTCAACTAATGATTGAGTACGATCGGCAAACTCTTTAAGGTCTTGCTCAGTCCACCAGTTGCGAAGGTTACCCTCAGCATCATATTTACTACCTTGATCATCAAAGCCATGGCCCATTTCATGGCCAATTACCGCACCAATGCCGCCATAGTTAACAGCATCATCTGCTTTCATATTAAAGAAAGGAGGTTGTAATATTGCTGCTGGAAATACGATTTCATTGGCTGGCGGATTATAATAAGCATTAACGGTTTGCGGTGTCATATGCCACTCCCATTTACGAATAGGGCCGCCAAGTTTAGCGATTTCTTTTTGGCTAGACACTTTACGTGAACGGATAATATTACCCACAATATCATCAGGCTTTATGGTTAATTCAGAGTAATCTTCCCATTTATCTGGGTAACCAATTTTTGGCGTGAAGGCAGCAAGTTTTACATGGGCGGCTTTCTTAGTATCTTCAGACATCCACTCTAGTTCATCAATACTTGAACCATAGGCGGAGCGTAAATTTTCAACGAGCTCACTCATGCGTGATTTTGCTGCAGGAGTAAAGTGGCGGGTAACATAAACCTTACCAATTACTTCGCCTAAATTTGAGTTAACTACACTAACACCTCTTTTCCATTGAGGTCTCTGTTCATTGCGACCATTTAATTGCTTTGAGAAGAAATCAAAGTTTTCATTATCAAGATCAGCGGTTAAGTAGCTAGAAAAAGCACTTAGCGTATTAAATGTTAGGTACTGCTTCCACACATCAACAGATGTCTCGTCAAATACCTTACCAAAGCCTTCAATAAAGTCTGGTTGGTTAATGATAATATCTTTTTGACTTGCTACATTTTCAGCAGTTAAAAAAGCTTGCCAGTTAAACTTATCTGTTAATTTATTTAATTCTGCGGTCGCAAATTTATTATAGCGTTTTTCGCTGTCACGGCTTTGTACACGTGTCCAGTGATAGTCAGCAAGGCTCGTTTCTAATGCCATAATATTTTCTGCTGCCGCTTTACCATTTGGTAACCCAGCCAAGGTGTACATATTCTCGACGTGTTTTACATAACCACTTCTTAAATTTACAAAACGCTCAGCGTCATTAAAGTAGTAATCTTTATCAGGTAGATTTAAGCCATTTTGCCAGATATGAATGGCATAACTTGTTGACTCTTTAGCATCAATGCTGATGTATAAAGCTAATGGGTTATTAATGCCAGCAGTAGAGTAAGTACCAAAGAATGTCGCTAAATCATCTTTAGTTTTGATATTTTCTATTGCGGTTAAAATTGATGCGATTGGTGTGGTGCCAGCATTATTTCTTTGTTCGTTATCCATGTATGAACGAAAGATATCTGCCACTTTTTGCTCGTCAGAGCCCATCTTTAAATTTTTAGTCGCGGCTAACTCTTCTATGATGGCTTTAACATCATCATCAGCTTGGTCACGTAAGTCATAAAATGAACCAATAGCCGTTTTATCGCCTGGGATTTCGTTGTTCTTCATCCAGCCGCCATTGATGTAGCGATAAAAGTTATCTTGTGGACGAACACTTTTGTCGATATTGGCTTGCTCAATGCCTGAAGCAAGCATAGTTTTTTGTGGAGCTTCGACAGTTTCTTGTACAGTATTATTATTTGTGTCGCTGTTACTACAGCCGCTAAGTAGCAGCAAAGAAGAGCAAACAGCGCTTGTGATAATCGCTTTCATTAGTGGTTTCTCGTGTTATTGTCATTGTGTATCGCTGTGATTTACTAACACTGAAAATAGGCTAGGTTAATAAAGCACGATTGAGCGATAGTACGGTGATTTAAAGCAAAATTCTAGTCAGTGAAACATCTGTTTACATTTTGCCTGTAAACTAGAAATTTATAGTCTATTTACTTTATATTTACAATAATACTGAGATAGGTTGTGGGAAAAATAGGTTGATTGTCTTATCTGTTGTTAGCGGCGCTCATAAATAAATTGACGGCACATTGACACATTTCATCCACTTGGCTGGCGTCGGCATAAATGCCATCGATCACCAGCAAAGCAATACCATGCAAAGTTGCCCACGTTACTTGTGCTAAGCGTAGAGTGGATTCAGACTTAGGTAACATGCCTTTATCTTGCCAAGATTTAATCATCTCAACTTGATATTGAAAACTTGGATAAGCAACCTCCCTAAGTTTTTCAGTACTTTGGTTATCCAGCACTTCGTTGTTTGCTTGCTTCCATAATGTACCGCCAAACATCAATTGATAAATAGCAGCATTTTGTGTCGCAAAGCGTACATAATAGTGAACAAAATTATGAAACTTTTGATGATCCGATAATGCATTGTCATTAAAAATGCTCTCGGATTTTTCCTGCCATGCAGTGAATCCTTGTGCGGCAATAGCGCATAGTAAATCGTTTTTATCTTTAAAATGATGATAGGCAGCAGTGCGGGAAACACCAATGCGTAATGCTAATTTTCTTAATGACAGAGCTTCAATACCTTCCTCTGCTATCATAGTGGTTGCGGTGACAATCAAACTACTCTGTAAGTTACCATGATGGTATGTGGTAGATGATTTTTTAGTGTTATTTTTATTTTTCATTACAGCGAACTATCATTAAAGTGTTTTTCTGTGAGGCATAGCAACATTAGAAAAGATAATGCCCGCTACCAGTGACATAAAAATTAAAAAAGTTTGTGAGCCTAAATCGCTTACCGCCAACATATCCTGCCCTGAAACTAAGCTATTAAGTCCGATATATACCTTAGAACCTGGAACTAACACAACTAGACCAAGTAAACGTACGATAGACGAAGGCAAGTTCATCACTCGGGAGAATAAATTACTGTATATTCCCAGAGCAAAAGCGCCAACAAACGCTCCCAGGGCAATACCTAAATAGCTACTCGCCCAAACACTAACACTAAAAGAAATATAACCGGCAATCATTCCCCAAGGAGCATCTTTTAAACGCACCTTAAACAATATAATTAAAGAGATAGAGAGGCAGGTAACGGCCAACCAAGATGTCCATACAGGCATAACATCAGGAGATACAAAGTTAACTTCTCCCCAAATCAACTTACCGAGTGCCATCCCAAGAACCGCGCCAAAATAGAGTTTAAATAACACCATGACACTGTCCATAATACGGGCAGTACCAGACATTAAGTGACGGGCGGCTAGCTCAGATAATCCCACGGTTAATGATAAACCGGGAATAAAAGCAATGATGCTTGATAAAATCACCATGGGAATATTAATACTAGGATCAAACAGAGAAATCAGTGACGCTAACATTGAGGTAGTTAATGCCGCTATTGGCTCTAACATTTCTGTAACGCGACGAGATCGCTCTGCCCACATAACAAATATGAAAACCACAAAACCTAGTAATGTTGACCAAAAAACATCATGCCAACTGGTGTGCATCAACATAGCAAAGGCACCGCTAGATGCACCAAAAGCTAAGAAAGTTAAAAATGTACCGTACGGCGCTGGCTTAGCATTGACTTCATTTAGGCGTTCAATCGCTTCTACCAATGTGCGTTCACCATTGATAAGCTCATCTACTAGTTCATCAATTCTAGCTAGGGAGCCTAGATCTATTTCGCCAGGTGTTACTCTAACTAAATGGTTATATTGTTGATCATCTTCATCGTCCGTTAAAATAAAAGTTAACGCTGTGGGAGTAATGATAAAAGAGGCGCGTATATCTAAAAAATTGGCAATAGAAAGCAAGTTATCTTCTAATCGATATGCGGTCGAGCCTAGCTTGTGTAAAGCTTTGCCAAGTCGAATAATAAATCGACGTTTTTGATAGAAATCATCAGTATGTGTCATAGAAAGAAATACGCGATATAAAAGATAAGTAATGTCAGTAAGCTATGTTAATGTATTTCTAGCATTTGTAAAAATTTTTAAAGGGAAAAAATGACTTTATTGATAATTTTGGCTTGCGTATTTGGTGTAGTAGCGCTGATGGTAATTTTAGGTGAGCGATTTGGTAAACCAATGAGTGATGAGCAACAAGCAAAATTTAGTAAAATCTCTTGGATTTTAGTTTTTGTTATTTTGCTTGCTGCCATTGTTAGAGAGTTGATGTAAAACTGATTTGCCTGTTATTCTTTTGGCGCTGAATCAGGCCATTCCGCAAATGGGAATGGATACATCTCTGAGTTTACAGTTAAGAACTGATTAATTTGATACAAATAAGTATTTAAATTTTGACCAAATTTCACTAAAGGTTGATTGGGTTTTTCAGCAAACAATAACGAGAAAAATTGGAATACGGCAATTAAAGTTATACCTAAGCGAACAAAGCCAGCGATAAATCCATAACCTAACATAGCAATACCACGTTTTAAGGCATTTTTATTGTGCCAAGTTTTTTCTAGTTCAACGTCATTACTTGTAGTGCTGGTTTCATTTTCACTTTGAGCTGAATTTTGCTGTTGGGATGCTTGCTCTTCACTTGCCTGTGTTTCTGTTTCCGTATCAACAGTTGAATTGGTATCGTTGGTATTCTCTGGTGCTGTTGGTTTGTTTTCATCGTTATTCATACTGCTTTCCTTATTACTTTTAAATAAAATGTTTATACACAGTAGATATAGCAAAGAGGATGCCAGAGATAATTTTGTTTCTTTTCAGTGGCTTATCTGAGTTGTTAAATAGTGGGAATTAACTGATTACTAAAACTTGGTCAATTTCAATAACATCTAGTTAATTTGACTGGTTATGAAATAATAAAATCTTGTTTGTCGATGCAAGTCCCTTTTTCATCATAACTACGATCAAAAACTGTGATGATGCCATCATTGTCTTGAACAATAATATTGGTGGTACGTGTACCGTATTGAGGAGAAATAATGAAAATTGAGCTCAGTAATTGCTCCCAATCTAATGGTAAGCCAGTATTGGGTAAGTCTTCTATTCTTGCTTGAACACTATTCACCATAATAGTAAACAACTCATCAATATCTAAAGATTGCCTTTGTATTGCTTTAGCAAGTTTAGTTTGCCCCATGGCCATCTTGGGCCAAATATCATCTAAAGCACCGTTACACAGGCTATGGATTCCTACTGTTAACGGTTGAAGTTTTTGGGAGATATTATCAAAGCACATGAGGTTATCTAGTTGACCAAAAACCAAGTTATAACCGTTATAATCAGAGACTGATTGTTTTAATTGCGAAATAACCACCTCATCTTGGCTGGCTAGGGCATTCAATACGAGATCACCTCGAGATTTTTTATCCTGATCAAATTGTTGAGGTTGTCTAAAATTAGTTAGGGCACTAAATCGTCCTTGCTTATTCAAACCTAACCAAGTACCACCGGCTTGAAGATCTTTACCGGCTAACAATGATTCCTTATTATGTTTTTTTGGCCACCACGACATTGCTTGAGTTGGTCGTTGATGAAATTCATCACGGTTGGCACAAATGATGACTGGATATTTAGGGTGCTGTTTAATAGCAAAAAATAAAATACACATTATCAACAGCTCCAACGTTTGAAATTATATATTATGTTAACTCTTTCTTTATACAAGGTGTTAGCTCAGGTAGAATTTAGCGGAGTATTAGAAATATACCGCGAAAATTTACAGTGAAATTCACCACTATATAAGCAAGGCGTAACCATGTTTGAAGTTCCCAAAATAGATGTAAAAGGTAAAGTATCAGCGGATGAATGGCAAGTTCGAGTTGATTTAGCTGCTTGTTATCGCCTTATGGTTATGCATGGTTGGGATGATCTTATTCATACCCATATTTCTGCACGTATTCCAGGCACAGAACATCTATTGATCAACGCGTTTGGTTTAGCATTTGAAGAAGTGACGGCCTCAAATTTGGTTAAAATTGATATACACGGCAACATCATTGATAAAGACAGTCCGTTTGAAATAAACCCCGCAGGCTTTACTATTCATAGTGCTATACACGAAGCTCGTCATGAAGATAGTTGTGTATTACATTTACACACTAATGAGACTATAGCCGTTGCTAGCCTTGAAGAGGGCTTATTACCCTTAAGTCAATATTCTATGTTTGCTCTTGCGTCACTGAGTTATCACGAATATGAAGGTTTAGCGGTGAATGAAGATGAAAAGTTAAGATTGCAAAATGATTTAGGTAGTAGCAATTTTATGCTGTTACGTAATCATGGTGCGTTAACTTTAGGTAGAACTATCGGTGATGCCTTTATGCATATGTATGATTTAACAAGAGCGTGTCAGGTGCAATTAGATATTATGTCTACGGGGATGAAGCCAGTCTTTGCTCCTCAGAGTATTGTTGATGGCATTAAAGCACAAGCAAAGATTGTTCATACGGGCAAAACAGGTGGTGAAACCGCTTGGCCTGCTATGTTACGTAGAGTTGCTAGAGCCTATCCAGATTTTGCAGATTAATTGCCATTAGCGCTTAATGTAAAGTAAGCCGTTAATGTATTAGCTATTATAAAAATTTTAAAGAGAAAAAAATGAAAATTACCCATATAGAAGTATTTGATATTCATTGCCCTAAACGTCCTGCTTGGAACCCTGTGTTTGTACGTATTCATACCGATGAGGGGATTAGTGGCGTTGGTGAAGCAGGGCTTGCTTATGACTGGGGACACAGCGCAGCCGCCGCTATGCTTAAAGAAATATCGGAAGCAGTGCTAATTGGTTTTAACCCTTTTAATACCGAATTACTATGGTCACGTATGCTACGCGAAAGCTTTTGGGGATTAGGTGGCGGACCTGTGCTATATGCTGCTATGAGCGCAATAGATACCGCCCTTTGGGATATTAAAGCTAAAGCATTAGGTGTACCGGTATATCAATTACTTGGTGGTAAAGTGAATGATAAACTACGCACTTATGCGAGCCAGCTTCAATTTGACTGGGACAGTGAAATTAGTAAATTAATTGAGCCAGAAGAGTATGCTCAAGCGGCATTAAAAGCCATGGGCGAAGGTTATGATGCGGTAAAGGTAGATCCTATTGTTTACAATAAAGATGGCAGCTCTTCTTTTGATCGAACCAAGTTATTTACTAAACCACAAATGCGTTTATTTGGTGATAGATTACGAGCTATTCGTGATGCCGTAGGTGAAGATGTTGATATTATTTTTGAATCACACTCACTTATGGGAGCAGCTTCAGCAATTCAAATGGGCGCAATCGTCGAAGAAGTCGGCTGTATGATGTATGAAGAGCCGGTGAACTATTTAAACCCTGCCGTTCATAAAAAAGTATCTGACAATGTAAATGTACCCATTGCCGGCGGAGAGCGTTTATATCACCGCTGGGATGTGCGTCCATACTTTGAAGATCAAAGCATTGATGTTTTACAACCTGATGTTGGCTTATGTGGCGGCTTTACTGAAGCTAAAAAAGTGTGTGATTATGCCGATGTTTATGACATTCGTGTTCAAGCACATGTGTGTGGCGGCCCAGTGGCAACAGCAGCATCATTGCACTTAGAAACGGCTATTCCTAACTTTTTAATTCATGAGCATCATACTTATGCCATTAAAGATTGGAATCGTGAATTGTGTTTACAAGATCCTCAACCCGTAGACGGTTTTTTTCAAGTAACAGAAGTGCCTGGAATAGGCATTGAGTTAAATGACGAAATAGTAAAACGATCTCCGCATGTCACCATTAAATAGATTACTGTTAATCTATAACTGGTAACTTATAACTGGTAATAACGAAGCGCATTGTCATAACATAATGCGTTTTTTTCTTGTGTTGTTAATTGTTGAAAAAACACGCTGTTGAGTAGCATCTGCCAATAGTCTTGATAACTTTCTTGGCTAAACAAGCATAAGGGAAAGTTGCTTGCTAACATCATTTTGTCATGACCTAAGGTATTATAAATAAAGGTTAATACGGTGTTCACCCAATCTAGCTGATAGCTTCGCTCAGCCATTTCCCAACCAGAACATTTAATCGCAATGTTATCAAATTCAGCTAGCGTCATTAGATTATTTTGCCAATGCTGCCATTCAACCGTATTAATATCTACGGGTGGAAAGCCAGCATGGTTGATAATAAAGTTAAGGTTACCGTTTTCCTTAATTATCTGACAAATAGCATTAACAGGAGCCTGCGCTGAAAGGGAAATTTGAGTTTCGAATATCAAGCGAGTACTTTTAGCTACCGCATTAAGCGCTTGGATATTGCTAATCACTTGCGGATTAGCGAGTAGACTTAACACTTGCTCATCTAATATATGTCTGACACCGATGAACGATTGCAACGTCATCAATCGCTTTAATGTGGCTTGGAAAACATCACTGGTTGAAGTTAAATCGATATTAGCGATAGCACGAAAGGAGGAGTTATTTGTATTTTCTAATGCTGTTAACTCTCGCCAAGGTCGTTCATTATCAAAACCTGCTTCAATATGGATAAAACCAGCTAAATCCAGTGACGAGTCTAATAATAAATCTTGTGCCGAAAAGTTTTTATTAATAACGGCTTTGTCAGGCCAAAAAGGCGGGCAGTCCGCCTTTAACCAATGATAGTCACCATGGTCGAGATCAAATAAGTGTAGGTGAGGATCAATTAGTTTCATCATGTGCTTCACTGTATTATTGTGCCGTATAACCACCGTCAATCACCTGCAAGCTGCCAGTGATAAAACTTGCTTTATCTGATGCTAAAAATAAGACTAATTCAGCAACTTCTTCTGGTTGCCCTATGCGATTAAGTGGCTGTAAGCTTGCTTCTTCTTGATGAATCTCTGACTTATTTGCACCGGATTTTTGGCAATAATTATCTATAGCTTTGTGATATAGCGGTGTTTCTATCGTGCCTGGGCATACTGCATTGGCGCGAATATTATAGCTGGCATAATCAACTGCGGTGGTTTTCGCCATGGACGCTAAGGCTGTTTTGCTTAGGTTATAGGCAAAAGAATTGTTTTTAGCCACAAGCGCTTGCTCAGAAGACATTAAGATAATTGCGCCATTTTTCTTTGCTTTCATACTTGGTAAAACGGCTTTAACGGCAGCAAAAGCGCCTTTGACATTAATATTAAAGACTTTGTCAAAATCTGCTTCAGAGGTGTTTTCTATGTTAGCAGAATAATGAACGCCGGCATTTGACACTAAAACATCAATGGTATTTTCTTCACTAATACGTTTAATAATACCAGCGACTTGTTCGGTATTAGTTACGTCGCAAGAGCAGAACTCACCTAA
Source organism: Colwellia sp. KS18-150 (assembly GCF_057551365.1). Classification (NCBI taxonomy): domain Bacteria; kingdom Pseudomonadati; phylum Pseudomonadota; class Gammaproteobacteria; order Alteromonadales; family Colwelliaceae; genus Colwellia; species Colwellia sp. KS18-150. The sequence continues at coordinate 39,822 of NZ_BAAJMC010000002.1, read as the reverse complement.
TGGAGAAGGTGATAGGTCTAGATTAAATACCTGATAGTTATTTTCTAAAAATAACTTCATTATACTTAAACCTATCCCTGAGCTACCGCCGGTAATGATGCAAAATTTTTTCATTTTTATTACTTTACTGTCTTAATTCGTTAGGGTAAATCATACCGTTAACACTAGGTGACTTCCATTTTCTTCTGCTAATAATTTCGCTATAATGCCTTTAATTAAGACTGTTGAGAAATTTCCATGAAAGCATGTGGTGTTGAAATAAAGGGTAATGATGCAATTATTTGTATTATGTCTAAAGAAAATAACTTGTATGACATTCCTCATACACGAGTTCAAAAAGTAAGTTTAGATAATGCAGGTGATGCTGAGCAAGTACAAAAATTTCAGTTTACCTTTGCTAAGTTAATGGAAGATTATGGCGTCACTCATGTGCTTATTAAAGGTAGAGCATTGAAAGGCAAGTTTGCTGGCGGTCCTGTCGGATTTAAAGTTGAGGCTGCTATTCAATTAATAAAAGATCTCAATGTAGAAATCCTTGCCGGCAGCTTTATTAAAAAAGAGCTAGCCAAGAGCCAAATTGATATTGATTTTCGCGATACTGGTTTAAAACAATATCAAGAGCAAGCATTTGGTACTGTGTTTGCTTATTTAGAAACTCAATAACTTTTCTTTAAGTAAACACCTTTAAAACCACTCCAAGCGAGTGGTTTTTTGTTTTTATCCGCCTTGAATAAGGCATAATTTCATTTCTCTATTAAACTTTCCTTTGATAAATAGACAATAACATGCTTAAATCAAACAACTGTTTGAAGTCTGACCAGTTGGTTGCTGTAAAAATATAACCGCTGAAATAATTATTGGAGAGAACCCATGCCTGAATATAAATCACCGATTAGAGATATAAAATTTGTAATGCAAGAGCTACTTGATTGTGAAAATCACTATCAAAAGCTTGGCTATGAAGATGCCAGCATTGATATGGTTGATGCCATTATCTCTGAGGCGTCTAAATTTACTGAGCAGGTGATTGCTCCTATTAATCAAATTGGTGATGAGCAAGGTTGTACTTGGACTGACGGCGTAGTTACTACTCCTGATGGATTTAAAGAGGCTTACCAACAATATGTTGAAGGTGGTTGGCCAACACTTGCGCAAAACGTTGATTTTGGTGGACAAGGTTTACCTCATTCATTAAACACTGCCATCTCTGAGCTTTTCTCCGGTGCAAACCATAGTTTTGCTATGTACCCTGGTTTAAGTCACGGTGCTTTAGCTACGATTGAAGAGCATGGTAGTGATTTACAAAAGTCGACTTTCATGCCGAAATTAGTAGAAGGCTCATGGACAGGTACCATGTGTTTAACTGAGCCACACTGTGGTACTGACTTAGGTATGTTACGTACCAAAGCTGAATTAAACGATGATGGTAGTTACTCATTAACGGGTACTAAAATATTTATTTCTGCCGGTGAGCATGATTTATCTGACAATATTGTTCATATTGTTATTGCGAGAATTCCAGGCTCACCAGAAGGTAGCAAAGGTATTTCATTATTTATTGTTCCTAAATTCAATGTGACTGATGATGGTGAAGTGGCAGGCAGAAATGCCGTAACTTGTGGCTCTATTGAACATAAGATGGGGATTAACGCTAACGCGACTTGTGTGATCAATTTTGATGGCGCAAAAGGTTACTTAATTGGTGAAGTAAATCGTGGTTTAAACTGCATGTTTACCTTTATGAATGCGGCGCGTTTAGGTGTGGCAACGGAAGGTGTTGCAGCAGCAGAAGCTTCTTTTCAAGGTGCTTTAGCTTACGCCAAAGATAGATTACAAATGCGCTCGTTAACAGGTGTTAAAAACCCTGATGGTCCAGCTGATGCAATTATAGTTCATCCTGATGTACGTCGTATGTTACTTACACAAAAGTCTATCGCTGAAGGTGGCCGTGCATTAATCGCTTATTTAGCACAATTAGTTGATATCGGTCATGCGAGCAAAGATGAAGCAGAAAAAGCAGCAGCTGAAACCAAGTTAGCTTTATTAACACCAATTGCAAAAGCCTTCTTAACCGAGTTAGGACTTGAATGTACTAGCCACGGTGTCCAAGTATTTGGTGGCCATGGTTTTATAAAAGAGTGGGGCATGGAGCAATTAATGCGTGATACTAAGATTAGCTGTCTTTATGAAGGCACTACCGGTATTCAAGCATTAGATTTATTAGCACGTAAAATTCTAGGCTCTAAAGGTGAAATATTAAAACCATTTGGCGCTGAAGTAACAGCTTTTTGTGTAGCGAATGCAGATAATGAAGCTATGCAAGAATTTATTCAGCCTATTATGACTTTTGGTGGTGATTGGCAGAAAATGACACAAACATTAGGACTTAAAGCAATGCAAAATCCTGATGAGATTGGTGCAGCTTCAGTGGATTACTTAATGTATTCAGGTTATCTAACACTTGCTTACTTTTGGGCGAAAATGGTGAAAGTAGCGCAAGATAAACTTGCATCTGGTGAAGGTGATTCAGCCTTTTACCAAGCTAAAATTAAAACAGCACGTTTCTACTTTAAACGCATTTTACCAAGAGCAAATGGTCATGCTGCCTGTGTTGAAAATGGCGCTGAATCAATGATGGACTTAGCTGAAGATGATTTTGCTTTTTAAATAATCATACACATATAAATAAGGGAAGCTACTGCTTCCCTTTTTTGTGTCTCTTTTTTGAATTTGAGCTTTTCTATGCTATCTTTTAACTAGTAAGCTTTTCGTACTATAGGGACGTTATTTTGAATAAAGTGATATCACATGCATTTGTTAGTGTTTATCTATTCTTGAGCTCTGCTTGTAGCAGCTTGCCTCCGCTTGATCAGCAGAGTGATGTCAACCTGACTGAAATAATAGTAAATTCTAAACTTTTTACAGCTAATGAAAGCCAAATTCCTCCAATTGAAGATCTTTTTACATTAACCTTATCCCAGCAAAATATCGTGTTATCGGCTATAGAAAAGAAGCAGAAGGAAGGCTATAAAAGGCATCAAGCCTTGTATGAAGTTCTGCAGGATAAATTAGCTAACTTTACCTACTATGGTGAAACCTACAATGCTGAAACCGCAATGCGCTTAAATCAAGGTAATTGTATGAGTCTTGCTGTGTTAACTACGGCTTATGCAAAGTTACTTGGTTTGGAATTTTCTTATCGAGAAGTGAATACTTTGCCTGTTTTTAAGAAGAATAACAATTTGATCCTCTCTTCTTCTCATGTGCAAACTATTATTTATGATGACGAATATATTACTGACCCGAAACAATATTTATTTCGAACGCCTGGCTTAGTTATTGATTATTTTCCAAGTAAAGATAATCGTGTTGCTAAGTTCTTAAATGAAGATGTATTTATTTCTATGTATTATCAAAATCTTGCTGGAAACGCCCTGGTTGATAATGATCTAAATAAAGCCTTCAAACTTGCTAATAAAGCTTATCAATATGATAAGAGTAATATTGAAGCAATTAATTCATTAGCGATTATTCATCGCAGAGCAGGGGATATCGAAAGTGCTGAAGCCATTTATTTGGTAGGATTGAAAAGAGAAAAATCTAACCTTAGGTTACTCAGTAACTATATTATGTTACTTAAGAGTCAAAATCGTGTTGGAGAAGCAGAGCGTTATCAACAGCAGCTTAGTAAATTAGATGATCCTAACCCCTTTCATTGGTTAGCAGAAGCTTATATTGCTGAACATAATAAAGAGATGGAAAAGGCGACTGTTTTTTATCTTAAGGCATTGAAACAAGCACCGTATCTACATCAAGCTTATCTTGGCCTTTACCATATTTACCGTAAAAAAGGTCATTATGCCAAAGCAAAGCGCATGATGGCAGAAGCGCTAGAATGGACATATGAGGTAGAGCAGCGTAAGCAATATAAATTCAAATTATATAGCTTGGCGAAATTATAGCTCAGCTATTAGCATGTTCAGAGAGTATTGAATCCGCAATTTTAGCGGCAATCATAATGGTTGGTGCATTGGTGTTGCCACTGATAAGTGTTGGCATAATTGACGCGTCTATGACCCGTAAACGTTCAATTCCATGAACCTTTAACTGATTATCTACAACCGCCATTTCATCATGACCCATTTTACAAGTACCTACGGGATGGTAGATGGTGTTCGCTTTGTTTTTCAAAAACGTTAAAATTTCTTCATCAGTTTGTGTTTGTTTACCTGGAAATATTTCTTCACCATTTTTTTCACCTATTGGTGATTTAGATAAAATAGTACGAGCAACTTTAACGGCTTGGATCATATCCTTTTGATCATCTTCATGAGCTAACATATTTAAAGTGATCTTGGGGTGCATATTAGCCTTATTGCCGTATAGCGTAACACTACCACGGCTTTTAGGGCGCAATAAACAAGTATGAATTGAGATACCATAATTGAGGAGCATTTTTAAATCTCTGCCGTGATCATCAAAAGCAGCAGGGATAAAGTGTAGCTGTAAATTTGGTCGTGATTCATCAGCGTTTGATTTAATAAAACCACCTGATTCAGCTACTGCAGTTGTTAAAATACCTGAGCGTTTCGCCTTAAAATATTTAAATGCTTGTTTGCATGCCCACCATGCCGCTTTTGGTCTTAAAGCTAATAAATCGTCACGTTGGTGATGATTAACCACCACGGTATCTGGATGATCTTGCAGGTTCTTACCTACGCCTTCTAATGAATGAGTTATAGCAATATTGTGTCGCTCTAATTCTTCTGTGGGCCCTACACCGGATAACATCAATATTTGTGGTGAGTTAAATGCTCCTGCGCTTAATAGCACTTCTTTACTAGCGTAAATATCATAGCATTTACCTTTGATTTTATAACTAACGCCAGTGGCAACTTTATTGCTATCAATAAGGATTTTTTGCACATTAGCGTCGGTGATGACTGTGAGATTACCTCGATGTAAATTAGGCGTCAGAAACGCTTTTGCGGCGCTACAGCGTTGGCCATTAAGTTGCGTTAATTGATAATAACCAACACCTTCTTGACTCTCACCATTGAAATCGTGGTTTGCTGGAAAGCCAGCTTGTTGGGCGGCAAGAATGAAATCATCATGAACAGGTGGCTTAGAACGAGAATCAGCTACGTTGAGAGGACCATTTACGCCATGTAAATTACTTTCACCACGCTCTTGATGTTGAGTACTTTTAAAGTAAGGTAAAACGTCATCAAAAGACCAGCCTTCATTACCCAGTGCTGCCCAGTGGTCGTAGTCTTCTTTTTGGCCTCGAACATAAAGCATGGCATTTATAGAGCTACTTCCGCCTAATGTTCTCCCCCGGGGATTGAATATTTGTCTATTATTTTGAGTTGCCTCAGGCGCTGAGTTAAATTGCCAATTACGTACTTTATCTTTCATTAACTCGATAACACCTATAGGCATATGAATGCTCCAGTGTTTATCTTTAGGACCCGCTTCTAAAAGACAGACTTGATAGTTGCCACAGGCAGATAACTTATCAGCTAAAACACAGCCTGCTGAGCCGCCACCGACAATGATAAAATCGAAGTTGTTCATAAGTGATCCTTGAGTTTGAATGAATAAAACAAGTCAGACCACTATGAAGTAAAGTGATAATTATTTCAATAGCTTAAAACTTAACTTATTTGCTACTGAATTGCCTGATTAAATCATGTAACGTTGTCAGCTCTTTGAGCAAGTCTTGACTAAGCTGTCGGGTTTCTTTTCCTTGAGTCGCTCCTAAGCTCGCCATATCCTGAATGCTTTTGGTGTTATTACTGACTTGATCCGCCACTACAGACTGTTCTTCTATCGAGGTAGCCACTTGGTAATTAATTGAGGCTAATTTATCAACTTCTTCATTGATTGATTGCAGACTTTCACCAGTATTATTCGCTAGCGATACACATTCTTCTACTAGCGTTACACCACCATGAATGGCATCCATGGCTTGTAATGACTCTTGATTTAATGAATTAAGAGTTTTGGTTATTTCTTCAGTAGATTGTTGTGTTCGTTGTGCTAATGCTCGTACTTCTTCTGCAACAACAGCAAAACCACGACCTTGCTCTCCTGCGCGAGCAGCTTCTATCGCAGCATTCAGTGCTAATAAATTGGTTTGATCTGCGATAGAGCTGATCTCATCAGATATAGCTGCGATAGCATGTCTACCATCAGCGAGTTTGCCAATAACTTCTTCAACACTGGTTAATTGTTTAGATAATGATTGAATTGACTCGACGGTTTTATTAACGGCTTTTACGCCAAGTTCACTTAAGGCTTTTCCCTCTTGTGAGGAATCAGCAGCATCAGTGACTGAAGTGGTTACTTCACTAATCGCTGCGCTCATTTCACTCATTGCGGTTGCCACTTGCTCAACTTCATCATTTTGCTCGTTAAGGATTTGTGCAATATGATTACCATTGTTAGCAGTTTCCTTAGCTATATCATTGACGTTTAGGCTTAAATCACCAACTCGTCCCACAACGGCACTTAACTCTGCTTTACGCATGTTTAATGCTAAGTTTATCTGACCAATTTTATCTACTGAGCCGCTATATATATAACTCATGAGCGGATTTTTAAAGATTTCTTCAGCTTTTTGAGTCACTTTTTTATAGCCTACACGCCAACGTGACAGTGCAAACCATGCCAAAAAGGTTAATAAAAATAAAGGAATCGAAACGAATAATGGTGTTGGGGTTGTAAAGGCTATTACTGCAATAAACAAGCAAATAAATAACAATAGGTTTTGTATAATTGACGTTATGTCTATATTACTAAATTTTCGAATAAATGAGGTTGTATTGGTATTAAGCTCTTGGTAAGTATTTTCCGCTCTTGTTTTTATACCTTCATCAAGAGTTGTTCTCACTGACTGATATTCAAATATCTTACCATTCTTATCTTTGATTGGTGTGACATAGGCATTAACCCAATAATAATCGCCATTTTTACAGCGGTTCTTAACAGGCCCCATCCAAGACTGACCCGTTTTGATAGTTGACCACAAATCAGCAAACGCCGCTTTTGGCATTTCTTCATGGCGAACAATGTTGTGGCCATGACCAACTAATTCATCGAGAGGGTAACCCGCGATGTCACAAAAGTCTTCATTGGCGTAGGTAACGCGGCCTTTTAAATCGGTGGTTGATAATAGAATTTGAGAAGAAGAAAAGTTTTGCTCTTTGCCTGTGTTATAGGATTGTCTTGATGTTCTGTTATTCGAGGGGGATTTTGTCATAGAAACTACTCACAAGTATTCACGAATCCTTGTGATTTTAATGTTACAAATTATTAACAGGTATTTTACCTTTGTACCATGACAAAAAAGTGAAAAGCCGTCAATAATTAATCGTAAATTGTGAGTAGTTTGTACTTTTACAGACCTAAAACTTGTTTTCCTTGCTTGAAAACAATGTCTACAGGGATGCTTGCAGCTTCTAAACGAGATAAATCAGCGGCTAACTCATCACTAATGACTCCTTGGTTAGCAACCAATTCGGCGACACCTTGATAATCACCATTACCTTGAAGTGTTAATATTAACTCTGATAATGAGTCAATAGCAGCGGTCATTTTTTCCATGTTTACACTATACATTCCTTGTTCGTTACGGCTAAAAGCACCATGCTCTTGGAAGTAATTAAAGCGAACCATGTTTGCTTTACCATGTGCCGAGCTAGCGCCAAAGCGTATTGATCTGAAGATACCCGCCATAAAAGTTGTATAATACTCTTCAAGAGTACCTTCTGTAATCGCGTCTTTTTCAAGTAATTGACGAACCATGTATAAACCTAATATATCAGCTTTACCTTCTTCTAATGCACTAGCATGCTCTTTCAGTGCTTGGCGAACAGTGCCTTTATTGTTCAAGGTATTTTTTATACCTAGACCATGTGCCACTTCATGAAACATGGTGTTGGCAAAAAAGCCGGTAAAGGTTACGTTTTTACGCTGTTCAGGTACTATTAACGTATCCGCAATTGGTAACATGATGGTATCAAATTTAGCACGCATGGCATTTTTTAGTTGCAGTCGTCGTGTGCCTTTAGCTAGTTGTACTTGTTCATCATTAGGTAAATTAATCGCTATAGTTTTACTACCAGCATTTGAGTGGCCGCCATAATAAATGACATCATATGCATTTAGATCAGCATCAGAGCCTGGTACTTCGGCTTTATATTTTTTGGCGACAGGTAACTCTTTTTGCAGCTCAGGTAAATATTGCGCGTACTTAGCGAGTTTTTCACTCCAAGATAAATCTTTAATTAACACATACGCTTCAAAAGCTGCTCGATAGCCATAAAGTTGATCTTCATAATTTTCAATTGGACCAATAACGACATCAATTGGGTTGTTCTTCATGTCCATCCAAGCAAGATCTGATGCTTGATATTCATCGGTACGTAATGCTTGAGCACGCATGGTTAAATAATTGCTGAACTCTTTATCATCAGCAAAGGTTGCGGCTTTCTCTAGGATGGCTGCTGCGCGATTAATTTCATCACTGTACATTTCAGAGTAAGCAACCGTTATTAATTTACCTTCACTATCGCGACTAATTATTGAATACAGGCCATCTTTGTCTGCTAAATTTGATTGTTCGAACTCTGTTTTGCTCATGTCTTTTGGATAAAACTCGGCGCCATGTGCTTTAGTCTGGTTATGCGTTAAAAATACTTTATCGCCATCTAACCTATCCCAAGGACCATAATTTATTTCAGCGAAACGACGGACTTTTTCATCTTTTATTGAAGCTAAGAAACTTTGCTTGTTTTGTGAAAATGCTTGCTGCCAAAAAAGATCATCCATTATTTTTGATGCATCAATCAGCAAGGATAACATTTGTTTTTGATTTTCTGACAAATGGCTTAAATCAGCAGAGAGTGTCACTTCTTTATATATATCTAAACGATTTTTAAATGCCGGTAATAGTGAAGGTGAATTCTTGGTTATTTCAGTACTCGCTTGAGTGTCGTTTGACTTGGCTGTTGCAGATGCCTGCTGATTATCGTTGTTACATCCACTTAACACGGTAGTAGCTAGTAAAATAGCTATTGTAATTGGGGTAAGTTTCTTTGAGTTTTGCATGGTTAAAAAAAGTCCAATAAATAAATTGTTTAAGAGACTAGAAAATTTTATAACTAAGTGCAATAGCAAAGGTAAAGAAAAGTGTTGTGTGAGTGTAAAGCCGGAATTTAGGCATAAAAAAACCGGCAATAGCCGGTTTTTATGTTCACCTAGAAGGTGAACGATTTTTCATAAAAACTTAAAGCGCTTGAATAGCAGCGTTTAAACGACTCTTACTACGAGCAGCTTTGTTTTTATGGATTAGACCTTTAGTTGCGTAACGATCTAAAATTGGTGTAGCAGCAGCTAATTCTTTTGTTGCTACTTCTTTGTCACCAGCTTCAATTGCTGCTAGTACTTTTTTTACTAAAGTACGCATCATTGAGCGACGACTTGCATTGTTTTGACGGCGCTTTTCAGATTGTACTGCGCGCTTCTTAGCTTGCTTTGAGTTAGCCAAGGTGAACTCCTAAAGTATGTAATATATAAGCTTAAATTTAAGGCGACGAAATATGCCTGTTTTTAAGCTGTTTGTCAAATGTTTTAATTGCCAAGAGAAATAAAAAACTCTTTAAGGCAATTATAAAGAATATTGTTGTTGCTAGTCATTTAACTGGCAAAGCAAATATGTTGTGAACAATGCAAGTATACATTGTTTATCCTCTCAAAATCATTACATAATACTGTTTATTTAGTGTTATTTTTTGCCATTGGTATTTTAGGGGTTGGTTTTTGAGTAAAAAGTTAATTAAATCAGGGTTGATTGTCAGTTCAATGACATTAGTTTCTCGTGTATTAGGCTTAGTTCGAGATATAGTTATTGCTAATGTGATGGGAGCAGGGGTGATGGCAGATGTTTTTTTGTTTGCGAATAAAATCCCTAACTTTTTTAGGCGATTATTTGCAGAAGGAGCTTTTGCACAAGCATTTGTCCCCGTGTTGAGTGAATACCATGCAAAAGATGAAGCACATTCAGGTAATGAAAATCCTATCCAGTTAGATGAAACAAGGCGTCTTATTGCTCAAGTCTCTGGAACGCTGGGGGTGATTATTACGCTAGTGACATTATTTGGTATGTTGGCATCGCCGTTATTTGTTATTTTATTTGGTGGTGGTTGGTTCGTTGACTGGTTCAATAATGGTCCTGAAAGTGTCGGTGGTGAAAAATTTGAGTTAGCAGCCATCTTATTAAAAATCACCTTTCCATATTTATGGTTTATTAGCTTCACAGCACTTGCCGGCGCGGTACTTAATACAATGGGGCGCTTTGCTGTAGCAGCATTTACCCCTGTGCTCTTAAATATAGCGATTATCTTAATGGCCATTTACGGCGCCGATTACGCTCAAAGTCCTGCGCACGCTTTAGCATGGGGGGTATTTTTAGGTGGCTTAATACAGTTTTTATTTCAACTGCCTTTTATGTACAAAGCAGGGGTACTAGTTAAGCCGCGCTGGGCATGGAAAAGTAAGGGCGTTAGTAAAATAAGAAAGTTGATTATACCGGCACTATTTGGTGTGTCGGTAACGCAAATTAACTTATTACTTGATACCTTAATCGCTAGCTTCCTTATTACCGGTTCAATTAGTTGGCTTTATTATGCTGATCGACTTTTAGAATTTCCTTTAGGTTTATTTGGTATTGGCATTGCTACTGTAGTTTTACCGAGTTTGTCCAAGCTTCACAGTAAAAATAATCCTCAACAATTCACGGCGACCTTAGATTGGGGCATTAAAGTTATTAGCTTATTTGGTTGGCCTGCGCTTGCGGGATTAATGGTTCTAGCACAGCCCATTATTATGATCTTGTTTATGCGAGGTGAGTTTAGTGAAACTGACGTGTATCAAGTATCTATGGCGCTATTTGCGTATCTATCAGGTTTACTAAGTTTCATGTTTATCAAGGTGCTAGCACCTGGTTATTATGCGAGGCAAGACACAAAAACACCCGTGAAAATAGGCATTAAAGCCATGGTAGCAAATATGGCCTTTAACCTAATGTTAGCGCCATTTTTTGGTTATGTGGGCTTAGCTATTGCTACAACACTATCAGCAACCTTAAATGCTTGGATGCTCTATCAAGGATTGAAGCAAGCGAATATTTATCACTTATCAAGTCAAACTAAATTATTTGTCAGTAAATTAGTTGTTGCAGCAGGTGTTATGGCCTTAGTGGTTTATCAATTATCTTATGAATTTAATGTTTGGCTTGCGATGAGTTTTTTTGAACAAGTATCGCAGTTAGTTATTTGTATCAGCGCAGGTTGTCTGAGTTACTTCTTGGTCATATTTTTATTAGGTATTCGTCTAAATGACTTTAAAGTAAAAAGCTAACAAATAATGAAAAATAAACCGCCTGAACTACTGATTATTATTGCTCTTTAATATATAATTCGGCGATTTATTTTTATAAACAGTTAATGGAAAGGTTTTTCGTCTAATGCAGTTAGTTCGTGGTATACATAATATCCAGCCAAAAGATCTATTATTATGTGTGTTAACCTTTAGTTTTGGTTATATAGATGCAATATAAATAGCAATGCAGTTAGTTCGTGGTATACATAATATCCAGCCAAAAGATCAATTATTATGTGTGTTAACCTTTAGTTTTGGTTATATAGAGGCAATATAAATAGCAATGCAGTTAGTTAGTGGTATACATAATATTCAACCAAAAGATCAATTATTATGTGTGTTAACCTTTAGTTTTGGTTATATAGAGGCAATATAAATAACAATGCAGTTAGTTCGTGGTATACATAATATTCAACCAAAAGATCATGGTTGTGTGCTAACCATAGGTAATTTTGATGGCGTTCATAAAGGCCATCAACAAGTTATTTCTGCATTAGTGTCCAAAGCAAAAGCCTTGAACTGTGTTGCAGCAGTATTAGTGTTCGAGCCACAGCCGCAAGAGCTTTTTGCGCCAGATAGTGCTCCCGCGAGACTTTGCCGTTTACGCGATAAATATGCTTTGTTGGCTGAATTAGGTGTAGAGCGCCTCATTTGTGTTAATTTTACTCGTAAATTTGCTAGTCAAAGTGCAGAGCAGTTTATTGAGCACCTATTGGTTGATAAATTAGGCATCAAACATTTGATTGTTGGTGATGATTTTCATTTTGGTAAAAACCGTGCTGGCGATTTTGCTATGTTGTCAAAGGCTGGGGAAACTTTTGGTTTTGATGTTACGGATACCAAAAGTTATAAAATGGCCAACTGTAGAATAAGTAGTACTGAAATAAGACAAGCACTTGAGCAAGATAATTTATCATATGTTGAAAATATGCTTGGTAGACCTTATTCAATTATAGGTAAAGTGTTCCATGGCGATAAACGTGGCCGGCAATTAGGTTTTCCAACGGCGAATGTTTTATTAAAAAGGCGAAACTCTCCGTTAAATGGTGTTTTTGCGGTACAAATACAAACAGTGAAAGGCAGCTTTAATGGTGTCGCTAATATTGGCTCTAGACCAACAATTAATGGTATTAGACAACAACTAGAAGTACATATCTTTAATTTTAGTGATGATCTCTACGGCCAATGTATTGAAGTGGTCATTAAGAAAAAACTTCGCCAAGTAATGAAATTTGATAATTTAACCGCATTAACTGAGCAAATTAAGTTAGATTGCGAGCAAGCAAAACAAGTATTAAATAATGTAAGTTAGGCGTTATACCCTGTGTATTAGCCTGACAATTTAGAAAATTTAAATAACCGGATAATGATTTAAATGAGTGATTATAAACAAACCTTAAACTTACCTGCCACTTCGTTTGCCATGAAAGGTAATATGGCAAACCGTGAACCTAATATGCTCAAAGAGTGGGCTGATAAAGATTTGTACGGAAGAATTCGTGCTGCTAAAAAAGGTAAAAAATCATTCATTTTGCATGATGGACCTCCATACGCCAACGGTAATATCCATCTTGGTCATGCGGTTAATAAAATATTAAAAGATATTATTGTTAAATCAAAAACGTTGTCTGATTTTAACTCTCCATATGTTCCTGGTTGGGATTGTCATGGTTTACCGATTGAGTTAATGGTAGAGAAAAAAGTTGGCAAACCTGGTCATAAAGTTACTGCTGCTGAATTTCGTCAAAAATGTCGTGATTATGCGATAAAACAAGTGGATGGTCAGCGTGAAGACTTTAAGCGTTTAGGGATTTTTGCTGATTGGGAAAAGCCTTACTTAACAATGGACTTTAATACTGAAGCGAACATTATCCGCTCGCTAGGTAAAATTGCAGAAAATGGACATTTACAGCAAGGCTTTAAACCTGTTCATTGGTGTACAGATTGTGGCTCTGCTTTAGCTGAAGCGGAAGTTGAATATAAAGATAAACACTCACCTGCCATCGATGTTAAGTTTGATATCAATGACGAAAGTGTTGCTGATAAATTCTCTCACCTTGAAGGGCATACCGGCACAGGTCAAATAGGACTAGTTGTTTGGACAACAACGCCATGGACCTTACCTGCTAACCGTGCAATATCACTAAATAGCGGTGTTGAATATACCTTAGTACAGTGTGACACCTTACCTAATGGTGAAGAAGGTCAATTACGTTTAATTTTAGCTTCTGATCTTGTTTCATCTTGTATGGATAGATTTGGTATTGAGAAATATCATGCCTTAGGTTTTTGTAAAGGCGCTGACTTAGAGTTAGTGCAATGTCAACATCCTTTCTATGACTTCACAGTACCGGTAATTTTAGGTGAGCATGTTACTACGGATTCAGGTACTGGTTGTGTTCATACCGCACCTGGTCATGGTGTTGACGATTTTGTTGTTGGTAAAGAATACAATTTAGAAGTGGCTAATCCTGTAGGGGCAAATGGTGTTTATCTTGAAGATACTCCGTTGTTTGCCGGGCAGCATGTCTTTAAAGCTAACGCGAGTGTCGTTGAAGTGCTACAAGAGAAAGGCGCCTTAATGCATCATCATGCCTTTGAGCATTCTTACCCACATTGCTGGCGTCATAAAACTCCAATTATTTTCCGTGCGACGCCACAATGGTTTATCGCTATGGATAAAAAAGAATTGCGTAGTGATTCTTTAAAAGAAATTGAAAAAACGCAATGGATCCCTGATTGGGGTCAAAGCCGTATTGAAAAAATGGTTGAAGGTCGACCTGACTGGTGTATCTCTCGTCAACGTACTTGGGGTGTACCAATTGCTTTATTTATACATAAAGATACTGGTGCATTACATCCACGTAGCATCGAATTAATTGAAGATGTTGCACAACGTGTTGAGAAAGAAGGCATTCAAGCTTGGTTTGATTTAGAAGCTAGTGAGCTTATCGGTGATGATGCCAATGAATTTATCAAAGTACCAGACACCTTAGATGTTTGGTTTGATTCAGGCACGACACATTACTCAGTGATAAACGCCAGAGAAGAATTTGACGGCATTGCTGACTTATATCTTGAAGGCTCAGATCAACATCGTGGTTGGTTTATGTCTTCAATGATGTCATCAGTCGCCATGACAGGTAAAGCGCCATATAAGCAAGTGCTTACTCACGGTTTCACCGTTGATGTTAATGGCCATAAAATGTCTAAATCGTTAGGCAATGTCGTAACGCCATCAAGTATAACTAAAACTTTAGGCGCTGATATTCTACGTTTATGGACAGCGTCAGTTAACTACACGCAAGAAATTACCGTTTCTGATGAAATATTTAAGCGCCAAGCCGATGCTTATCGCCGTATTCGTAATACCTCGCGTTTCTTACTATCAAATTTGAATGGTTTTGAGCCTGCTCAGCATTCTGTTGCCTTTGAAGATATGGTGGCACTAGATCGCTGGGTAGTTGATAAAGCGGCGCGTTTACAAGAAGAAATTGTTAACGCTTATAATGAATACGAGTTTCATGTAGTAGTGCATAAGCTAATGAACTTCTGTACCACTGAGTTAGGTGGCTTCTACCTAGATATTATTAAAGATAGACAATACACAGCAAAAGCTGACTCAAATGCTCGTCGCTCTTGTCAAACGGCTATGTACTTAATTGCCGAAGCAATGACAGCTTGGATGGCACCTATTTTATCTTTTACCGCTCAAGAAATATGGCAAGCATTACCAACACCGGCAACAGGTGAACGTGATGAATTTGTCTTTACTGGTGTTTGGTTTGATGGTTTAGCAACTATGCCAGGCGATACAGAATTAGGAAATGATTATTGGAGTGAGTTGCTATTGGTTCGTGGTGAAGTTAACCGCGCGCTTGAACTTGCTCGTAAAGAAAAAGTTGTTGGTAAAGCACTTGAAGCACAAGTAACACTTTTTGCAACGAGCGACTTGGCGGCTAAGTTAGCCAAACTGGATGAAGAGCTACGATTCGTATTGATTACCTCCAAAGCAACCATTGATACTGTTACAGATAGTAGCCAAGTGCCTGAAGGCGCTGATGCAACTGAAGTTGATGGTTTGTGGTTAACCGTCTCTGCGGCAGAAGGTACTAAATGTGATCGTTGTTGGCATGTTACTGAAGATGTTGGTGTTAATGAAGCACATCCTGAGCTATGTGGTCGTTGTGTAACCAACGTAGACGGTGAAGGCGAGCAAAGACAATACGCTTAAGTCACTATTATTCTTTGCTATTTTCACCCATAGCGGCGTCGAAAGTACTCACCTATAGTTATAGGCTCTGTGTTTTCTTCTTGCCCTTGAAGTAAATAACTTTGAATGTTCGCCATTTATTTTTAGCTTTATATTTGAGAAAGAGAATAAGTTGAATAAATTTTTTACATTGTTTCAAGAAACAGGTTTGCGTTGGCTTTGGTTGACGTTAATTTGTTTAATAGTAGATCAAGTAACTAAACACATGGTAGCAGGATCATTTGATTTATATGAGTCTGTGAATGTTTTACCTATTTTTAATATTACTTATGTTCATAACCCGGGAGCAGCTTTTAGCTTCTTAGCTGATCAAGGTGGCTGGCAACGTTGGTTTTTTACCGCAATAGCGACTATCGCGAGTATTGTTTTTATCGTTTGGTTGGCGAAAACACCTAAATCGCAAACTCTCTTAAGTGTGGCTTTTGCTTTGATGTTAAGTGGCGCAATGGGTAACCTGATAGATAGAGCACTCTTTGGCTACGTAATTGATTTTATCGACTTTCATTGGTCTGGAAAACACTTTCCGGCGTTCAATGTTGCCGATTCAATGATTTTTATTGGTGCAGCGTTAATGATCTTAGAGTCATTTATATCACCAAGCACGCAAACAACAGAAGATACAAAATGACAATTGATAAAACAATACAAGCAGGCTCTAGCGTATTAGTACACATCACCATGAAGTTAAGTGATGGCTCAGCGGCCGATAGCACAAAAGTAAACAATAAACCTGCTAAAATTGTGATGGGTGATAAGAGTATTTCTGCCGCTTTTGAAGCTGAGTTATTAGGTATGGCGACTGGAGATAGTAAAGAGTTTACCCTTGAGGCTGTTGATGCTTTCGGTGAATCTAACCCTGATAATATTCATTACATGGATATTGATAAATTTTCAGCCGACGTACCAGCTAAAGTAGGTAACATTATTACTTTTTCACAGCCAGGTGGCGAGTTACCGGGGATGATTAAAGAAGTAAATGGTAGCTCAGTAACCATTGATTTTAATCACCCATTAGCGGGGCAAGCTGTTACTTTTATTATCGATTTAGTAGAAATACTGTAGGCGGGATTTTAATCACGCTCATATTAAAGCGAGTATCTCGCTGACAAAGAGAAACGTATGGAAATTATTTTAGCTAACCCTCGTGGTTTTTGTGCTGGTGTAGACAGAGCTATTAGCATTGTTGATAGAGCGTTAGATTTATTTGGCGCACCTATTTATGTTCGTCATGAAGTTGTACATAACAAATTTGTAGTCGATGGTCTTAAGACTCGTGGTGCAATTTTCGTTGAAGAATTAAATGAAGTACCCGATGACAGTACGGTAATTTTCAGTGCCCATGGCGTTTCTAAACTGGTTAGAAATGAAGCTAAAAAGCGTGATTTAAAAGTATTTGACGCCACTTGTCCACTCGTCACAAAAGTACATATGGAAGTTGCGCGTGTGAGTCGAAAGAATATCGAATGTGTACTTATCGGCCATGCAGGGCATCCTGAAGTAGAAGGTACTATGGGGCAATATGATAGCGAATCAGCTGGGATATACTTGGTAGAGTCTACCGATGATGTGATAAAGCTTGAAGTAAAAAATCCTGAAAAATTATATTTTTGTAGTCAAACAACACTGTCCGTTGATGATACCTCTGATGTTATTGATGCATTACAAAAGAAATTTCCAATGATCGAAGGACCGCGCAAAGATGATATTTGTTATGCCACACAAAATCGTCAAGATGCAGTGAGAGCCATCGCTAGTGAAGTCGACTTACTTTTAGTGGTTGGTGCAAAGAACAGTTCAAATTCAAATCGATTAAGAGAAGTATCAGAGAAAATTGGCACTAGGTCGTACCTTATCGATACTGCCGAAAATATTGAAACATCTTGGCTTGAAGGAGTTAAGAAAATTGGTGTTACTGCCGGGGCTTCAGCGCCTGCTATTTTAGTTAAGCAAGTGATCGAAGCATTAAAAAGCTTGGGAGGTCATGAAGTTGTCGAATATCCAGGCCGTGAAGAAAACATTGTGTTTGCAGTACCTGCTGAATTGCGCTAGTCTTAAAGTGTCTATAATTTAATCAATTCGACTTGTGAATGATGAGTCAGAATTAGTATTTGTGCAAGGAGGCATGAGTATAAATGATAGTCAGGAAATACAGTTTAAGTTAATTTGCTATTGGTATTGTGCTTAGATTTTAAAATAACTTAATATGGTAGCTGTACTATTGTACTATTGTACTATTGTAATTTAGTTCTCGTTAATTGTTCACGCAATTAAACATTAATTAAGTTGACGAATATTGTTACCTGTTTTGTTTTAAGTCTAACTATTGCCTTACTATAAATAGCTAATCGCGTACAGTTCAGATACAAGGATGAGTTTACGAACATTTTATGGACAGCAAAAAAGGTATGGGTTAATGCAGTTCACACGAGTGATTTTTAACACATATAGTTTTTTCAAAGGGTCTGATGCTAAGGCAAAATTGACTCCTGCTTTTATTACGGTCAAAAATAGTTTATTGTGTTCTCTTAGCATTAACGCTAAAGATATTTTTTCTACCCATGCCCCCCTAAAAATTTACTTATCTATTGAGTCAGCTACTCGCTTACTTAATAATTACTTAGCTTCACCTTTTTTATTGTTAATTAACAATTTAGTTGCAAAATTAAGCTTGGCAATAAACCATAATCCTAAAGTTCAAGGTTATTAATTAGTATGAAAAGAATAAATAATACTTCAAAAAAAGCACAAGGCATGACCTTTATCGAGGTTTTAATCGCTTTGGTGATCATGGTTACTGGAATTTTAGGTGCTGTTGCTATGCAGGCTACTGCCAAAAAAGGTAGTTTTGATGCTATGCAGCGTTCATTAGCATCGAGTTTAGCTCAAGATATCGTTGAGAAAATGCGCAGTAATAATCAAACAACTTTAGCGCTTTATGCTGCGAATAGTCCTTATGGAGCTGGTGTTATTGCAACCTCTCCTGCATGTAATTCAGATGCCGCATTTTGTACGCCAGCCGAAATGGTGACTCACGATTTATTTAGTTGGGAGCAATCAATTATGGGGGCTGGTGCAACAAACGATGGCAATAATGTCGGTGGTTTAACTAATGGTGTTGGCTGTATTTCGGTTAATGGTAATAGTGTTACTGTAGTCGTAACTTGGCAAGGTAAAGAAGAGTACACCGACGCGAATAGAGCCGCAGCTTGTGGTACTGCCGCTAATACACGTCGCCAAGTGGTTGTAAATGCATTTATATTATAAAGAGTTTTATAGGAAGTGAACTGGATTTTACGCCAATGAAAATGAAAAATACTATGTACAAAAATAAGAGTTTACGGGCAGTTACTGCTTATAAAAAGCAACAAGGTTTTAGTTTACTTGAAGTATTCATCGCTTTAGCTATTGGTTTAGTTATTTTTGCTGGAGTAATGAGTGTCTTTGTTGGTATGCGAACTACAACTAGTGAAACCTCTGGTTATGGCGAGCTACAAGAAAATGGTCGCTTTGCAATTAGTGTGCTGAGTGATGATTTATTAAGGCAAGATTTTTGGGGAGATTATACAGGCACTTTAGTCTCTGGTGAAAACCCTGTCCCAGCGGCTCCTGCTGGAGAATGTGTTGGTGATGGTATTAATAACGGCACTTTTCCTTTAGCAACAGGAAGATTTAGAACCTTGTGGGGACAAACCGTAGCTTCATCTACTATTATGTCAGGTTGTCGTGATGATGCAAAAATTGGCTCAGATATTTTACAGTTGAAAAGAGTTGTCTCGTTTAGTCTCGTGCAAAGAGATGGGACAGATACTCCAATTCTAGATGCAAATGATAACCAGATACCGATTGATGTGGCGCCCGCCGGTAACTATTATTTTGTTAGTAATACGAACAATGGGAGGTTTTTTGCTGCTGGTGCCGTCCCGGTAATAGATAATTCTCAAGTATGGGAATACCAACATCACATCTATTATGTCAGAGAAGAAACTCAAGGGGGAGTTACTGTACCTGTGTTAATGCAGGGACAATTAACAAATCAATTAAATTTCGCGCCAATTATTGACGGTATTGAAATGATCCGTTTTGAATACGGAATTGATGCCCAAACAGACACAACAGATCCCGGCTATGGAATTGTTGATGCTTATGTATCAGCAAATAATATGACTAATGCACTCTGGGATAATGCAACAAGCCGTATTATATCGGTAAAAATATACGTTTTAGCACGTGGCATTCAAGAAGATAGTAAATATGACAATACGAATACATATCAACTAGGTGACTTTGCATTTACACCTAATGATAATTTTCGTCGTTTATTATTTACTTCAACAGTAACATTATATAACGCTGGTATTGATGTATGGTAAGTATTAAGGAGTTTGAAATGACAAGAAAAATTAAACTATTAAGAAGTCGTGGATTCGGCGCAGTTCATCATCAACAAGGGGTGGTTCTGGTTGTTTCTTTAGTCTTTCTTATTGCATTAACGGCCGTTGCTGGTGCTTTGATGCAAAATACTACAAGCGATATGAAAATGTCAGGTGCGAGTGAAGAGAAAGTCATTGCTACCCAAGAAGCCATTAGTGCGGTTGATGAAATTATCTTTAACCAAGTTTCTGCTGGGGCTACTAATGAGTTTGCTGCAGCAGTTGTTACCTTTCAAGATGGCGCTAAAGATATAATCGCTGAAATTCCTGTTACCAACACAGATAATAAATTTGATTCAGCAACGTTAGATATTGCTAATAATCAATATATGAAAGAGCCTGACTGCCCCAATTCACGGTTAGGTTTTTCAAATGAGGAGTTTACTTGTAACGTGTTAAGAGTTCAGGTAAATCGAAAGTATGGCCGCAACGATACAAGTTCGGTAAACGTAAATTCAGGCATAGCACAAATACTTATACGCTAATAACCCCTTTTTAGGCTAAGTGTTATTAAAGTTTATTACTATAATTAAATGTGTAGATGTTTGTTTGGGGAACAACAATGAAAAAATATTTGCTCGCAGGATTATTACTCACTACCGCTAACTTTTCATTTAGTGAAGATATTGAGTTGTATATCAGTGAAAGTGTTAAAGAAGCTAAGGCAAGGCCACAAGTACTTATTATTTTTGACAACTCAGGTAGTATGAGTCGAGACGAAACTGTTAAAGCCTCGTATAACCCGCTAACAAATTATGATGCTGTGCCTGGTTATACTAAAATCGGTACAGAATATATTTATTACACTAGAGGAGAGGTGGAAATTAGCGATATACCTATTGCTGATGACACTAATGAACTGCGTAAATACCCTATTGACATTAGTAATTGTAAAGTTGCCCAAGATATTATCGATAAGTATGGTTTTTATACCGGACATGTTAGAGATTATCAATTTCAAGGAAATTCAGGGCGCTGGACAGAACTTGATGCTAATGACGGTAGTAATATTGTTATTACTGATTGTCAAGATGATGTGGATGCTGCTAACAACAATAATAAAAATTACTTAAGTGGTGGGGCGGCTGTTGGCTTACCTGCTGGTTACCCAATTGACGGTGAAGGTGATGCAGATACTCCAGTATTTTATACTGCTGATGCTGAAGATAGTAATGTTGAATGGTCTGGCTCTTTAGTTACCTTGTATAGTGATAACTATCTGCGTTGGTATCACAACCCTAATATTCCAACCGTTAGTAAAGATCGTATTGATATTGCACAAGAAAGTGTCACTAATTTAATAAACTCATCGCCTAATGTTGATTTTGGTTTACAAATTTTTAACCATAATCATAGTGGTGAAAATGTACGTGACGGCGGTCGAATTGTTTTCGGTATTAAAGAGTCTAATGTAGTTAACCGAGAAGCCATTTTAGACTTAGTAAATAACAGCCTTGATGCTGAGACAAATACCCCTTTATGTGAAACTTTATATGAAGCATCACGTTACTTTGCCGGTAAGAGTGTAGATTTCGGTGATAATGATAGTGATCGAAATAGTTATGTGGCGAATACTCCTCCGAGAGATACGAGTATAGAGTCGGCTGACAAAGTGTATATATCCCCTTTTAGCTCTTGTAGTGATAAAGCTTACGTTATTATCATAACTGATGGAGAGCCAACCAGAGACTTGGCGGCAAATGATTCAATCATTGCGATGCCTGAAGCAGATCAAGATGAAATGGGTGAGGAGTTTGACGGAAATTATTTAGCTGCTTTAGCAGAATGGATGAATAATAATGACCTTAATTCTGATATTGATGGCAAACAAACTGTTGCTACCTACACTATCGGTTTTAGTAGCGGTGCTGATGATGCCGAGCCGTTATTACAAAGGGCTGCTGACCTCGGTGGTGGAAAATACTTTAAAGCAACAGATACCGCTAGTTTAACGGCAGCTTTAACTAATGTATTAGCCAATTTAGAGCCCAGTAACGACAGTTTAACTTCTGCATCTGTTGCAGCAAATAACTTTGACAGAACAGAAACATTGGATGCTGTTTACTATGGTATGTTTCAGCCTGATAGAGGCCCAAGATGGCAAGGGAACCTAAAAAAATACAAAGTAGTTAGTGGTGAACAACAAGGTAAAAATGGTAACCCTGCCATTAACTCTGACTCAGGTCATTTCTCAGATGAAGTGACAAGTTTTTGGTCGAGTCAAGAGGATGGTGATCAAGTATCTGAAGGTGGCGTAGCTGATATGTTACGTAAAAAGACCAACAGAGTTATTTATAGTGATATTGGAAATAACGGTGCTCTTGCTTTATTAAATGAAGATGCTTTAGATGGTAATGAACAGGCCTTTGCTGATTTGGTTGGTATTGATGTTGATGATGCCCTTGAATACTTTAATTGGAATTTAGGTATTGATGTTGATGATGAGGATGAGGACGGAGAACGTGATGATATGCGTTACGATGTTTTTGGTGACCCGTTACACTCAAAACCATTAGTGGTTAATTATGGTGATCAAATACAAATCGTTATAGGTACTAACTCTGGTGCCTTACATATGTTTAAAGATTCAGGTGAGACGGTAGATGAAACCTGGGCAATTATGCCAAAAGAATTTTTTTCTAATATTAAAAAGCTCCGTGATAATTATTCAACCGATGATAAAGTTTATGGTATCGATGGTAGTATCACTTCATATATAGATGATAAAGATGGCAATGGTGAAATTGAAACAGGTGATAAAGTTTGGATATTTTTTGGTTTACGTCGAGGGGGCACATCGTATTACGCAGTAGATATTAGTAACCCTAACGCGCCAAGCTTAATGTGGCATATTGATGCATCAATGGATGATTTCTCAGCAATGGGACAATCATGGTCTCAGCCTAAGGTGGCTTATTCTAAATTAAATATTGTTGACGGCGCCGCGAAGCCGGTACTGTTCTTTGGTGGTGGTTACGATATTTCTAAGGATAACGCAGGTATAGGCGGAGAGGATAATGTTGGTAAAGCTGTTTATATGGTTGATGCTGAAACAGGGGCATTATTATGGTCTCTAGAGCCTGAAAATGGTACTACAACTTTCTCAGGTACTGACAGCATTCCTTCTAGAATAGCTACCCTAGATAGTGACTCAGATGGGTTAGTCGATAGATTGTATACTGGTGATACTGGTGGTAATGTCTGGCGGGTTGATATGCCTGGAGATAGCCCTAATGGAGAAACACCTTGGACGGTCTTTAAACTTGCAAGTCTTGGTGGTGATACCAATCCAACAGATAGGCGCTTTTTTAGTGAGCCAGACATTGTGAGAACTTTTATTACCGAAACCTTGGAAGAGCAAATTACTGTTGATGGTGAGACCTCAAACGTGATAGTACATCAAGAAATCCCCTATGAGGCTGTATTGTTAGGTAGTGGAGACAGATCTAATCCTTTAGGGGAAGACACTGATGATATGTTTTTTATGATCAAGGATAAAAATATTGTTACTAGATCATTTGATGGCAGTGAAGAAGGGCCAATACCTAGCGCAGTCATCCTCAGTAATTTATATAACTTTACAAATGATCCTTTTGGGAATGTAAGCCCTGAAGGCCTTCAAGCTCTATCAGTTGCCGTTAGTGAAAAATCCGGTTGGTATTATAGTTTAACGCAAGAAGGCGAAAAAAGTACTTCAAAAAGTATAACCATAAATAATGTCGTGTATTTCACTACATTTACACCACCAACGTTAGATAATAATGTTGAAGGTTGTGAGTTACCTAATGGGCAAGGTTGGTTGTATGGTGTTGATCTAGCCCAAGGGACATACAAGTTTAACTGGACAGTTGAAGATGGCGCTCGTGCAGATAATATTATTCCTATAGGTGAGCAATTTTCAGGCTCCCCAACACTTATTGTAATTCCTCATGATGATGGTGATGCCAATACTGAAGATGATGCAGTTGGTAATTTAATTGTTGGCAGAAGAATGATCAATATTGGTTTTAATATGGATGCTATGCGTACTTATTTGTATGTAACAGAGGATAATCAATAATGTGTAATATGAATTTTGTTAATAAACAAAATCAGCAAAGGAAACAAAAAGGCTTTAGTTTGATAGAGCTATTAATCGCAGTCGCCATTGTCGGTATTTTAGCTGGGATTGCTTACCCTTCTTATACTGACTTTGTTACTCGTTCTAACCGTAGTGAAGGGCAAAGAGAGTTATTACGTTTGGCTAATATTGAAGAGCAAGGTTTTATTGATTTTCGTTCATATACTGATGATATGACAGATTTAGGGATGGCTAATGATCCTTATATCACAGAATCAGGAAACTACAGTATTGATGCTGCGTTAACGGATGGCGGTCAGGGCTTTGTACTAACAGCTACAGCTCAGCTGTCGCAAGTGAGTGATTCAGGCTGTACATCACTTACCTTAAATCACACAGGTGTGAAAACACCTGCTGCTTGTTGGGAGAAATAATATGAACAGGGTAATACAAGTAACTTCCTTATTATTTACACTGATAGTTAGTGTACATAGTGTGGCAAATAGCTCAGCTAGTACAAAAAAGGTGCCTTTAGCGGATGAAAAAAGTGTTAATGCTAAGTGTTTTGTACAACTAGTCGGTGGCGGAGAAACTATTAGCTTATGGTTAGTAAAACCTTCTCTTTTGAAAAGCTTAAGACAAACTATTGTCGGCCAAGAAATTGTTGTGATAGAGACGCAGAAAGAAGCTAATATTTATCGAGCTAAGGAATGTGTTTTAGAAGAAGATGATTTTAGAGATGCTAGAGCACGCACTATGGATAAAGAGTTACCCAGATAAGTAGTTGATTTTTGCGCTTAACAGGTGAAGTCCTCTAAGCGCAAAATTATATCAATTTAAATACAGACTATATCGTTACCGTTTCTATCTTCATCTTTACCGTCATCGTCAATATCTGTACTCAGATAACTTCTGCCTGACAAAGCAAGTGTTACGCCTCTAGATTCATCATCCTCTCCTTGAGGGCAAAAGCTAAATGTTCCACTAGCAGTGTTTAATTGTCCTGAAGGAGTATAAACAACACTAGCATTAGCAAATTGCATTCTATCGCCTGTATTTATCGCACTTTTAACTTTAACTAAGGTATCTGTTAAAGCATCAGCGGTGACTATATATTGATTATTTTCAAAAGTGTTACTGCCATTAGTAAAAACACTTATTTCATCACCCCAGTTAGCGGTACATACACCATTATCCAGCGGACAAACCGTGGTATTTTTACCGGTATTAATCGCCATGTTTCTTGCGGTTAATAATAAACGCTGTAGTTCAGTTATTTCATTATCAACGCGCATTTTTACCATGAAATTATTTAAGCTTGGTAACGCAATTGCAGTGATAATACCAACAACGGCAATAGCTACTAATAACTCAAGTAAAGTAAATCCTTGGTTTTTTTTTGATTTTGAAGTGCTTGGAGAAGCAATGAAATGTTTGTTTCCTTGAATACAACCCATAATATGACCCATAAAATACTACTTGGACTTTACCCTTTATAGCATTTTATCTTTGAACTCGCTAGTGCTGCATTTTTAAACAGTTAATGATGGGGCTTTCAATTACAAGTGATTTTTTTATAGCTTCTATTTTCTTCAATACCATCATTATTAATATCTCTAGATTGATACAATCTACCAGAGCGTGCGACTACTATTCCCCTTGCTCTATGCTTTAAAATTTTAGGACAATATTTAAAAGTACCGTTAGCTAAGCCGCTAAGGTGTCCTGTCGGCTTAAAAGTGATTTTATCCCTACCTTGGCCATATACTAAAGTATCATCTGAAAATATGGCTTCTTTAATACTGATAATTTGTTCATTTATATTCGCATCAAATTGTTTATTATTATTACTATCAATAAAGACACTTAATTCATTTTGCCATTGGGTAGTACATTGAGAATTGTCATCTAAGGGGCATAAAATAGCTTTACTGCCAGAGTTAATCGCGCTATTTCTTGTTAGTAATAATATGCGATGTAATTGTGAAATCTCATTATCAACACGCATCTGCACAATGAAATCACTATAGTTTGGAATAGCGATAGCTGCGAGGATTGAAGTAACTGAAATTGAAACCATCAATTCAATGAGTGTAAAGGCAGTAATTTTAGCCTTATTGAAAGGTGCTCTAATTTTATTAACGAATAAGTGAGTACGCATAAAAATCCATTTTATTTTAACGTCCGTGTAAATTAGGTATAGTTAAAAAAAATGGATTTTTCTATGAAATAATTAGATTTATGATCAGCGCTAATCGTAAATAGTAGGGATTGGTTGGCGTTTATGTTGAGTTTTCAAATATATATTAATGATATGTGTACTTATGTCTTGAGTAACAGGTTTACCCTCTAGAAAGTCATCAAGTTGATCATAAGTAATACCTAAAGCGTCTTCGTCAGTTTTGCCTGGTTCTAAATCCTCTAAATCAGCTGTTGGCGCTTTCTCAACTAAAATGGCTGGAGCACCTAATGATTTGGCTAACTTTCTAACTTGGCGTTTGGACAAACCGAAGAGGGGGGCTAAATCACAAGCACCGTCACCCCATTTAGTGAAAAAGCCAGTTATGTTTTCAGCACTATGATCTGTACCTATCACTAATCCTCCTAAAATACCGGCAATATGATATTGAGATACCATACGAGTTCGGGCTTTAACATTTCCTTTTGAAAAATCTATCTGCGCATCAGAAGCGGATAATAAATCGGCATTAGAAAGTGCATCAATAACTTCATTATGAATACCGTTAGCTCCAGCTAAGATATTGGTAGTGACACAATGACTAGGCTGAATAAAGTTTAAAGCTTGTTGGGCATCTTCTTCATCAGCTTGTATGCCAAATGGTAAACGAACGGCAATAAATTGATATTTATCTGAAGAGGTTTCATTTAATTCATCAATAGCAAGCTGTGCAAGACGACCACAAGTTGAAGAATCAATGCCACCACTAATCCCTAAAACTAAATTGCGTAACTTAGATTGAATTAAAGTTTGTTTGATAAAATCAATACGACGCCTTATTTCAAATTGAATATCAATGTTGGGTAAAACTTTCATTTCATCAATGATTGCTTGCGGATCCATAAAGCTTCCTACGGTGAAAATATTATTAAAGCCTTAGTTTAACAAAATAAAAGCCTTGTTGGATATTGATAATTACCGTTAAACAGGCTGTAATAAAGTTAATTACAGCTTAATGAGATAAATGCGATGAAAAAAATAGAAGCAATCATCAAACCTTTCAAAATGGATGATGTTCGAGAAGCATTAGGGGAAATTGGCATTACTGGGATGACAGTTTCAGAAGTCAAAGGTTTCGGTAGGCAAAAAGGACATACTGAGCTATATCGTGGTGCTGAGTATATGGTGGATTTTTTACCTAAAGTGAAAATAGAAATTGTTGTGGCTAAAGATACTGTTGAGCGTTGCGTCGCTGCTATTCTTGAGTCAGCTCAAACGGGGAAAATAGGTGATGGTAAAATTTTTATTACCGATGTCGAGCGAGTAATTCGAATTCGTACCTCAGAAGAAAACCAAGAAGCAATATAGCGATTAAATGTAGCGAGTTACCTAGTTTATAACTCGCTATACTATAGGTTTTGTTAGTAAATTAATTAACTAATGAGTTGTTAGGATAATTTGCTGCAAGTACTTGTAAGGCATTTTTCTTCAAATCAGTTAGGCCTAATACTTCATAACACTCAATCATTATCTCTAGTGCAGGCTCAACTTCTGGGCTCGGTGAAAAATACTCAACTACATAACGCCCTCTGTTTGCGGCAGAAGCATAGGCTTCACGTTTAAGGTAAAATTTAGCAACGGATATCTCATACTGTGCTAAACGAGATTTAATTGCGATCATGCGCTTACGTGCATCTGCAGCATATTTGCTGTCAGGAAAGTCAGTGACTATGCGTTTGAAATCATTAAAAGCATCACGAGAAGCGGTTGGATCTCTATCAGAGCGATCTATACCCGCCATGTCCTGAAATAGATTTTCTTCAGTAGATAAATTAATTAACGCTCGCATGTAATAAACATAATCCACATTAGGGTTATTAGGATTTAAACGTAAAAACCTATCTGTTAAAGCGATACCTTGAGCGGAATCACCTACTTTGTAATATGCGTATATTAAATCTAGCTGTACTTGATGTGAAATAGGCCCAAAAGGGAAACGAGAATCTATAGCACTCAATATTTGTATGGCTTTTTGGTATAAACCATTATCAAGTGAAGCTCTTGCATCCACAAATAAGGCTTGAGCTGATTTATCAGGAACCTTATCAAGATCTTCGTCTGAAGAAGAGCAACCCGCTAACATGAATACTAGCGCTGTGAATAATATTTTTATTGTTAATTTTTCCATAGAATCTGCAGTTAAACCTATATATACGATATTTGAAATTAAATAAGTATGAAAGCCCCTAATAAAAAGGGTAAAATGAACTCATATACTTGTTGTAACAAAGATGAACACCATCATTTGCTATCACAAAGACGATAGGCATTCTAACCTAGCACTTTCGCTAGTACAATGACTTGCCAATGTTAAAAAATTGAAAGAGAGTTTAATGGCTGAAATTATTCAACATAAAGATACTGTTCCTGAATCATGTTTAGGTAAACGCTTAGACCAAACAATTGCGCAAATGTTTCCTGATTATTCACGTTCTCGACTAAAAGAGTGGATTTTAGCAGGCAGTGTAACTGTTAACGGAGAGGTATTAACCCGCGCGCGTGAGAAAATGTACGGAGGTGAAATAATTACTATTAATGCCGAAGTAGAGTCAGAGCAACGATTTGAAGCACAAAATATTGAGCTAAACATTGTATACGAAGATGATGACATTTTAGTGATTAACAAACCTGCGGGCTTGGTGGTACATCCCGGTGCAGGAAACCCTGATGGCACAGTGTTAAATGCTTTGCTACATCATTGTCCAGATTTAGATGTAGTACCACGAGCAGGAATTGTACATCGTCTGGATAAGGACACTACTGGTTTGATGGTGGTAGCAAAAACGATTGCTGCACAAACGAATCTTGTAGAAGCATTACAACTTAGGGAAATTACCCGTGAATACGAAGCGGTTGCTAATGGATTAATGACTGCAGGCGGTGTTGTTGACGAGCCTATTGGCAGACATCCAACCAAACGTACGCATATGGCCGTGACTTTTTCAGGTAGACCTTCTGTAACTCACTACCGCGTATTAGAAAAATTTCGCTTACATACGCGTTTACGTTTACGTCTTGAAACGGGGCGAACTCATCAAATCAGAGTACATATGGCACATGTTACTCATCCATTAGTGGGAGACCCTGTTTATGGTGGCCGACCTAGACCTCCTAAAAATGCAACGCCTGAGCTATTAACAAAGTTACGCAGCTTTAAGAGACAAGCATTACATGCAGCAATGTTGTCTTTATATCATCCTATTTCAGGTGAGTTGATGACTTGGCATGCAGAGTTACCAGAAGACTTTGTTGAGTTGATTGAAGTCTTACAGCAAGATACTAAACTTAATGCTGAAGAAGAGTATTAAGCCAATTCTTCAAAATAAAAAGGTAGCAAATTCAGCTATTGAGTTTGTTACTTTTTCGCTATCTGATAGCTTATCACCACAGCCAAACGAAATTGAAAGTAAGGTATTAGCTATTCAAACAAATCGCTTTTCACCTTTTCTTAATGATCGCAAAGAACATTCTCCGTACAATGCTTTTAATTTAGGCTTTCATGTTGGCGACCAACCAGAAAACGTGGCGAAAAACCGCCAGTTTTTGCAAAGCTTACTTCCCACTAATACTCAAATTCAATGGCTAGAGCAAGTTCATGGCAGTGATGTCGTAACAGTTGACCAGTTATCCCTAAAACCATTAATAGCTGATGCGGCTATAACCTACAAAAAGAATATTTGTTTAGCGGTGATGACAGCAGACTGCCTACCTATTTTATTATCATCAAGTGATGGCAAAGAAGTAGCCGCCATTCACGGTGGTTGGCGACCTTTAGCTTCGAATATAATCACTAACACTATTATTGAAATGAAGAGCAACGCTGAAGATATTTACGCATGGCTAGGGCCATGCATTGGTAATAATGCCTTTGAAGTAGGCAAGGACGTTTTTGATACATTTAGCAATCAAAATCCTGTATTTTCTAAAGCTTTTAAACAACAATCGGAAAATAAATATTTAGCAGATCTACATGAAATTGCTAAAATTCAACTTACTCAAATGGGCGTTACTCATATAGTTAGTTCGCCTGAATGCACTTTTAATAATGTTGAAAAATATTACTCGTATCGAAAAGAAAATAAAACAGGGCGCATGGTTAGTTTAATTTGTATGAATACTTGATGTAACACCAAGCATTTTATTATTGTAAATCAAACTAGTATTCATCTTCCTATTGAAAAATCATTAAGTCGTCCTAATCTAATAGTTAACAAATTCATAAGACCAGTAACATGGCAGGAGACTATATATGCGTTTAGACCGTTTTACCCAATCTTTTCAAGAATCTATTGCTGATGCGCAATCGCTAGCATTAGGTCGTGATCATCAATTTATCGAGCCAATACATTTGATGTTGGCGCTATTAAATCAAAATGGAAATTCTATTATTCCATTACTTAAAAGTGCAGGCATCGATGTTCAGACTTTGCGACTTAAAATTGAGCAAGCTTTAGAGTCATTAGCACAAATAAATGACCATGATGGTGATGTGCAATTATCTTCTGCTTCTGGAAAATTATTAAACTTATGTGACAAGCATGCTCAAAAAATGTCAGATAAATACATTTCTTCAGAAATGTTCTTATTAGCTTCAATTGAAGACAAAGGCGAGTTAGGCAGAATTATCACTTCACTTGGTGCCAATCAAGCACGTATTAAAGCCGCTATAAAACACATTAGAGGTGGCCAGAAAGTTGAAGAACAAAATGCTGAAGATGTTCGACAAGCATTGCAAAAATTTACCGTTGATTTAACAGAGCGTGCTGAACAAGGCAAGCTTGATCCCGTCATTGGTCGTGACGATGAAATTCGTCGTACTTTACAAGTATTACAGCGACGTACTAAAAACAATCCGGTTTTAATAGGTCAACCGGGCGTTGGTAAAACTGCGATAGTAGAAGGGCTGGCACAGAGAATTGTTGATCATGAAGTCCCTGAAGGCTTGAAAAATAAGCGTGTATTGTCTTTAGATATGGGAGCTCTGGTTGCTGGTGCAAAATATCGTGGTGAATTTGAAGAGCGTCTAAAAGCGGTACTGAATGAGCTTGCCAAAGAAGAAGGGCAAGTGATTTTATTTATCGACGAACTACACACTATGGTTGGTGCTGGTAAAACGGATGGGGCTATGGATGCTGGAAACATGTTAAAACCAGCCCTAGCCAGAGGAGATCTTCATTGTGTTGGGGCAACTACATTAGACGAATATCGTCAATATATTGAAAAAGATGCGGCGTTAGAGCGTCGTTTTCAAAAAGTACTCGTTGATGAGCCCAGTGTTGAAGATACCGTGGCCATATTACGGGGCTTAAAAGAGCGTTATGAGTTACATCACTCTGTCAATATAACCGATCCTGCTATCGTAGCGGCTGCTAACTTATCTCATCGTTACATTAGTGACAGGCAATTACCTGATAAAGCGATTGATTTAATCGATGAGGCCGCTTCAAGCATTCGTTTGCAAATGGACTCTAAGCCAGAAGATTTAGATCGATTAGAGCGTCGCCTTATTCAATTAAAGCTTGAACAAAAAGCGCTTGAAAAAGACTCTGATGACGCTTCTAAAAAGCGATTAGCGGAGATTTCAGAAAAAATAAACGAAAAGCAAAAGCAATATGATGAACTAGATGAAGTTTGGACAACTGAAAAAGCAGCTTTATATGGTACACAAACGATAAAAGAAGAACTAGAGCAAGCGCGGATTGATCTTGAAGCAGCACGTCGAAGTGGTGATTTAAATCGCATGTCTGAATTACAATATGGCAGGTTACCAGAGCTTGAAAAGCAATTAGATCTTGCTAGCCAAGCCGAAATGCAAGAAATGAGTTTGCTGGCTAACAAGGTAACCGATGTTGAAATAGCTGATGTATTAAGTCGTGCTACCGGCATACCTGTTGCAAAAATGCTAGAGCAAGAACGCGACAAATTATTGAATATGGAAAATGAGCTTCATCAACGAGTCATAGGGCAATCAGAAGCAGTAACTTCAGTATCTAATGCAATTAGACGCTCAAGAGCAGGATTAGCGGATCCAAATCAACCTATTGGCTCTTTCTTATTTTTAGGGCCTACCGGGGTAGGTAAAACGGAGCTGACGAAAGCTTTAGCATACTTTCTTTTTGACAGTGAAGATTCACTCATCCGTATAGATATGTCTGAATTTATGGAAAAGCACTCTGTTGCTCGTCTAGTTGGTGCTCCCCCTGGTTATGTTGGCTATGAAGAGGGAGGGTATTTAACCGAAGCTGTGCGCCGGAAACCTTATTCTGTTATTTTATTGGATGAAGTAGAAAAAGCTCATAGTGATGTTTTTAATATTTTACTACAAGTGCTTGATGATGGCCGCCTAACTGATGGCCAAGGACGAACGGTAGACTTTAAGAATACGGTTATTATTATGACGTCGAACATTGGCTCTGACATTATTCAAGAGTTTAGTGACGATAGCCAATATCAACAAATGAAAACACAAGTGATGAGGGAGGTTTCCCACCAATTTAAGCCTGAGTTTATCAATCGTATTGATGAATCAGTAGTGTTTCATCCATTAGCTGAGCAACAAATAGAAAAAATTGCAAAGATACAAATACAAGAGTTGTCGGCACGTTTAGCTGAGCAAGAGTTAGAGTTGAAAGTTAGTCAACAAGCGTTAACTTTGATTGCACAAGCGGGTTTTGACCCAGTTTTTGGAGCCCGCCCTTTAAAACGTGCGATACAGCAAGGCCTTGAAAATCCATTAGCGCAAAAGCTACTCGCGGGAGAGTATCGAGCAGGCACTTGTATTAATATTGATATCGAAAACGATAGTTTAGTTTTTCAGTAAAATAAAAGGCCGTCAATATATTCATATTGACGGCCTTTATTAATACGTTACTTGGAATTTATTCTTGATCGCAGTATAGATCTATATGTTTCTGACTAAGCTCAAGTTGGTCTTCTTTCTCTTCATCGGTTAATACTCTATTTTTTCCATCATCGCCAGTTGTCATCACCTGATTAAAAGAATTCAACATTTTTATATTCAGTTGAGCTGCTTTGCAATTACTGGCAGTAATTTCTTTATTTTTGGCTTTTATTTCTGCCTGAGCCTTCTCATGTTCAGTAATTTGCTCTTTCACTGAAGGTAAGGCACTTGGCTGCTGAGTTTGCTGCTGAGATTTAGTTTCGTATGAGGCAAAAGTAGTTAACTGTGAATATTTATCATCTTTTGGCTGGTGTTGACTAAAATGGACAACATTATTCTCATCCACCCAACGGTAAATAGAAATGTTTTTGGCTATGACATTCGAGCTAAAAATCACAGCTGCCAATACAAGTATGGAAGCTGAATGGCGAATATTCATAATATTTCCTTTATTGCAAGTTAATGACTTAAGTATAAGAGCACTATACCTATAAATTCAACTTATGGTAAATTACCCATATATTCAATTAGTTTTTACTCTTTATGACAAATAAGTTATGACAAATAAACAAAATTTAGATAACTCGAACACCAAAGGAATTTACTTACTTCCCAATTTATTAACTACGGCAGGGCTATTCTCTGGCTTTTATGCCGTTGTTTCTTCAATGAATGGACATTTTGAAAGTGCAGCTATAGCTATTTTTATCGCGATGATCTTCGATGGCTTAGATGGTCGTGTTGCGAGAATGACTAATACCCAAAGTGAGTTTGGCGCAGAATATGACTCAATGGCGGATATGGTTTCTTTTGGTATCGCCCCTGGCATTATTGCTTATAACTGGGCTCTTTCAGATTTAGGGAAATTTGGTTGGTTAGCCGCTTTTGTATTTGTTGCTGCTGCCGCTCTACGATTAGCGCGTTTTAATACCCAAGTAGGGGTTGCTGATAAGCGTTATTTTCAAGGTTTAGCCAGCCCTGCAGCGGCAGGAGTTATTGCAAGTACTATTTGGGTGGGCAGTGAGTATCAGTTAAATGGTCATGATTATGGATTTATTATGGGCATTACTACCATTATTAGTGGCTTATTAATGGTGAGTAATTTTAGGTATAACAGCTTTAAAGAAGTCGATTGGAAAGGTAAAGTTAACTTTATTGCCGTATTACTTATCGTACTTGTTTTCGTTATTGTTGCATCTAGCCCTGCTGAATTATTAATGGGGGTTTTTGTACTTTATGCTTGCTCAGGGCCTGTAACTACTTTTAGATCGGTAAAAGAAATCAAGCTAGAGCATGTTGTTGGTGATAATAAGAATGATGCTGATTTTACAAAACATGATAATGAATAGCTTTATCAGCAACTTGCTCAATCAAAAATGATGTGGTTGATGAGTGTCATGTTTTTTTACACATATATATAAGTATGTTAATTAAATGTGCACCTTGTATGTTTTTTTTGTTAACTGTATGGTTTTTAATGTAAAAATAATCTAGGAACAATTATTGCTTTATCTTGTTGTCGCAATATATTTTGCAGTTTAATATTAATAACAAATAGAATAGGAAGTAACATGTTGAATAAATTAGTTTTACGCGTTGTTTTAGCACTTTCATTAGCTGTTTCTGGAGCAGCTAATTCCGCTTTGATCACACAAGACATCATTTCTGATTTAGATGGTGTAATTGGTTCAATTACAATAAATACGGTTCCTTCAGAGGAATTTGGATTTTTAAATACCGTTTATTCTTTTGAAGAATTTAGTCTTCTTGGTTGGGACATGGAAGATCCTGATCCAATTGATAATGAATTTGGAGATCAATTTTTTGCTGAATTTGATCCTATGGACTTATATGCAGGTATTCAATATTTATCATTTGATTTAAATGATGACTTTATCTTTTATCCTTGGGCTTATAATGGCGTAATAGAAGCCGGTTTTGATGATGGCGAAGTTGCTGTATTTGATCCTAATGTAGATCCTGCAGGTTTTGTTGCATATTTTGATGATGTATACTTTGGAGAAGCCTCGGTTATTCCTGAGCCAAGTGCTTTAGTATTATTACTAACTGGTTTGGTTGCTTTTGCTGCTCGTCGTAAAGTAAGTAAATAATTTATTTAGAGATACTTTTGAAAAAGGCTTTACATAGGTAAAGTCTTTTTTTTCATTTTACAAGCCACAAGCCACAAGCCACAAGCCACAAGCCACAAGCCACAAGCCACAAGCCACAAGCCACAAGCCACAAGCCACAAGCCACAAGCCACAAGCCACAAGCCACAAGCCACAAGCCACAAGCTTAGATTGAGGCGGATTGAGCTAGTTAATTAGCAATACCTGCTAAATAATCCCACAACGCGATATTTTTGTATCTAGTCGTTAGCCTTTGGTCTGTAATAACTTGAAACTGACATTAACTAATTAATCTTTGAAAGTCATCTTCAATAACTATTAACGAATAGCACTAATCTTTGCTTCTAATAAAGTATAGTCACTCACACAACTTCCTAAAAGCTTAGACTTTTCAATTGCTCTGTAGATTTACTGAACATGAAGTTGTTGTAACCATTAAGAGAAGCATTTATAAGAGAGGGTTGAGTAGATTATGAAAATAAAAAGCCACCCTAAGGTGGCTTTTAAAAGCTTTAGTCAATTAGCTAAGCTAATTGACTAAATAACTTATTAAGGGTTAACTAATTCCAGTACTGTAGTACCTTCTTTCTCACCTTCATCGTTGTAATAGCTAATGCCACCCATATAAACCATTCCAGGTAATAAGCCACTTGTAGAAATTGAGGTGTAGTTGTAACGACCTTCTATAGCTCGACGACTTGATCTGATTCGAGTAGTACTTTCCGCTTGATCTGCAATCCAGCCCATCATAGTGTAATTAGTTGTTGCTTCACCAGCTAATGACCAGCCATGAACAAACGTGATATATAAATCGCCTGCACCACCGTTAGCGGCTGGCTCAGGGTCAGTTAAGATCACATCTTCGTTTGAACCACCATTAAATGATTGACCAACTAATGAACAACTCCAACCTTCACAGCGGTAAACATATAAGTCTAAATCTGCATTTTCAGCATCAACTAAGCCATCACGTAAGCTAAAACGAGCGACTTTAGTACCTTCTGGAATTAAGAATCCATGGAAGCCTAATCCATCTTCATTAAACGCATAGTCAGAGTCAGGATCTTGAGCTACTTCACCTGGGGCTCCAAATGGGGCAACTAAACCAGCATAATCCATTGACGTAGAGCCAGAATAAAGCATTTCAACAGGGAAGCTATAGCGACCACGACTCATTTCACCAGAAACAGAAGGTGGCACTACTATTTTAACGGTAGGAATAGCTTTGATAGCTAGAGGAATACGCACTACATGGCCTGCAGCATCACTCCAAGTAATAGCACCAAACTGCCATGTGTTCACTTCAACAGCTTCATTTTGTGTAAAGGTTACACCAAATCCTGCACTGCCATTAGCTTCAACATCTAAAGTAGCAACTGGTGTTTCATCGCCATTGCTATCGAAGGTAGCAATTGAAACATCAAATCCCATTGGAGCTTCAATAGTTGCAGTATATTCAGACGCTTGATTTGTTGCGTTTGATACCGTTCTGAAAATAGTTTCAGGTGTTAGTAATTCAGCAATTGCAATTGAAGCTATATTCAATTGGCTACCGTCTTCGCTATGACCTAAAGCTTCTAACTCAGCACAAGAAGTACCACGAGCTTCAACAAAAGCATCTTCGTCTTGACCACACATGAAAGCTAAGTAATCACCGATATTAGCATCAAATAATAAACCAGGATCCATAGCTGATACTGGGTCGATATGACCTGCACCAAAATCGTATGGATCAGCAGGAGTGCTACCATCTTCTTTAGTCAGGTTTTGACGAGCAGTAGTCATCATAGCTGATTTTATTTGAGCCGGAGTCCAATTGCTATTTGATTCTTTAAATAATGCTGCCATACCCGCGATATGTGGGCTAGACATTGAAGTACCTTGTAAATATTTAAAGGTCTCTCCTTGAGTTCCAAACATTGGAGCAGAAGTTGTTGCTGCTAAAATCTTAACACCAGGAGCGGTTATATCAGGCTTGATAATGTCATAAGTGTTTAAGTTAGGTCCACGTGAAGAGAAAGAAGCAATTGTATTGCCTACTTCTTCAGCTTCGCCCGAAACAGCATGATCTGTAAATGTAACAGAAGTCATAGCATCTGCAATACTTGCCGATAATGCTTGACCATCATCAAATGAAACCATTGAACCAGGAATTGTTGCTGGATCTCCGCCCATTGAAAATGGTGTAGTACCATCATAAGTATAGACAATTACGCCAATAGCACCTTCACTTTGTGCATTATTAAATTTTTCTGTAAATGCACAAGAGCCACGAGCAATTAATGCGATTTTACCGGCTAACTCTGCCCCATTTGTCAATGGATCTTCATTACATGCTTCTAGTGGCTGAGCAAGAACTAACTCACCAGATAAGCCATTTGCTGCAGGTGCAATATCTGCAGGAATAGACATTAATGAACTACCAGCAATATCCTCAGAGCCGCTATCAACACTTAATGCTTTACCAATAAGTACTGAAGTACCATTATAAGTAGAAGCTGCAACACTAGTCACCCATGGTGCTGGTGTGCCAACAGTTTCTGCATCTGGTCCGCTATTACCAGCAGATACAGCTACAAATACACCTGCTTCGGCAGCAGTTAACATAGCAGCTGTAGAAGGAATGGTTAAATCGTCTCTACTACCACCAATTGAGTAATTAATAACATCGACACCATCAACAACAGCTGCATCAATTGCAGCCATGGTATCACCATAGAAACAACCGGCTTCATCGCCACCTTCAGGATTAACATAATCACTATTCCAACATGCTTTATAGGCAGCAATACGAGCGCGAGGCGCCATACCAGAAACAATGCCCGCTGGAGCACCGGATAGAACAGCATTAACGGCTTCATTACCACCAGCAGTACTAGCGGTATGACTACCATGGCCATCAGCATCACGTGGAGAGTCAAATTCACCTAGTTCATACTGAACATCGTATACACTTTCAAAGCTTGATTTGAAATAACGAGCACCAATAAGCTTGTTATTACATTCGAATGTTTCATCAGTACCTGTATCACATGCACCTTGCCATCCAAGTTCACTAGGATCTGAATAAGAGTTATTATCAGCAAAACTAGGGTTTTCAGGCCAGATACCAGTATCAACGATACCTATGATTACGCCTTCACCTTTAATATTCATAGTGTGCTGACCACCAGGGCCAGTTAAACCTAGGAACTCAGGTGTATTAGATGTATTTATTATTTCAAGTCTATCTTCCCAAACACCTACAACATCAGGGTGAGATTCAAGTTGTGCTTTTTGTTTGGCATCTAATTTGGCGGTAAAGCCGTTATATGTATGCTTGAATGAGTGAAGAATATTGATTGAACCAATACTACCGGCTACTTGCTCTTGTTTGTTTTCAAGTGCTTTAGCATAAGCAGCCATTGCTGGAGTGGAAGCATTATAACGGTTGCCTGTATTAGCAACTAGTTGATTAGATGGTAATAATTCACCTAATGTTTGTGCATGCTCAATAGCGGTTTGACCTTTAAGTTGAACGATATAGTTAGCTGAATTATGTTTGGGTTGTACAGCACTACCTGAATTTTTTAGTTTACTGCGGTCTATTGATATTTCATTGGCAATAACGCTAGATGTAGCTGATGCTGTTACTGCTAATGTAATGAGACTCCCTAATATGGATCTTTTTAGTTGCATTTTTTTCTCCGATTATTGTTATTTCATCACTAATTTGGTTTTATATTTAAGTTTTATAAATATTTCACAAAATAGCGAGACGAAATAAATAAGCAAAATTAGTGCCTTTTGTTACGTAAATGTAATAATGCTGTTAATAGTAGGTGTTGCAAGGCAGGGGCTAATTAATAAAGAGTAAACTTTGTACGTAAATGTAATATTATTGTAAAAAATATTTACAACTTGAAACATACGTATGAATTTTATAAAAACAAAGACTGTACTTAATTCTATAAAGATATACCTTATTCAATTTATATTCGTTTTTGGTTTGTTTCCAAAGAAAAATTTGGATATTGTTCATATTATAAGGTTAACTACAGCTGTAAAAATATCTGACAATTGATATTTATCCTCATTATATGACCTTTCCATAAGCTATTCTTAATCGAATCGACTCAATATTAAACGATTTGGTCGTTTGTTGTTCGAACAAGTTATTTCTTGAAAATAAAGCTTGCGTGAATTTAAAAGATCTCTACAATGCGCAACCAGTTCCAAGGGGTTCAAGCAAAAAGCTTAATCAACTGGCTGTTTTGATAAGTTATCTCGTTTGATGTAAACCAAATAAGCTAACTTAACGTTTTAAAATGAAGTTTTCAGATTGTCTAAAATAATTTGAATTAAA